>JAAYVL010000065.1 GCA_012517205.1 Verrucomicrobiota bacterium
CCGCTCATATCGGGCCGCCTGCAAACACTCTTCCATCTCCAACTCCAGCATCGCCTGCATCGTCTGTTGCACCACCGGCACTAAAAAATCCTTCTGTGCCATTAAGGCCTGCTTCACTTCTTCCAATTCCAATGCTACTGTCTTTACGTTCTTTTCAACCTTTCGGGTCATGGTTCTTTGCCTTTCGTTTCTGGGTTCTTTATTCACCCCAGTGGCTTACCATGACCCGCTGCTTTTTGCAGAACTTTTAGGACACTACCCCTTGAAGTTGCTAAATAAAGGGTTCGCCAGGGCTGCGGATTGGATGGTCAGGGCTGGCCGAGCTCCGATGGAACGAGGGCGGGGGGTTGAACTATCCCTCGGGATCGTTACGGCTAAACCGAAAGGATTCAGATTTTACCTCTATTCCGTTCTGCCACACGTGCGTAAAGCACTGATTTTACAAGCAAATGGCGTTCGAAACCCAACGATTATGCTGTGGAATTCGCCAAACAAAGGGTTCTTTGGGGCTACGGTCTGGGGGATCTGGTTTTTCCCGGCTCCGATGGCATGACGGGACCCGGTTGGACTTCTCAACGGAATCGTTTCCGCTCAGAAGATTCGCGAGGCCAGCTTTCCGCGAGGGTGGCGGCGGCGGAGCTATTTGTGGGTTCGGCTTTTCCGTTCGCGCGTCCGGGTTTATAGTGGCTTTTATAGATACGACCGTTATGAACAGCCCGGCTCGTTGCTATTTTGATCATAACGCCACCACGGCGGTCGCGCCCGAGGTGGTGGAGGCGATGCTGCCGTTTCTGCGCGAGTATTGGGGCAATCCCTCCAGCAGCTACACTTTCGGACGCCAGCTTGCCGGGCCGCTGGGCGAAGCCCGGGCCCGGGTGGCGGCGTTGATCAACGCCGATCCGCGCGAAATCATCTTCACCAGCGGCGGCACCGAGAGCAATAACGCGGCGATCCACAGCGCCCTGGCCACGCAGCCGGGCAAGCGCCATATCGTGACCACCGCCGTCGAACATTCGGCCACGATCAAGTTCGTCCAGCTTCTCCAGAAGCAGGGTTACGCGGTCACCTTCCTGCCGGTCAGCCCGGATGGCGCGCTTGACCTGGACCAGGTTGAACAAGCTCTCCGGCCGGACACGGCCATTGCTTCCGTCATGTGGGCCAATAATGAGACCGGCCTTCTTTTCCCCGTCCAGGAAATCGCCGCCCGCTGCCGCCGCCGGGGCGTCCTGTTTCACACCGACGCCGTGCAGGTCGCCGGCAAGCTCCCGATTGACGCGCAGGCGCTGGAGGCGGACTTTTTGTCCCTGTCCGCGCACAAGCTGCATGCGCCCAAAGGCATCGGGCTGCTTTATTTGAAACGGGGGGTCAAATACCAGCCGTACATCGTCGGCGGCGGACAGGAGCGCGGCCGGCGCGGGGGCACGGAGAATGTCGCCAACATCGTCGCGTTTGGCCGGGCGGCGGAACTGGCGCGGGCCAACCTGGCGCAGGCGGAGACGCGGGTGCGCGCGCTGCGCGACCGTTTGGAGGCGGGCCTGCTCCGGCAGATTCCCGAAACGGTCCGCAACGGCGCCCGGGAACCGCGCCTGCCCAACACCAGCAACCTGGCTTTCGCGGGGGTCGAGGCGGAGGGGATTTTGCTGCTGCTGGACCAGGCGGGCATTTGCGCCTCCAGCGGGTCTGCCTGCACCACCGGCTCGCTGGAGCCTTCGCATGTGCTGACGGCGATGGGCTGCAGCGCGGCGCGCGCCCGCGGCAGCATCCGTTTCAGCCTGGGCATCGCCAATACCGCGGCGGAGGTGGACTACGCGCTGGAGCGCCTGCCCGGCATCATCGCCCGGCTGCGCGCCCTTACGCCGGCTTAGCGCCGCCGCGCCGCGGAGTTTTTGCTTTCAATCGGGCGGGCCGGCGTGTTCCTATGGGCGCGCGTATGAGACCTCCGTCCTTGATGACCGCCGTCCGGTTGCTGGCGCTGGCGGCCCTGCTGGCGCCGCTCGCCGGTTGTGTTTCCACGCCCCCGCCGGAGCAACGCGCCCGGCTGGAGCGCGCCCGCGCGCTGCACGGCACGCGGGCCACCTACTGCCGCCCGCCGCGCAAAGCGGACAACCGAGTGGACGTGGATCGCCTGGTGGCCGAACTGGTCGAACTCCGCGCCAATACGTACAGCTTCTGCATCCATAATTATCCCACCGATTGGGAGGATTTGAAGCTCCTCCTGCCGCGCGCCCGGGAAAAGGGGATTCGCCTCTGGGCCTCGCTGGTGCCGCCCTCCGAATCGCCGCCGCATACGCGCCACTATTCCGAGCCCTTCCGGCTCGATTACCAGCAGTGGGCGGTGGAGTTCGCGAAGCTCAGCCTGCGGGAAACCAACCTGGTGGCCTGGAGCATTGATGACTTCACCCACAATCTGAAAACGCCCTATACGCCGGAATATGTCCGGCAAATGCTCGAGGCCGCCCGCGCGGTCAACCCGCGCCTGGCCTTTGCGCCCTGCTGCTACTTCACCGGGATTACCCGGCCCGGCTTCGTCACCAATTATTGCCATCTGCTGGACGGCATTCTGTTTCCCTATCGGCATGAGTCCGCCGGGCCCAACCTGAAAGACCCCGGCCTGGTCGAGTCTGAATTGCAGCAGCTCAAGGCGTTGGTCGGCCCCGATTTCCCCATCGTCCTCGATATCTACGCCTCCGCCCACAGCCGCCTGGGGGCGACGACTCCGGAATACGTCGAGCAGGCCATGCTTGCCGGCCGCCGGGCCGCTGATGGGGTCATGATCTATTGCCACCAGGATCCGGCGAAAAACCCCGAAAAGTATCAGATCATCAAACGGCTCTTCACCCGCTGGGCGGCGGAGAAGGAGCGGCGGCCGCGGCGATAGCCCCGGCATTCGCGGGGGGCCTTCCGGCCAAGCGCGTCAACGGCGGGCCGGATAATTCACGTTCCGGGAGGAACGGGCGGCGCGCGCCGCCGGCGGGCCGGGGGCTCGTCAGCGCCGCTCGCTTCGCGTCTTCCCGATGACGACGCCCGCGCGGGTGGGGGCGGCAAGGCCGCGCTCGACGAGGGTTGCCGGTGAGACTATTCTTCCCGTTATGACTGCCATAGCCACCGATGCGGTGCCGGACGCGCGCGGCCACTTTGGCCCTTACGGGGGCCGGTATGTGCCGGAAACGCTCATGCACCCGCTGCAGGAATTGGAGGCCGAGTATGCCCGCGCGCGGCGGGATCCGGGCTTTCAGCGCGAGTTCGAGTATTACCTGCGGGAGTTTTGCGGCCGGCCGACGCCCCTTTATTTTGCCGAGCGCCTCACCCGCGAGCTGGGCGGGGCGCAAATCTATCTCAAGCGCGAGGACCTGCTCCACACCGGCGCCCACAAGATCAACAACTGCATCGGCCAGATTCTGGTGGCCCGGCGCATGGGCAAGACGCGGATCATCGCCGAGACCGGCGCCGGGCAGCACGGAGTTGCCACCGCGACCGTGGCGGCCATGTTCGGGCTGAAATGCGTCATCTATATGGGGGCGGTGGATTGCGAGCGGCAGGCGCTCAACGTCCTGCGGATGAAAATGCTCGGCGCCGAAGTGGTCCCCGTCAAAGCCGGCCAGCAGACGCTGAAAGAGGCCATCAACGAAGCCATGCGCGACTGGGTGACCCACATCCGGACGACCCATTACATCCTGGGCACGGTTTATGGGGCGCACCCCTATCCGCTGATGGTGCGCAATTTTCAGCGCATCATCGGCGATGAAGCCCGCCGCCAGATTCTGGAAAAGGCCCACCGCCTGCCCGACTGGCTGGTTGCCTGCGTGGGGGGCGGCTCGAACGCGATGGGGCTCTTTTATCCCTTCCTGAACGATGAATCGGTAAAGATGGTCGGCGTGGAGGCCGGCGGGGAAGGGATAGCCACGGGCAAACATGCCGCCCGCTTTCAAGGCGGCTCGCTGGGGGTTCTGCAGGGCGCCTGCTCTTACCTGCTCCAGGATGAGCAGGGGCAGATTCAGCTTACCCATAGCGTTTCGGCCGGCCTGGACTACGCCGCCGTCGGCCCCGAGCACGCCTGGCTGCGGGATTGCCGGCGCGTCGAATATACCGCCGCCACGGATGCCCAGGCCCTCAACGCCTTTACCGAGCTGGCCCGCCTGGAGGGCATCATTCCCGCCCTCGAAAGCGCCCACGCAGTAGCCGAAGTCATCCGCCGCGCCCCCACGCTTTCCCGGGAGCAAATCATCGTGGTCAACCTCTCCGGCCGGGGCGATAAGGACGTGGCGCAGGCCGCCCAATTCATCTCCTTCTGAAACGGCGCTCCCGGCGGAGCCGCCGCGCGGGCGCGCCCCGGACGGCTTGGGGGAACGGGGCGGGCGGGCATCGGAGTTTTTTTTGATTTATATCAAGGCGGAACCGCCGAAAAGGTGTAGGTTGCGGGTATGAGTGAACAACCTTTATTGGATGCTAAAAACGAGCGGATTATCTCGCTGACCAAAGAAACGCAGTTTGCCGCCAACGGCATCGTCAGCCGCACGCTGCTGCGGACGGATGTCGCGCAGGTGACGCTGTTTGGGTTTGCGGAAGGGCAGGAACTGACCGAGCACACTTCAACGCAACATGCGCTGGTGCAGATTTTATCGGGCGAGTGCGAATTCTCCCTGCAAGGAAAGCCGAACATTCTAAAGCCCGGCGATTTCTTCTACATGCCGCCGAATCTGCCGCACGCCGTGAAGGCGACGAAACCGTTTTCGATGCTGCTGACGCTGTTTAAGCCGTCCAAAGCCTGACCCGCCGGTTTTGATCCTAACGCCGCGCGCGGGCGCGCGGCCGGTTGTGGGACGCTGGCAACGCCGCGTGAAAGAATGCGGCGGGCGGGCGTCCTTTTTTGTTTTGCCGGCCGCGCCGGGGGGAGACGCCAGCGGTTAGCAGCCGCGCCCGCTTTCCCGCGCGAGGCGGGAGAACGTCTCCGCCTGCTGCCGCCGCACCGGGTCTTCCTCCAGTTCCCGGACGGTGTGGGGGAGGCGGTAAGTCCAGTTGGTCTGGGCGACGGTGCCGGGGGTGTTGAAGCGGGCGGTCATGGCGAACAGGTCGGTGATCTGGAAGACGGCCAGCCAGGAAGCGGACTGGAGGACGGCGCGGGAATAGGCTTCGTGCAGTTGGCCGGCGAACTCACGCGGCGGCTCGATGTCCCGCAAGCCGGCAAAGGCCATAATCTGGCGCAGCTCGCGGCGGCTGGCGTCGGCTTCCGTGCCGGCGTTGATGGCCTGCCAAAGCCCGTCCCAGGCGGCGGCCAGCGGCGGGTGATCATGCGTGGCGGGCTGGACGAGCGACAGCCGCGGATACCGCTTCGGGTCCGCATAGGCGCCGTCGGGCTCGCGGAAAAACATGGGGATGCGAAAGCCGGGAATGCCGAGCTTGAGCAAGGTGGGCGGCACGTAGTCGGGCACCACGCCCAGGTCTTCGGCCACCACAGTGGTCTCGCCCGAGCCGGCGAGGACGACCCGGAGGATTTCCTCGCCCTGGGCCTGGTTGAAGGCCTTGTGTTCGGGGGTGTCGTCGGGGAATGGCTTGAATCCGGGCAGGCGCCCGCCGGTGCGGGCGGCGGCTTCGGCCTCGGTCAGCGGCAGGAACTCCGCATTGCGGTCGGGCGTCCACGGAAAGGAGTAGATGCGGAAGAAGCCGAGCACATGATCAATGCGGTAGAGGTGGAAGAGCTTTTGGAGGTTGCCGACGCGGGTGCGCCACCAGCCGAACTGGCGGCGGCGCAGTTCCTCCCAGCGATAGTTGGGGATGCCCCAGTTTTGGCCCCACTTCACGGTGAAGGGGTCTGCCTTGAAGGTCGTTTCCGGCGGCGCGCCGCCGCTCCAGTCCAGGTCGAAGAGGTCGCGGTTGGCCCAAACATCCGCGCTATAACGGCCCACGCCGAACGGGATATCGCCCATCAGATAGACCCGCCGCGCCGCGCCGCAGGCCTTGAGCGCCTGCCACTGGGTGAACGCGAGCCATTGCACGTATTGAAAGAAAAGCTGCCGGCGCGCCAATTCCTGGCGGCGCTCCCGGGGCAGCACCCGCAGCCAGTCGCGGGCGGCGGCGGGCGAATGATGTTCGGGCGGCCAGCGATCCCAGGCGGGCGTATTCCCGTTTTCCTCCACTAGCGCGCGGAACAGGGCGTAATCGTCCAGCCAGGCGCGGTTCTCCGCCGCGAAGGCGTGGAACTGGCGGCCGCGTTCGTCCGGCGGATCGAGATGCTGCGCGGCGAAATGCGCGAAGGCGGCTTCGAGCAGCCGGTGTTTAAGCGCCCGGACCTCCGGATAATTGACCGGCCCGCGGCGCAACCCGGCCACCCGATCCGGCGGCGCCAGCCGCAGGAAGGTTTCCGGCGTCAGGTCCGGGAGATGGCGCGGCGACAGGGCGAGGGTGGAGGGTTCGAGCGCCAGCGAGCTCAGGGCGTTGTAAGGGCTGTTGTCATTGCCCAGCTCGTTGATGGGCAGGATTTGGAGGATGTTCAGGCGATGGCGGTGGCACCAGTCAATCATCTGCCGCACACCCTCGGTATCGCCAATGCCGAGGTCCTCCTCGGTGCGAATGGCGAACACCGGTTCCAGAATGCCGGCCAGCGGCTGGGAGGGGCTTGGTTTCATGCCGCCGGCCCGGAGCCGGCCCGCGGCTCGACGTAACGGACTTCCGCCGGGAGCCCCAGGCGGGCCAGCAATTCGGCTTCGATGCTGCGCTTCGGGTCATCGGCGGGCCACATGGCGCTGGCGAAGTAGTCTTCGGAGATTTCGAGGGCGATTTGCAGTTGCCGTTCGGAGGGAGTGAGGTGGAAACGAAGGCCCGCCGCGCGGGTTTGGGCGAGCACTTCGGCCACCTGGGTTTCGTAAAAGGAGATTTCCCGGACCTGGTGGCGGTGGTCCAGCCGGGGGCCGGGCTGAAACAGGACGCCGGTGCGGCCGCAGGCGCATTGGTCGTGGCAAAGCTCGGCGGCGACGCGCGTGCGGTAGCGGAGCAGGGGCATGGCTTCGCGCGCCAGGGTGGTGATGACCAGTTCGCCCTCGCAGACCTCCGCCAGGAATTGGTCTTCGTGGATGTGAAACAACCCCACCTCGCACTCGACGCAAAGGCCGGGGTCGAGGATTTCACCCAGGCCGAAGTTGCAGCGGACGGCGGCGAAGAGGCCCGAGGCGATTTGCTCGCGGGTTTCGCGGTCCACGGGCCGGGACAACAGGACGGTGCGCAGGTAGAGGGACTGGGGGTCCACGCGGCGTTGCTCGATGGCGCGGATCAGGTCCAGCGCGTTGGTGGGGGTGGTGATGAGCGTGGTGGGGCGATAGTTCTGGAGCATCGCGAGCTGGTAATCTATATGCAGCGGGTCTTCGGCGATGACCGAGGCTTCGATCAACTCCGCCCCCCGCACATAGCCCACGGCGCCGGACTGCGTCAGGCCGCCCAGGGAAATCAGGATGACGTCGTTGGCGGTGACGCCGCTGGCGGAGAGTTGGCGGGCCACCAGCCGGCTCCAGAGGGCCAGGTCGTTGCGGGTGTGGCCGATCACCAGCGGTTTGCCGCCCGGCCCGAGGGTCGAGTGCAGGCGAATCACCTCGCGCAGCGGGAAGGCGAACATGCCATACGGGAAGCTCTCGACCATATCCTCCTGCGTGGTGAAAGGCAGCCGGGGCAGGTCGGCCAGGGATTGGAGGCGGAAGTCGCCCAGCTTCTCGCGGTAGCGGCGGACATTGCGCCGCAGCCGGGCCAGCAGGGCCTGAAGACGCTCCAACTGCATCTGCTCCAGTTCGGAGCGGGAAATCTGTTCGTAGCGGCGGTCAAACGTGCTCATAGGAGAATAAAACGGCAGCGGGGGCTTCAGCCTTTGCCGAGGTAGGCCCGTTTCACCTCGGGGTTGTGCGCCAGGTCGGCGGCGGGGCCTTCGAGAACGATTTCGCCGGTTTCCATGACGTAGGCGCGGTCGGCAATCCGGAGGGCGGCGTTGGCGTTCTGCTCGATCAGCAGCACGGTCAGGCCAAGGTCTTTCATCTTGCGAATGGAGGTGAAAACCTCTTTGACCATGAGCGGCGCCAGGCCCATGGAAGGTTCGTCCAGCAGCAGTAAACGGGGGCGCGCCATGAGGGCGCGGCCCAGGGCCAGCATTTGCTGTTCGCCGCCCGAAAGCGTGCCGGCCACTTGCTGGAGGCGCTCGCGGAGGCGTGGAAACCCGTCCAGCACGGTCTCCAGGTGCCGGATGCGGTCGGGGTTATGGTAGCCGCCGATGATCAGGTTCTCGCGGACGGTCATATCGGCAAAGATCATCTTGCCTTCGGGCACCAGCACCGTCGAGTTGCTGACGCTGCGCCAGGGCGGCTGGCCGGTGGTGGGCCGCCGGTCAATGAACACCTCGCCCGCCCAGGGTGGCAGCAGGCCGATGATCGCCTTGAGCAGGGAGGACTTGCCGGCGCCATTGGCCCCGAGCAGGCCGACGATCTCGCCGTGGCAAACGTGCAGGCTGGCGCCGTGAACCACCTCGAGGCTGCCATAGCCGCAGCTTAGATTCCTTACCTGGAGCAGCATGTCGCAGGCGGGGTGGCGGGAGCGCGCGGGGGCGCGTCTCCGCCGGATTCATCGTTTTGCAGGTCTTCGCCCAAATACACGCGGATCACCCGGGGATCATTTTGGACGGCCGCCGGCGCGCCTTCGGCAATGGGGCGTCCGTTGTATAATACGAGGAGATCGTCCGAAAGCCCCATCACCACCGACATGTCATGCTCGACAAGCAGCACGGTGATGCCCCGATCCCGGATCTGGCGGATCAGGCGCCCGAGGTCTTCCTTCTCGCGCGTGTTCAAACCGCTGGCGGGTTCGTCCAGCAGCAGCATCGCCGGCTCGGTCGCCAGCGCGCGCGCCAGTTCGACCATCCGGCGCTGGCCGAACGGCAGCGCGCCCGCCGACCAGCCCGCCAGGTGCGCCAGGCCCACCACGTCCAACTGCGCCCGCGCCGCCTCGCGGATGGCGCGCTCTTCCCGGGCCTGGCCCGGCCAGCGCAAGCCGCAGCCCAGGAACCCCCAGCGCGTGCGGCAATGGCGGCCCACCATCACGTTCTCCAGCACGTTCATCTGGAGGAACAGGCTGGGATTTTGGAACGTGCGGGACAAGCCGGCGCCGGCGATTTCGTAAGGTTTCAAGCCGGTGATCGAGCGGCCCCGGAAGGTGATCCGGCCCGCATCCGGTTTGAGCAGGCCGGAGATGAGGTTGAACAGCGTTGTCTTGCCCGCGCCATTGGGGCCGATGATGCCCTTGATCTGGCCGGGTTTAACGGTGAAGGAGACCCCATCCACCGCCGCCAGGCCGCCGAAGGCGCGGCGGACATCCGTGACTTCAAGGAGCGCCATGCGGGGTCCTCCTTTCGGGGTCGGGCCGGCCAGCCAGGCGCCGGAGCCACAGGCCCAGGGGCTTCAGCGGGCCTTCCGGCGCCAGGGAGATGATCAGAATCAGAAGCGCGCCGAAGACGGCGTTATCGTAGCTCCCGAACCAGCCGCGCAGGGAGCAATAATTCAAAGCGATGCTCATCACCGTCACGCCCCAGAGATTGGCCATGCCGCCCGCGGCGGCCAGCGCCACATAGCGGACGGACTTCAGCGCCCCGGCTTCCGACGGGGCAATCCCGCCGGTATAGTGGGTAAAGAACACGCCGGCCAGCGCCGCCAGCAGGGCGCTCAGGACGAAGACCTTGAGCTTGTAGGCGGCGGTGTTGATGCCCATTGCGTTGGCCGCGGTTTCGCGGTCGTGGATCGCCAGCAGCGCCCTCCCGACGCGGGAGCGGAGCAGGTTGCGCAAGCCCAGCAACAGCAGCAGCGCCAGGCCGCAGGCGAGGTAGTAGTTCTGGACGCGCAGGGCGCTCCGGCCGGAGACGGTCAGCCCCGGCAGCAGCTTCCACTCCGGCACGCCGTGGATGCCATCCGCCGATCCGGTGAGGGCGCTGCCCAGCAGCAGCTTGCTGACGATCAGGGTAAAGCCGAGCGTAGCCATCGCCAAATAATGCCCGCGCAGGCGCAGCGCCGGGTAACCGATCAACAACGCCACCACAAACGTAAGGAGCATCGCCGCCGCAAACGCGGCCCACGGCGCGACGGACAGCCCCGCCTGGCCATATAAATCCTGCTGGGCGACCAACAGGCCCGCCCGCTCCAATACGCCCACCCCGGCGCAGGCCCGGATGCCGGAGAAATCATGCGTGGTCAGAACCGCCGTGGTATAGCCGCCCAGGGCGAAGAACGCGCCGTGCCCCAGCGATACCTGCCCCGCATAGCCCATCAGCAGGCAAAGCCCCATGACCACCAGGGCATAATAAACCGACATGGTGAGCTGCGTCAGGCAGTACTCCATGCCCGCCGCGCGCAGGCCAAGCTGCGCGCCCGCCACCATCACCGGGAACAGGGCGAGCAGGAACAGCAAGCGCAGGCGAGGCATGGCCGTGGGGCGTCAGGCGGACGGCGGCTCCGCCGGGGGGCGGAGGCCGCCGGCGCGGTCGGGGAGGATGATCGTATGACGCATTTGATGAGTTGCGGTTCTAATGTTCGCGAACGCGGTCCGGCGCCAGCGCGCCCCACAAGCCTTGCGGCCGCACGAAGATCACCAGCAGCAGAATGACAAACGCGGAGACATCGTTATAGACCGCGGGCAGGCAACTCACGCTGGCCGCCTCCAGCAATCCCACCAGCAACCCGCCGGCCACCGCCGCCATGGGATTGCCCAACCCGCCCAGGATGGCGGCCGCGAAGCCCTTGATGGCCAGCGGCGCGCCCATCTCATAGTGAGTCATGGTCATGGGGGAAACCACGCAGCCGGCCAGCGCGCCCAGGGCGGCGCTCAGCCCAAAGGCGAGCGTGCGCATGTTGGGAATGTTAATGCCGGCCAGCATCGCCGCCTCGGGGTTCGACGAGCACGCCCGCATCGCCCGGCCCGTCAGGGTATAGCGCAGAAAGAAATGCAATCCCAGCACCGCCAGCGCCACCGTACCCAGCACCCACAGCACCTGCGGGGAAATCGCCGCACCCAGAAAGCGGACGGACGACACCTCGTTGCCGGTGAAATAAGGAAGCGAACGCACCTTTTCGTCCCAGATATGCAGCGCCGTTTCCTGGATGACAATGGACAGGCCCATGGTGATGATGACCAGGTGCAGGATGGAGTGGCGGCGCAGCCGGCGAAAAAACGCCAACTCAAGCAGGCCGCCCACCAGGGCGACGAGCGCCACCGCGCCCGTGACCGCCACCGGCAGCGGCACATACGCCGCCAGCGTGACCGCCACCATCCCACCCAACATCAGGAACTCGCCCTGCGCGAAGTTGATGATGCCCGTCGCGCTGTAGATCAGGTTGAACCCGATCGCCACCACGGCGTAGATGCTGCCCTTGGTGATGCCCGACAGCAGGTACTGCAGCGCTAAGCTTTCGTTTTGCACGCGCCGGGCATTAACCCAAAAACCCCGGCCGGCAGACCGGCCGGGGCGCAAAGCCGTCGTAATCAGTCGGCATGTTCGGCGCTACTGCTTATACGCGACGAATTGACCGTCTTTCACCGTCAGCATCTCGAAGGCCGTCAAATCCAGGCCGGTATGGTCGGTGGGGGAAAAGTTGAATATTCCGGCGGTGCCCACGACGCCCGTCAGGGTCTCCAGCGCGTCCCGCACCTTTTCACGCTCCGGTTCCCCGGCTTTCTTGAGCGCCTCCACCACAACCAGGAGCGCGTCATAAGCGTGCCCGCCAAAGGTGCTGACGTCTTCCTTGAAGCGGCTTTCGTAATCCTTCTTGTACGTGGCCAGCACTTCCTTTTGCGGATGATTGGCCGGCAAATCCTCCACCACCAGCAACCGGCTGGCGGGGAAAAGGATGCCTTCCGCCGCCGCCCCGGCTTGCTGCACATATTTGCGGTTGCCAAACCCGTGGCTCTGGAACAGCGGCATGTCCATGCCCAGTTGCTTCATATTCTTGGCCACGATGGACTGGGCCGGCACGATGGACCAGTTGACCACCGCCTGCACCTTGGGGTTGCCCTTGATCTTGGTCAGCACGTCGGTCAGGTCGGTCGCCTGCTTGTCGTACACCTCGTTGGCCACGATGGTGATGCCCTCCGCGGGCGCCAGGTCCTCAAGCTGCTTCTTGCCCGCCGCGCCAAAACCGTCCGTGCTGCTCACAATGGCGATGTTCGAGATGCCCTTCTCTTTCATCGTGCGGTAAATCCAGGTCGCCGCCTGGCTGTCCTTCTGGGGCACTTTGAACACATACCGGGCCACGGGGTTGACGATGGTTTCCGCCGCCGCGCAGGACACCAGCAGCATCTGGTTCTGCTCGCATAAATCCTTGATCGCCATGGTCTCGCCGCTGGTGGACGGGCCAAGAATGGCCAGCACTTTCTCTTCTTCGATCAACTGCTTTGCAAACGACACCGCCTTTTCGGGGCTGCCGGCGGTGTCTTTGACCACCAACTGCAGCTTCCGGCCATTGATGCCGCCCGCGGCGTTGATCTGCTCGATGCGCATCTGCACCGTCTTCTCTTCCGGGGCGCCCAGGAAGGACGCCGGCCCGGTCACGGAAAATAACGCGCCAATCTTGACGGGTTCCGAGGGCGGCGGAGGAGAACAGCTCGAGGTAAGCCACAAGGTGCCAAGCACACCGATTCCCGCCATTACAACGAAGATTCTTTTCATGTCAGTTCATCTTTCTCTTTGATCAACCTGCGATTGCCCGGCCGGGCTGGCCCCCTTTGGGGGATTCCCCAACCAGTCAAACGCAGGTTGACCCAAAATCCCCGCCGGTGTCAATGCAAAACCCCCTCCCGTTTTACTTGCGCCCGCGCTTCGCTTTGGTTCATCTGCGCCGCCGGCTACCTGATTTCCGGCAGCAACCGGCTGGCGCCCGAAACGTGCTGCCCGCCCCTGATGCGGCCTCTTTGCTGCAAGCCAAGGGGGCACAGCCCGCGCCAGCCAACCCGGTATCGCAGGTTTTTGTAATCGCCAGACGGCAACGGTGCCAAAGCCAATCAGTCGCGCCAATCATGCCGGACCTCGTGTTTGGCGTGCCGTTGCCACACCACGAACCCACGGTGCATAACCCGAATAACCTGTCCCATGCGTTTGGATTGGGAGTTGAAGCCCGGCTGCCGCAGCATCCGGCGAATGAAGTGCGCCGCCTCATACTGCCCCACCGCCAGAATCACCAGCGAGTATCGCGCGTGACACAACTGCCGGGACCAGAAATCGAGGTCACGCGTGAAGAAAGTGGGCCGGCGCAATGTCAGCAGAAACGGGATAATTTCCCCGTCGCACATTCCCTTCCAGCCGAGTTCGTGCCCGATCTGCCGGACCGGAATGCGCCAGCCGAGCAAGGACAGCCGCTGGCTTTCGAGGATATTCTCATCCAGGACGTTCACACCCTTGCGGGTTCCAGTCCCAGTTCATGCGCGTGTTCGCGAAACGTCTCGCCGGCGAGCCGCACCGCTTCGGCTATCGCTTCCCGGGTGATGCTGCCCCTCCATTCCTCGACGATGCTCTCCCAGGCGATGCCGCCAGCCACCTGCTCCAATACGTCGGCCACCAGAATCCGCGTTCCTCGGAAGGTCGGCTCGCCGTGGCACACCTTTGGGTCGGACACAATATAACGGCCTACCAGCTTCTTCTTCATTGCTGCCCCACCAATACCCCACCCGCTTCGTCCCGTCAACCGATCTGCCGCCGTCTGCCGGTAGGCTCAGGCAAGAACGCCTCGTCATGGCATCGGGTTGTTCCGGTTGGCGGCGGTCCCAGCGGCATAGCGTATTCCCAACGCACCGTTCCCGGCGCGCATCATTTGCCGTCCATTTAGCCACATGCAAAAAACCAGCAAGTTCTTGAGCGCTCGCGAGGACGCTCACCCTTCTGGCAAAAGGTTTAACCCACCCGCCCCGGACGAGCGGTTTAGCCAACATCCCTGGACGCGCCGTTTACTCGCTCTGAATGCGATAGTACTTGGCTGGCGCCGCGCCCACCGCCGGGATGGTGAACGTTCCCGGGGTGGCGAAGTTAGTCTGCACCCGGGCCCAACTGCCCAGGGGCGCCGCTACATCCGACGCCTCCAGCAGCACAAACTGCGCGCCGCCGCCGCCGCCATAGCTGAGGGTGGTTCCCTGCAGGCGGCTGATGGTGACGGGAGCGACGGTTTCCGGGCCGATGGGGTCGCCGTAAACGCGCACCATATCGAACCGAATGGTGCCGGCCGGGCTGTAGGTGCTCTCCGTGCCGACGTAGTTCGGGTTGGCCGGGCTCTCGAACTCGGTGACGATGCGGAAGGCAAAGTTGGGATTATTATGGGCCGCCGGCCAGGTGGCCAGATCGCACGCGAGCGAAACGAACGTCTCGCCATTGGTCATCGTATTGAAATCCAGGTCGCTAAAGGTCTCGCCATCGGCGCTGTATTGGAGGCGGGTGTATTTGCTGCCGGTATTGCTGTGGCGCTGGCTCCAGGAAAGATAAATATTCTGGTAACCGAGCGTGCTTACGTTGAACTGCACCCCGGCGGTTTTATTGCCGCTGCCCTGGGATGGATAGCTCGAGGTATTCCAGGCCTGGTTGGTCCCCGTCGGTCTGGGATCGGACGACACGCCGGCGGCGTAGGTTGCCTTAACCCCGCCGAGCAGCGCCGCAGTGCCGGCGCCCAACGAGGGAGTCGGCGACGCCACCGGAGCGTTGGTGTCATTAAAGTCCCACAGCGCCAGCGTGACGCTGGGGAACCGCGTGACGGTAAGCTGGATGGGGGCGCTGGCGACGTAGTCCCCGAGGCCGTTGGTCACCCAGCAGGTGTAAGCGCCCTGGTGGGTGATTTGCAGGTCGGTGAGCGTCAGGGCGCTGCGGGTTGCCCCGGCAATGGGGGCGCTGCCGAAGAACCACTGGTAAATAAGCGTCGGCGTGCCGCGGGCGGTGACCGTAAAGGTAACGTTCGTTCCTTCCGGGCAGGTGCGATCGGCCGACTGGGACTGGATGGCAGGATCCAGCACGGTCACCGTTGCGACCGCGCTGGTAGCGGCGCCCGCAGAGTTGGCGACGATGACGTCGTAGTCGCCGGCGTTGGCGGCCAGGACGTTGGTCAGGGTGAGCGTCGGCGTGGTGCTGCCGGAAAGATTGCCGGCGTCGCTCAAGGCCGCGCCGTCTTTGCGCCACTGGTAGGTGAGCGATTGGGAGGGGGAGCCATCGCTCGTGGCGATCAGGAGAACCGTCGCCCCGGCCTGGTTGGTTGGCGCCGACAGGGCCACCGTGGCATAGGTGGGCGCGCTGGTCGAGATCGTCCCGCTGCTGAAGGTCACGCTCAAGTCGTCAATCGCCATCGCGTGGTCGGTGCCGGTGTCATCAACATCCCGCCAGCGCAGGAAAAGCTCCGCGCCCGCCGGCAACACGACCCCGGTCAGGAGTATGTCGGTAAATTCCTGCCGATGGGCGGCGTCGTTTCCATTCACGGCCGACGCCCCGCCGCCAACGGTGGGCGAGATGAAATCCAGGGCGGTCAACGGAGTCCAGGTGTCGGCATTGGTCGGATCGGGGCTGGTGATGGGATCGGTGCTGACGCGGCAGGAGCAAGCCAGGGTCTGCGCAGTGGCATTGCCGCCGTTGCGCCACTGCTCGCCGGTGTAGGTAATCGTAATGCTGGCAATGTCCGTGCCGGTGTCGTTGGCAAAACGAATGCCATAGGCGATATTGCCTACCTTGTCATTTCCGGAGGCGAGGGAGCCCAAAGCCCGCTCCGGAGACCCGGTGGCGCCGAAACTATAAAGCGCTCCCGCGTTATCGCTGCCGGTGCCGGCGGTATACTTCGCAAAACTGTCGGGCGTGCCTTTATTGGATTTCCCCGCATACCACCCGGGCAGGGTCGCGTTGTCCTGCCAAGGGTTATTGGCGCCGGAAATGGCCAGCGAATTAAAGTTCTGACTATAGACGCCGCCCGGCAGGGAACTGATTTGGATTTGGGCCGAAGCCGGTTCAAGCAGCAAGCCCGCGCCCAGGAGCACGGTCAACCCGATAACAGAGCGAAGTGTTCTTTTCATGGTTATGATTGGCCCTTTCCCGCGCTCCGACAACCGGGACCGGGGAAAGGCGTTTTTAGTTCCTATTGTAATCAGCCTGGCAGGCAGCCGCCACCCAGCCGCCGCCCGCTCAACCTGCGTTAACGATGATGTCCGCAGACTATGCGGATTCCCATCCGCAGTCAATCCAAATCCGCAAAAAAACAAGCCCCCCGGGCGCGCCCCGGTTGGCGGGCGGCCGGTTCCGGGGAGGCCTCGGGTGATGTTGGATTTGCGCGTGGCGTGAAGATGAGCGAGAGAATACAGACATGTTGACGACCGTAGAGTTGATGCCCGAAGCCCCCCCGGCGGACCGGGTGGGCAAAGTGCTGCCGCGCTGGCTGCGCGAGGTGCCCCTTTATCAGCGGGCGGCCAAGCTGCTGCCGTTGAACGGCAAGCCCCTCGCCCTGGAGGATTTGCGCCGCCTGCCCCTGATTACCAAGCACGACATTCGCCGCGACTTCCCGCGCAATTTCCTGCGCGCCGGGGTCGAGCTCGACACGCTGCTCGATCAGGACCTGGTCGAACTGGAGCAAACATCCGGCACCTCGGAGGAGCGGGTGCCGCTGTTGCTGGGGCGGGGCTGGTGGGCGGAGCAGGAGGAGCGGGCGCTGCGGCTCAACCCGCTGGCCGCCCGGGTGCTGGACGACTTTCCCGCGGCGCGGCGCGTGACGATCACTTCGCCGGTGTGCAGCGGGGATATTTGCTATTCGGGCGTCCCCACGCACGCCGACCGCATCGTGGGCAACGCGCTGTTTGTCAGCCTCTCGCGGTACCCGTTTCTCTGGAGCGACGCCGAGCTGGCGCGCATGGCCGGCGAAGCCGCGGACTGGCAGCCGCAGTTTCTGGACGTGGACCCGGTTTACGGCGTTCTGTTTGCGCTCTACTGCGAGCGGCAGCGCATCCGGCTGCCGTCGCTCCGGTTCATTCTGAGCAGCTACGAATTCGTCAGCGCCGCCCACCGGCGCATCCTGCAGCGCGTGTTCGGCGTGCCGGTGCTCAATCTCTACGGCTCGACCGAGACCGGCCATCTGCTGATGGAAACCGGCCCGGATGAAATGCGGCCCAGCCAGGAAACCGCGCTGCTGGAAATGGTCGCCGCCGACGAGCAGGGCATCGGCGACCTGGTCGTCACCACCCTCACCAACGATTTCATGCCGCTGATCCGCTACCGCATCGGCGACCTGGTCGAACAGCTCGGCCCGCCCCGCGCCCCGCGCTACGTGGTGCATGGCCGCGCGGCGGACGCGTTCTTCACGCCGGCCGGCCGCCGCGTGACGACCTGGCAGATTGACCAGTGCCTGGCCGACCTGCCGGGCATGGTTCACTACCAGTTGTGCGAGCAGCCGGACGGCGGCTGGTTGCTGCGGTTCGTGCCCGATCCCGCGGCGCCGAACGCCGCCCTCCCGGCGGAGCTCCAACGCCGCCTGGTCGAGCGGCTGGAGATTCGCGGCCAGTTGGTGGTGCAGGCGACGGATTTGCTGGTGCCGGAGCGCTCCGGAAAGTTCCGGCTGGGATACCCGGCCAGAAAACCCACTCCGGCGCCCTGAGACCGCCCGGCGCCGTCCGGCGGTGGAGGCTTCCCGGGCTAAGGCGTCCGGGCCGGGCGGAGGCGTTGCGCCTGGCGCAGGCAAAAATCCAGCCCCTCGGCAACGCCGTTGCCGTGCTCGAGCTGGCTGACAAAGCCTTTTTGCCGCCGCACGGCATCTTTCACCGGGTCCACCGCGTTGCCCGGCGCCGCCAGCCAGTGGGCATATTGCCGGGAAAGCATCGGTAAATCGTTTAGCTGATCCCCGGCGGCAAAAATCTCTGCGGGGCCGAGCTGCAGCCGGCGGGTCAGCTCGGCCAGGGCGGTGCCTTTATCGTATCCCACATGATGAAAGCGGGCATAAACATCATTGCGCATAAGCCCGAGGTTGGGAATGCCCCGGCAATACTCGGCCAGATAGGCGTGGATGGCATCGGCATCGCCATTATTGCCGGCAATCAAACAGAACGGGGAATAGGTGTCTTCGTAGAGCCGCGCCGGAAAGCGGGCGCTGATCCAGCCGATCAGGCGGGGCAAATCCTGCCGCACCCGAGCAAACAGTTCCGCATGGTCGCGCGCGCAGGCGGCGTTCCACTCCGCGAGCCCCAGGTACTGCGAATCCGCGCGCTGGTAAATCTCGCGTTCGACCAGCACCAGGTAATCCGGCTCGATGCCAATCCGGGCGCGCGCCAGCGCCTCCATGAGGCTGGACAGGTCGCGCCCGGTGTTGATCACCCAGCGGGCGCCGCGCTCCTGCAGCTCGCCGATGCGCTGCTGCACGGACGCCGGAATCGGCGGGCTTTCAAACTCGGCAAAGAGCGTGCCGTCGAAATCGGTTGAAATAAGCTTAATCGGCAAACACATGGTCATGGCGCGGGCGGGCGGCGAAACCCCGGTTCCCCCGCCGCGCGCTTGCGCTGGGACAGGATGCCGGGTTAGGCTGGCTTGTCAAGATTACCATGAAGACCGCCTACGAACTGGCCATGGAACGGCTGGGCAAAACTGCGCCTCCCGTGAAACTGACGGCTGCCCAAAAACGGGAAATCGCCGAGCTCGAAGCCCAATGCACCGCCAAAATCGCCGAACGCGAGCTGCTCCTCAAAGGCGAGATCGCCCGGGCGATTGATAAAGGCGACGCCGAGGCCCTGGAGCAGTTGGAAAAACAACTGGTCAGCGACCGCAAAACGCTCCGGGCCGAGTGCGAGGCGAAAAAAGAACAGGTGCGAAAAGCCGCTGGGTAAGCCCGGCCTGCGGCGCCGGGCAAGCCCCGGCGTTCCCGGGCGGTGACGCTCAAGCCCCGCGAAGAGGCTCGTCCTCCGGCGCAATCCCGCGCCGCCACAGGTCGAAGTAATGCAGCGCGGCCACCACCAGGGAATGCCGGATGCGGCCCGCCGCCACCAACCGCGGCAGGTCGGCGATGGGCACCCGCCGGGTGATCAAATCCTCCCCCTGGTCGAGTTGCACCCGGTGCCGGCGGCGGCAATTCTCCACCAGCACCGTAAAGCAGATGTTGCTCATGATGGCCGGATTCGGAAAGACCCGGCCCAGCAGGCGCGGGTGCTCCCCTTCGTAGCCGGTTTCCTCGCGCAATTCGCGCAGGGCCGCTGCGGCGGGCGAGGCGTCCTGGGGATCAATCATGCCGCCGGGGATTTCCAGCTCGACCGTGGTCGAGCCGTGCCGGTACTGCTCGATCATCACCAGGTGCTGGTCGGGCGTCAGGGCGATGACGTTGACCCAGTTGACGCAATCAATCACATACACATCCTGGGCCTGCCGGGTGCGGGGCGACACCACGCGATCGGAGCGGATGCTGAAAATCCGGAACTCGCCGGCCGGTTGCGACCCGAGCTTCTTCCAGGGCTTGAGCGCCATCTATCCGGGTTCGCTCCCTCCCGCCGGCAAAGCCTGGCCCTGGGATGGGAAATAATCTTCCGCCAGCGCGGCAAACCAGACGGAGGTGGCCCACTCGCCGTGGACCCAGCGGTTCTTCACAAACTCGCCCTCACGCCGAAGCCCGGCCTTTTCCCACAACCGGAGCCCCGCCGCATTTCGGTGGTCGCACCAACTCGCCACACGGTGCAGCTTTAAGCCCCGGAAGCAAAAATCCAGCAGCGCCGCCACCGTCTCCCGGGCGTATCCCTGCCGCTGGAACTTCCTGTTCAGCCCCAGGCTGAAGTTGACCTGCCGCCACTGCGGATCCGTGAAGTTCAAGGTGGCGTAGCCAATCAATTTGCCGCCGTCCTGGAGTTCCAGCCCCAGGAAAAACGGCTGGTCGGGCGTGGTCAGCTTGACGTGCGCATCGCTCGCCAGCCAGCGCAATATCCCGTCCTCGTCCAGCGGCACGCCGTCCGTATAGCGGAAGAATTCCTCATCCGCCATCAACTCCAGCAAATCCTGCCAGTCCTGGGCCGCCAACCGCCGAATCACCAGCCGGGCCGTGGTGATCGGCAGGGGAATCGCCCTCCCCACCGCGCCGCCATCGTCGGGCACAATGAAACTCTCGGTACAGTTGGGGCAGGCCTGGACAAACCCGGCGCTCTCCCGCGGAAAGGAAACCGGATCGCCGCAATACGGGCACGTAAAATCAACGAAATTATCTTCAGCAATCATATCGCGTTCCAGCGCGCCGCGGCCCCCGAGGACGGCGGGCGCGGCCAGCCACAGCCCCAAACCTGCCGCCGCTACTCCTCCAGCAGGGCGTCCATGTCGCCCAGCGGACGGGTAAAGGTGGCCTGGGCGGGCTTGATCACCAGCGTCTGGGCCGTCTCCTTGATGCTCCGGGAAGCCGCCGCCCACGGCAGCGCAACCACGAACACCGCGGAACCAATCGCAGTCGCCACCAGGCAGGCTGGACGAACCACCGCCGCATCAGCCACCACCGCCAGCGGGCCGTGGTCATCGGCCGCGGGACAGGAAGCCGCTCCACCCAGGGTGATTGCCGCCACGCAAATCACAGCTACTAATTTGGCTCTCATCACCCCAACCTTCAGGGACAGCGCGCGCTTTGTCGAACACATTTTGGAAAAGGCTTGCCTCCGGCACCGGGGCAGGCCAAAAGGAAGGCTGGCGAGGCCGGTCGGAAGCCAAAGATCGCCCTCGTTCGGGCCCATAGCTCAGTGGTTAGAGCAGGCGACTCATAATCGCTTGGTCGGGGGTTCAAATCCCTCTGGGCCCACCATCCTTGCATAAAAAGGATTTTGGAACCGCCACCCGGGATTCCTCCCCGATTTGGGTCAAGCCAGTGTGGGACACGCGGAGTTTGCTGGCCCCCCGATAAAGGATGATAATCCGGTTGGCGATGGAGCAGCAGCCGCAGCCTCCACCGGCTGCTAAGCTAGCCCGGTTGCGCGGCGCATTGCTGGACCTGTGGGCACGCCGTTGCCCCGATCCGTCCCTTCCCCAAATCATCGAAGCACTCAACCGCCACCCAATCCGCAGCCTCAGCCTCCTCAGTTCATGATCTCCAAAACCAAAGACCCTGGGCTTTTCACGCCACGCCAGCCGGCCGCAAGGCGACGCTACGGGGCCTTCCGGTAGATGGGCTTGGGGACCACGACGGCCGGGGCGCGCTGGCCGCGGATTTCAATTTCAAGGGGCGTATCGGGAGCGGCGCACGCCGGCGGCACATACCCCATCCCAATCCCTATGCCCAGCGACGGGCTTTGGGTGCCGCTGGTCACCGTGCCCACCTTCGCCGCGCCCGGTCCCGTGGTCCAAAGGGCATAATGCGGCCGGGGCGGGGCGGATTTGCCGGTCATTTTGAACGCCACCAGCTTCCGGGCCGGGCCGTTGGCTTTCTGCCCGGCCAGCGCCGTCCGCCCGATGAAGTCCTCCTTGTCCAGGGCGACAAAGAAGCCCAGACCCGCTTCCAGCGGGGTGGTGTTTTCATCCAGTTCATGGCCGTAAAGCGGGTAGCACATCTCGGTGCGCAGCGTGTCCCGCGCGCCCAGGCCGGCCGGTTTCAGCCCATGCTTGAAGCCCGCCGCCAGCAGTTGGTTCCAAATCTCCTCGATCAGGGTTCCCGGCGCGATCACCTCGAACCCATCCTCGCCCGTGTAGCCGGTGCGCGAAATCCATATCCGGGCGCCCGCATGATTAAAGCCGGCCACCTGGTTCTTCTTGAGCGCCGTGACCCGCGCCACGCTGGCGCCGCCGCTCGAGGGGCCGGGAAAGCAATGCTCCAGGAACTCCACCACCCGCGGGCCTTGCACCGCCAGGGCGCCGGTGGCGTCCGAGGCGTTTTCCAGCGTCAAGTCATCGCGCCGGGGAAACCGGGCCTGTTGCGCTTCCAGCCAGGCCACGTCAGCCTCGATGCGCGAGGCATTGATGATCAACAGGTATTCCCAGGGCGCCAGGTGATAGGCGTAAAGGTCATCTATCACGCCGCCCCGCTCATTGCACAGCAGCGTGTATTGGCCCTGCCCGGCTGCCAGTTTCCGCAGGTCGTTGGTGAGCGTCCAATTTAAAAATGCCTCCGCGCCGGGGCCGCGCACCCGGATTTCCCCCATGTGCGAGATGTCAAACAGCCCCCCCCCTTGGCGCACGGCCCGGTGTTCCTCGACGATGCCCGTATATTGGACTGGCATTTCCCAGCCGCCAAATTCAATGAGCTTGCCGCCCAATCGCTGATGCGCGGCGTAAAGCGGTGTTCGTTTCATGCGCTGAGCATCCTCTCATTCCCAAACTGCCAGCAAGCACAAATCAATCGTCCCGGCGGGCGGGGGCGGGCGGGATTTGCCGGGATAACGCCGCCGTTTCAACCTGGCTTGCCCGATCGCTGGGCTGGCTTTGCCCAAAGACCCATGAAGCAGTGAGGCAGAGCGCCAGTTTTGCGCTTGAGATTGCCGCTTCCGGCCCGTAAATTTGGCCCCCGACAGTGAGCGCATACACGGATCAACGGGATAAAACGCTGGTCGCCGGAGCCGCCGGGCGCAACGTCAAACCCCACCCACCTCTTATTCGCTTATGAACCGCACCATTGTGATGATTCTCGTTCTGCTCGTCCTAGCCCTGGGGGGCGGGCTGGCCTGGCAGTATTCCCGAACTACCGCGCTGAAAGCGGAGTTAGCCGGCTTGCGCCAGGCCCAACAGGCGGCGAGCGAATCCAGCGAAGCGCTGCGCGCCGCGCAGGCCGAGTTGGAATCGTTGCGCCTGCAAGCCGAGGAACTCCCCCGGCTCCGCCGCGACAGCCAGGAGTTGATTCGGCTCCGCAACGAAGTGCGGCAACTGCGCGACTCGAAAGGAGAGTTTCAACAGCACCTGGACGCGGCGGGCGAGGAGAATGAACAGTTGCGCGCCATCGCGCAGCAATTGCGCCAACTGGCCGCCGAAAACGAACAGCTCCGCACCCAGCTTTACCAGGCGGAAAATCCCAGCGCCCCCCCGGCGACCACGAGCACGAAGAACCTGTGTGCGCGGAACCTGCGTCAACTGGATACCGCAATCCAGCAATGGGCGCTGGAGAATCAGAAAACCGCGACGGACACCGTCACTTCCGAGGACCTCATGCCCTACCTGCCCGCCGGGATGCCTACTTGCCCCGCCGGGGGGCAATACACCTTGAGCACGGTGCGCGCCGGGCCGAAGTGCAGCATTGACGGCCACGCCCTCGTGCGTTGATTGGCCGGCGCGGCTGGAGCTTCGCGCCGGAAGGGACGCGGACTTTCCCGGCTTGCGGCCCGGGCGCGGGGTTTCGCGCGCTCCCGCGGGCACGCCGCGATGGAATCCATCCCACAAAACAATCGCCGACCCGCCCGAGGTTTCGGACGGGTCGGCGTGACAGTGCGTTTCCGGACTTAACGGGGCGGACTAAGGCAGCTTGCCACACGGCTGCCACCTGAGCGCGCAACCGGGAAGATCCGGAATCTCAGTGGCTATCGAACCCACTTAATGGCATCCGCAACCACGACGTAGCCGGACGGCGCCCAACAGGAGAGGGAGACCTTGCCGGTGCCCGCGTTGAGGTTGAAGGTGCCGAGCAGGTTCCATTTGCCGCCGTTGGCTTGTTGATTCATTGTAACGGTTGTTGACCCGCCACTGTGATAAACAATGTAAGGAGCCGCAGTCGAGCGATTGGAGCCCGCACTCCACCAGGCATATATCTTGTAGGTGCCGGCGGGCAGATTGCTGGCCGACCAGGAGGCCGGGTCGCTGACCGCCTGGGTCGAGCGCCAGCGATAGTCCGCGCCGTATTTGTCTCCCGCAGCCGTGCCGGTAGCCCAGGCCGAGGACGCGGTGAAGCCCGCATTGCTGTTATCCACGACCACCGGGGCCGGCGGGTTAATCAGGCTCATGAAATACGTCCAGTTCCAATAGGGACCCGGATCGGTGTGGGTGTTGCAGTAGGGGTTGATGCCCAGGTTCGCCGAAGCATAGGAGCACCAGGCCGCATTCGATTTCTCCCCGTGCCCCACAATGTGGTTCCGGTCCTTGGCAAAGCCAAACTTGTCGGCAAAATGCCGATGCAACAGCGCCGAAGCCTGATACATCGCATCCGTGAACCAGGCCGGGTTGCCCACAAACCCTTCGTGCTCAGTTCCCAGTGAGTGTTGATTCCAACACGTCGCGTGCCAGGCATAATACGCCTCCCTTACCAGTTGGGATATTTCGCCCGGCGCGGCATCGCCGGCATAATCCGTCTTGCCATTCACCGTGTAATGGCAACTGGCGGAAATATCGCAGCGCCGCAGGTAGGAGGTGCCGGTTAAGTAGTATCCCTCCATGCTATGGACGACGGCAAACTTGTGGCCGTAGCCGGAGGTGTACCATTTGGAACAGCCGGTGATCATGCGATCCACCGCTGGGCCGTAGTCGGCGGTGGCTAGGGCGGCCGAAGCACCGACGAGTGATACGGAACTTAACGTCAGGAACTGTTTGGTGTTCATACGAGGAGGTGTTCTTTTTCTACATGAGTACGTAGCTCTTGGTTTTGGGGTTTTTCTGCCGACACTGCGATAAGTGCTCGGTGTGAATACCAGCATTCACAAGCGCGATTTCAGCACCAAGCCGCCGGATGCGCAAGCAGAAAATTCAAAAAAATTTCGGGCACCCGAAGCCCCTCCCAACCAGGCCGGAACCCCGGTTGCCGGGGGGAGTAAAACCGCCTGGGCTTGGTTACGGCGGCCCCTCCCGGCGGGGAATCCCCACACGCGGCGGCGGGGCTTTGACGAAGCGGGCTTCCCGCAGGTAAATCGGCTCCAGCTTCTCGCCCGCGATGAAGTCGCGCCGCCCTTGAGCCAGTTGCCCGATGGCCGCGGCGCGCGGGAAAAGCATGCGGCTGCCCGGAAACCACTGGGCCACTTCCGGGCCGAGGAGGGTCACGCCAGCTTGTTGCCGGGCCAGGACTTCCGCCCCGGGAACCAGCCGCAGGGGGCCCACCTCCCGCCGCGCCGTTGCCGTCAGTTCATAGTCGGCCAGGTAGAACTCCCCGCGCTGGGCATCAATCACCACCCCGATGCGCCCGCGGAGGCCGTCCGCCTGGGCCTGGACGGCGAGGCCCTCGGCGCTGCTGGCGCCCAGCAACTGCACCGGGCGCGCCAGTTGCCAGCCTTGCGCCAGGGAAATGGCCAGGCGAATGCCCACGTAGGAGCCGGGCCCGAGCCCAACCGCCAGGCATTCGATCTGCTCGCGTTCGAGGCGCGCCTGCCGCAAGGCCTCTTCGATCAGCCCAAACGCCCTGGTGGCGCGGGTTCCCGTCTCGCTGGCTTCGCCCAAAACCGCCGCCCCGGCGCCCGCCCCCTCCGCCAACACCGCCACGCTGCGCTGCGCGGAAGAAAACTCAAGAGCCAATATCTTCATACGTAATGCGCCGCGCCGTCTCGCCCAGTGTGTGAATCTGGATCCAGCGGAACCGATCCGCCGGGAGGAAAGGCGCCGCCGGCTGGTCTTGCGCCTCGCCAAACCAGCGCTCGGCCCATTCAATCACCGTGACGCCCGCCGGGGTGAGATAATCCTCAAGCCCGGCGGCGAGGATCTGCGCCGGGGTCTCGAGCCGGTATAAGTCCACGTGGAACAACGTCAGCCGCCCGCCGGAATAGATGTTGACCAGCGCAAACGTGGGCGAGTGCACCCGCGCCGCAATCCCCAGCCCGCGGGCCAGCCCCTTGACGAATTGCGTTTTGCCCGCGCCCAGGTCGCCGGACAGGCCGATGACCCATCCGCTGGGAACGGCGCGGCCCCATTGTTCGCCGAGCGCAAGGGTCTCCGCGGGGCTATGCGAAATGAGCGTAGCCATGATCCGTCAGGGTCCGCGTGCCATGTTTATCCCGCAGGGCGATGCCTTCCCCGGCTGTAATCTTGCCGATGCAGGTGAGCGGCAGGCCGGGGAACTGCTTCCGCCACGCGTCGAGGAGCGGCACCGCGTCGCGGCTGGCAACGGTGAACAGCAGCTCGAAATCCTCGCCATCCGTGAGCGCCGCCAGCAGCGCCGGTTTGGCTCCGGAGCCGGCCCGGGCCGCCAGCCGCGCCGCGCGGCTGATGGGAATCGCAGCGCCCAGCAGCTCCGCGCCCGTCCGGCTCGCGCTGAGAAGATGCCGCAAATCACTGGCCAGCCCGTCGCTGATATCCAGCATCGCGTGGGGGGGGAAATGGCGCGCCAGCCACCGGGCCTCCGCCAGGCGCGGCTCGAAGTCCAGGTGCTTCCCGGCCAGCGAGCCGCCCAGTTCGCCGGTGACGAAGATGGCATCGCCCGCTTCCGCGCCCGAGCGCAACACGCCCTGCCCGCGCGGCACCCACCCGAGCAGCGCCACCGAAATGAACACGCCGCCGGGGCTGGTTGTGGTTTCCCCTCCGACGATGGCCACCTCGCACCGCCGCGCCAGGGCGTTCAGCCCCGTGTAAACCGCCTCCACCCAGTCCGCCTGAAACCCGCGCGGCAGGCCGACCGTCACCAGGGCGGCGGAGGGCGTTCCGGCCATCGCCGCAATGTCGCTCAGGCACCGGGCCAGCGCCTTGTGCCCGATTTTCTCCGGGGGAGCGTCGGCCAGGAAATGCACCCCCTCCACCACCGCATCCGTTTTGAACAACAGCAGCCGATCCGGCCCGCCGGGCTCCAGCACCGCGCAATCGTCGCCCGCGCCCACCACCACCCCGGGATTGGTCGGCAGGGCGCGCGTGAGGCGGCGGATCAGATCAAACTCATTCATGCGCCTCCATAATGCTGCAGCACCAGCAGGGCCGCAAAGTTCAGCGCGTTAAACAGCAGGTGGGCGGTGATGGGCGCCAGCAGGTTGCCGGTCCGCTCATACAGCTCCGTCAGCAGCAGCGCCAGCACCAGCAGCGGCACAAAGGTGACCAGGTTCAAATGCACCAGCGCAAACAGCAGCGCCGTGCCCCACCACGCCAGCCGCGGATACCCCGCCTGCTTGATCACCGGATACAGAATGCCGCGAAACATCGTTTCCTCCGCCACCGGGGCCAGCAAAACCGCCGCCGCCCCCAGCGAAAGCCGCCCGCCCCACGTCAGCGCCTCCCGCAAGGCAGTGACCGGCAGTTGTTCTTTGGGCGTCAAGCCCAGGTGCGGCAGATGCGTGAGGACCAGCGCCGAGACCTTCTGCAATCCCCACCCCATCGGCAGAAAAAGCAGCGCCCCCAGCGCCCCCATCAGCGCGGCCCGACGCCAGCGATGCGCCAGCCCGAACGCCGCCGTCCAGTGGGTCTGCTGCTCCCGCAGAAAACGTCCGATCAAAATCAAACCGGCGCCGTGAAAGCTCAACGCCGCCATCAGCATCCGGCTCAGCGAAGCATCGCCCGCGCCCGCGCCCGAAAGCTGCTGCGCCCACGCCCCCAGCAGCAACCCGCTGTAAGCGCAAACCACCAGGCCCGCCAGCCGCCGCGAAATCCCCTCCGGCGGCCAGGCCCGGGCGATGAGCCCCAGGGCCGCCGCCAGGCAAACCAGCGCCCCCGCCGCCAGCGGGAAAAACAGCTTCGCGTTGCCCCGGGCCCCGGCGGCCGCGTAAGCCTGCACGCTAATCAGCACCGAACCGGCGTACGCGCAAAGAATCACGCTCAGCACCAGGCGGACAATTGCCTCCACCGGCCACGGCTTAACGGTTAACATACCGCGACACTATCGCACTTGCGCCCAGCTGACGACGCAAAAAGCTGCCGGACCCGGCCGGGGCGCGCCCCTCACAGAAGAGCGTCGCCCGCCAACTTTCGGGTTGGAATAATGCCCGCATTGAAACAGGTGCGCCATAGCTTGCTATTCCGCCAAGGGCAATACCTTGAACTCATCCCCCATACGGAAACGATTCAGTTGGAAAAACCAATCATCCACCCTCGTTCCCTCGGAGCCCAGGCAACCCTGCCCGCCCAAGCCATAGCACCGGCAAAACCCTTATTGAGCGAAATCAGCGGCATCGCTACCGAACCACAAACGACTTTCGCTTGTAAAATCAATAGCTTACGCACGCGAAGCTGAGTAAAAGGGAGGCAAAATCTGAATCCAGACGCCTTCGGCGCACCATAAACCAGCCCTGATCTTACCCTGCCTTCAGGCCGTGTACAAGGGGTGTACAAGGGATGCCCATCGGGTGTACCAGCTAAAATCCCATGGACTCCCGGTGGGCATCCCTTGTACACCCCTTGTACACGGCGCGGGGGCAGGGTATTTTCAAGGTATCTGGATAGTGGATGGGGATGCCTGGAAAGGCCAAAACGATGAGCTGGAATAGGAGGACGAGTAGTAATTTGCTGAAAAACAGTTAGTTGTGAATCTAAGGCTGGCTGGGAGGGGGTTTTCAAGGGAGGGGGGGTGTCCGGATGCTTTCTGTTTTTGCGGAATCCCAAGCCGAAACGATGCAGTTGGGCTGCTGGACGGTGGTATATCGTTCCATCGGGGCCGGGGTGGCTCTTACAGCCCAAACGGTAGTTTCAGCAATCCCCCTGATTAGCAAACTCAACGGCATCGCATTTGAACCCCAAACGACTTTCGCCTGTAAAATCAGCAGCTTACGGTGCTGGAGGGGGTAAATCTGCAAATCGGGAGCTTGGGGGCTTGACCGGCGCTCCTGCTATGCGGAAGCTAGCGAGCACTTTTATTGTGAAGACAACGACGAAATCATTGAAGTGGCTGGGGGCGGGATTGGCATTGTTGCTGGCGGCCAGCCTGCCCGCGGCCGGGGCTGCCGCGCAAAAGGCCCGCCGCCCTGCCGCGGCCCCGGCGCCGGCCAAATCCGCGCGTCCCAAACCCATTTGCCGGGATCCCTGGCTGGGGGCCATTGTCGTGGATGCCGCCACGGGCAAGGTGTTGTATGAGGACCAGGCGGACGCGAAAGGCTACCCGGCCAGCGTCCTCAAGCTGATGGACCTGCTGATCATTCTGGAAAAGATCGAGCAGAAACAGCTTTCCCTGACCGATACGGTGCGCGTGAGTGCAAAGGCGGCGCAGACGGGCGGCTCGCAGGTGTGGCTGGCGGAGAAGGAGTCGTTTACGGTGGACGAATTGCTCTACGCGCTCATGATCCAATCGGCCAATGATGCGGCGGTGGCGCTGGCCGAGAAGGTTGCCGGCAGCACGGATGCCTTCGTCGCGCTGATGAATCGGCGGGCCCGGGAGCTGGGCATGAACAACACGGTGTTCAGCTCCGTGCATGGCCTGCCGCCGACGGGGGGGCAAAAGCATGACATCACCACGGCGCGCGACCTGTCCATCCTGTGCCGCCAGGTGCTCCGGTGCCGCGATACGCTGCGTTATACCTCGGCGCGCGAGCGGCCTTTTCGCCCGAACGTGCCCGGCAAGACGGTGATTATGCGCACCCATAACCATCTGTTGAAGCAGGTGGAGGGCTGCGACGGGTTGAAAACGGGATATATTGCGGCTTCGGGGTATTCCATCGCGGTGACCGCGGCGCGGCAGGGCCGGCGGGTCATTGTGGTGGTGCTGGACAGCGCCACGCGGACGGTGCGCGACGCCAGGGCCGCCGAGTTGGTGGCGCGGGGCTTTGCCGCCCTGTCCACGCCCGCGCCCAGGGCCGCGCC
>JAAYVL010000092.1 GCA_012517205.1 Verrucomicrobiota bacterium
CCGCCCCCGCCGCGGGAGCGGGCCGCGCCACTCCCGCCGCCCCGCGCATGGCGGCCGCGCCCGTGGCCGCCCGGCCCGCCCTGGGCACCCTGGACACGGTGCTGGCGATTGCGGCCGCGGTCATTGGCGTGCTGGCGCTCCTGACCACGTTGAACAACATGTTCGAGTGGATCTGGAAGACGTAGGCCGGCGGGCTTTTCTGGTTTTGGCCGTGTAATCAACCGCAACCCTGTTTTATTTGTATTTGACTATGGCAGCTCCCAATATCGTGAATGTGACCAAGGCAACCTTCGCCGCGGAAGTGCTGAACGCCGCGGGGCCCGTGCTGGTGGATTTCTGGGCGGAATGGTGCGGCCCGTGCAAGGCGATCGGGCCGATCCTGGATGAATTGGCCGCGGAATACAGCGGCCGCGTGAAGATTGCCAAGGTGAACATTGATCACGAGCAGGAACTGGCGGCCGAGTATGGCGTCCGCGCCATCCCCACGCTGCTGCTGTTCCAGAAGGGCCAGGTCGCGGAGCAGATGGTGGGCCTGCGCAGCAAGCGCGAGCTCCAGAACAGCCTGGAGCGCGTCGCGGCCTGAGCGGCTTCGGAAGCCGCCGCCGGAAGCGCGCGGCTCCGGAAGGGGCCGGCCGCGCCGGGACCGCCGCCATGAAGGCGTTTATCTTCACGCCCGGGCAGTTAGCGCGGCGCGCGGATTTCTATTACCAGCTCGGCCAACTGACCGGCGCCGGGCTGGGGCTGGTGCAGGCGCTGGAGCAGGTCCGGCGCAATCCCCCGGCGAATTCCTACCGCGCGCCCCTCGGGCGGGTGCTGGTGCAGCTCGCCGCGGGCCGCACGTTCAGCGAGGCGTTGTGGCAGGGCGGCCCGTGGCTGCCGGAGTTTGACCTGGCCCTGCTGCGGGCCGGCGAACACAGCGGGCGGCTGGAGGCCTGCTTCCGGTTGCTGGCGGATTATTATACCGACCGCGCCCAACTGGCGCGTCAAATGATCAGCAACCTGGTTTACCCGGCGTTTCTGCTGCACTTCGCGGTTTTTATTTTCCCGCTGGCCACGTTGCTGCTCTCCGGCGACTGGGTTGCCTACCTGGGCCAGACGCTGGGGATGCTGGCCCCGCTTTACGCGGGGGTGGGGCTGGGGATCTTCGCGGCCCAAAGCCAGCATGGCGAATGGTGGCGGGCGGTTTGGGAGGCGCTGCTGCATCCGCTTCCCGTGCTGGGGCCGGGGCGGCGCTGCCTGGCGCTGGCGCGGCTGGCGGCGGCGCTCGAGGCCCTGCTCAGCGCCGGGGTGACAATCATCGAGGCGTGGGAACTGGCGGCGGCGGCCAGCGGCTCGCCGGCGCTGCGCCGGGCGGTGCGGGCCTGGCAGCCGCAGGTCAAAGGCGGCCAGACGCCCGCCGAGGCGGTGCGCGCGTCCGGCCGCTTTCCGGAGCTTTTCGCCACGCAGTACGCCACGGGCGAAATCAGCGGGCGGCTCGACGACTCCCTGCGGCGGCTGCGGGACTACTACCAGGAGGCGGGCGCGCGCAAATTGCGCGCGGTGACGCGCTGGGTGCCGCGCGCGATTTATATCGGGATTATGCTGCTGATTGCCGCCCGCGTGCTTCTGTTCTACACCCGGTACTTCAACCTGGTGCGGGACGCGGGCGGTTTCTAGCCCGCCGGGCGGGCGCGGGACGGCGGGTCGGCGGACGCGGTTGCCGAAGTCGGCGCGGCGGGCGGGCGGGCGGATTTTGGGAACCGCCGGGAGCGGCGGGCTTTTGCCTTTCCATTCCATCCGGCGGGCGGTTAAATGACCCGATGCGCGAATCATCACTTGCTTTCCTGAAGACGCTGGTCAACACGCCCAGCCCAACTGGTTATGAAACCCGCGGCCAGCGGGTCTGGCTGGATTACGTGGCGCCGTTTGCCGAGGAGACTTTTTCGGACGCGTACGGCAACTGCGTCGCCGTGTTGAACCGGGGGGGATCGCCGCGCCTGATGCTCGCCGCCCATGCCGATGAAATTGCCATGGCCGTGAGCTACATCAACGACCAGGGGTTTATTTACGTGCGCAAGCTGGGCGGGGTGGACGCGGCCATCACCAAGGCCCAGCGCGTGATCATTCACAGCCGGGGCGGCCCGGTCAAGGGCGTCGTCGGCAACCTGGCGCCGCACCTGATGAAGGAGGAGAAAGACCCGAAACCGCCGCGGATGCACGATTTGTTCATTGACATCGGCGTGGCCAGCCGGAAGGAGGCGGCGAAGCTGGTGCGCATTGGCGACCCGATCACCCTGGACGATGAGTTCGAGCTGCTGCGCAATGACCTGGCCGTGGCGCGGGCGTTCGACAACCGGGTGGGCACTTTCGCCGTGGCGGAAACGCTGCGGCTGCTGCGGGAATCGCCGGGGCGGCTCCGGGCCGAGGTGTGCGCGGTGTCCAACGTGCAGGAGGAAGTCGGCCTGCTGGGCGCGCGCCAGATCGCCTACTCGCTCCAGCCCGATCTGGCGCTGGTGGTGGATGTCACCCACGCCACCGATTACCCCGCCATCAGCCTCCCGCAGCACGGCGACATCCGGGTCGGCCGGGGGCCGGCGCTCACCCACGGCGGCTGCAATCACCCGGCGGTGGTGGCGCGGCTCGAGGCGGTCGCCCGCGCCCAGCGGATCCCGCTCCAGCACGAGGCCATGTCCGCCTCCAGCGGCACCGACACCGACGTGATTTTCTGGACGCGCGGGGGCATTGCCAGCGCGCTGGTCAGCCTGCCCAATCGCTACATGCACTCGCCGGTGGAAGTGGTCAGCCTCCGGGACCTGGAGCTGATTCCGCGGCTGCTGGCCGCCTTTGCCCGCTCGCTGGCGAAAGGCGAGCGGTTCAAGGTCAAAATCTGAGCGGGCTCAGTGCGGGCGGTGCATCTGCCAAATGATGCTGCCGCCGTGAATCAGCGCCAGGATCAGCAGGCCCGCGCCCGACCAATGCTCCATGCGCAGCAGCGTCCGCTCGCTCAGTTTGCCGTGCCCGAGCGAGGCCGCCCAGCTGAGGCCCGCAAACCACGCGCTGGTGGCCACGGCCACCCCGGCCACGCAGGCCAGCTTGCCCGGCCAGTCGGGCGTGACCCACTCGCGCGAGATGAAGTTGGCCGCCAGGATGATCCAGAAGACCAGCACCCCGACGTTGCCCAGCACCCGCACCGCGCCCGTCATGAAGGCCGAGTGGGGATGCAGCCGCTCCTCCAGCCGCGCTTCGAGGCGCTCCGCCGCGCCGCGCAGCCGCATCGGCGGCTCATGCACCGATTTGGAGAGCAGGAACTTGAACCCCAGAAACAGCAGGAAGACGAAGCTGAACAGCTCCATGGCCGCCTTGACATAGCCGCGCGTGAAGAAGGTCGCAAACCCGGTGAACGCGATAAAACAGTAGATCACCTCCATGGTCGTCGCCCCCAGCCCGATCAGGGCCGCCCATTTGAACCCGCGCCGCGCCCCTTCGTTCAGGATCGTCAGGTTGATCGGCCCGATGGGGATCGAGAGCAGCAGCCCGCTGATGATCCCGGTCAGCCCGGCGACTAAAATCGGCGGCAGCGAGTGCATGCGGGGTTAGCCCGGCGCCGCCGACCCCGGGAGTGCCTCCTCGTCCTCCTCCTCGTCTTCAATTTCGCGCCGCATCCGGCGCGAAATGTGCGGCCGGATAAACCCATAGACCAGGTACGCGGTGAAAAACACCGGCAGGACAAAGACCAGGAGCTTCTCGCGGAAGATCATGATGCTGCCCAGGAACAGGATGGCCACGAGCGTCTTGGTGAACGTCCGCGTGGCCCGCAGGTCCAGCGTCTTGAAGCTCGGGTATTTCACGTTGCTGACCATCATCCAGGACAGGAACAGCAGCAGCACGGGCAGGCAATAGCGCCACCAGCCCGTGGCGAATTCCTTTTCATCCCACCAGATCATGAACAGCGTCAGCGAGGCCACCAACCCCGCCGCCGACGGGATGGGGAAGCCGAGAAACTCGCGGGACGCCGCCGTTTTCATGGCCGCCAGGCAGTTGAACCGGGCCAGCCGGAAGGCGCCGCAGAGCAGGTAAATGGAGGCGATGAACCAGCCCCACTCCGGATGCCCGTGGAAGACGTCCTTAAGCACGACCCGGTGCACCAGGAAGGCCGGCGCGGCCCCAAACGAGATCAGGTCGGCCAGCGAGTCGAATTCCCGCCCGAACGGGCTTTCCACCCCGCCCATCCGCGCCACGCGGCCGTCGAACAGGTCGAAGATGCACGCCAGCAGAATAAACCCCAGCGCCACCTTCACCGGCTGAAAGTCGCCCCCGGAAATATTGGCCTCCACGATCTTCGTCAGCGCGACAAAGCCGCAAAACAGATTGCCCGCTGTCAGGAGGTTCGGCAGAAAGTAGATTTTGAGCTTCGGCTCGTCCGCGTCCGCGCGCGGCGGGGCGGGCGCGGCCGGTTTCTGGGTGGGGGCGCTCATGCGTGCTTATTCCCAGACGGCCAGCACCGTCTCGCCCCCGACCACATGGTCGCCCAGCTTCACCCGGATTTTTGCGTCGGCCGGCAAATAGACATCGGCCCGGGAGCCGAACTGGACCAGGCTGATGCGTTCGCCCGGGGCCACCGTGTCGCCCAACCGCGCAAAAGGCACGATCCGGCGCGCGATCACCCCGGCAATCACCCGCACCGCCACCCGCCGCCCGGGCGGTTCGTCCGCCGTGAACCCCAGCAGCACATTTTCGTTGTGCCGGGCCGAGTCGGCCCGCATGGCGTTGAGAAACCGGCCTTTCGTGTATTTTAGCCAGGCCACCTTTCCCGCGATCGGCGCATTCTGCACATGCACATCCAGCACCGAGAGGAAGATGGAAATCCGCTGGCATTGGCCGCCCATGAACTCCGGCTCGTTTCCCGCCTCGAGGGCATCCACCGTTCCGTGCGCCGCCGCCAGCACCAACCCCGCGCCCGCCGGCGCCCGCGGCGTCGGGTCGCGGAAAAAGAAGAGGGTGAAGAGCGCAAACACCAGCCATACCCCCGCCACCGCCGGGATAATCAGCCGCCCCGCGCCCGGGACCAGGAAGCCCAGCGCCCCGATCGCCGCCAGCACCGGCAGCGAAAGCGCAATCAGCTTGAGGCCGGCCTTCCTCGCTTTGCCCGAATGTTTCATCCGCCGCCAGCCTAAATCCGCCCCCGCCGCGCGCAAAGCCTAAAGTTGCCGCCCGGGAACCGGGGGCCGGTCGGGCGCCCCGCTTTTGCCGCGGAGAATGAAATCATGCCCCCGCAGCACCGCGCCGGGCCCGTATTTCCCGCGCAGCGCGTCCACGGCGTCGGCCAGGCGCTGCCGCGCCTCGTGCTGCCGGACGGACGCGTCCAGGGCAAGCTGCGCCCGGAAACGTCCGTCGTAGAGGTTCGAGAGCTTGAGCGCGACCAGCCGCAGGCGCACCCGCCGTTTCCATGCCTGGCGCAGGAGCCGGCCGATCTCGCCGTAGATTTCCGTCTCCAAATCCGTGGGCTCCCGCAGGCTCGCGCCCGCCTGCTCCTCGCTCATGTCGTTATAGCGGACTTTGACGGTGAGCGTGCGGATGCTCTTGCCGTCCGCGCGCACCCTGGCCATGAGCCGGTCGCCCATGCGCCGCAGGGTGGCCTCCAGGTATTCTTCGTCCGCGGTGTCGGCGGCGAAGGTTTCCTGCTCGCTGTAGGACTTGGCCGGCGCGCGCGCCGGCACAACGGGCCGGTCGTCCACCCCCCGCGCAAACTCGCGCAACTGCGGGGCCAGGCGGCCCACCACCATCTCCAGCAGGCGGGGCGGGGTCTGCGCTATCTGGCCAATGCGAACCAGCCCGGCGGCGTTGAGCCGGTTTGCCGTCTGCGGACCGACCCCCGGCAGCCACTGGTTGGAGAGCGGCGCCAGGAACGCGGCCTCCTCCCCGGCGGGCACCTCGAGAAAGGCGGCGGGCTTGTTGATCTTGGAAGCGATCTGGCTGACGAGCTTGTTGGCGCCGATGCCCTCGCTGACGGAGAGCTTGAGCGCCTGCCGGATGGCCCGGCGGATCGCTTCGGCGATGCTCAGGGCCGGCTGGCGCGCGCCCGTCACGTCGAAATATCCCTCGTCAATCGAGCCGATTTCCACATCCGGCGTGAAGTCATACGCGTAGGAAAACATCAGCCGGGAGAAGAGCTCATACTTGTCGAAATCCCCCGGCAGCAAAATCAGCCGCGGGCACAACCGGCGCGCCAGGAGGGTGGGCATCGGCGTGTAGATGCCCAGCCGGCGCGCCTCATACGAGGCCGAGGCAATAATGCCGCGCCGCTCGCCGCCCACCGCGATCGGCTTGCCGCGCAGCCGCGGATCCGCCGCCTGCTCCACCGAGGCGAAGAACGCGTCGGCGTCCAAATGCACAATCGCGCGCGGCCGGGCCATGGTCGGCTCCGTTCATTGGCGCTGGCGAATCAGCGCGACCATGACGCCCTGGATCAGCAGCTCCTCCTGGGGGATGAGATTCGGGTAGCGGGGATTCTCCGCGCGCAAATACGGCTTGCCCCGCTGCCGCAGGAACGTCTTGAGCGTCACCTGCCCGTCAATCAGCGCGGCGACGACATCGCCCGGCCGCGGCGGCGCCCCGTGCTCGATAATGGCAATGTCGCCGTCCACGATGCTCTTGCCGATCATCGAGTCCCCCCGCACTTTCAGGCCAAACGTCCGGGCCGTCGGCTGGATGCCGAGCGTCGTCACGTCAATCAGCACGCAGCCTTCCTCCTCTTGCGCCGCGTCCTCGGGCCGGCCGGCGGGGATGGAGCCGTAAATCGGCACCGACACCACCCGCGGCCGGGGCCGGTTCTTCGGCGCGTTCGGCGCCACCACCTGGAGCGACCGGGCGCGCCCGGGCCGATTCCGCAGAAATCCCTTGGCCATCAGCGCCTGCACATGCGCCAGCGCGGCATTCGGGCTGTTGAACCGGAAATGCGCGGCAATCTCCCGCAGGGTGGGCGTAAGCCCGGCGGAATCCTGGTTCTCCTGGATAAACCCCAGAATCTGCTGCTGCCGTTCAGTAAGCTCATTCATACTGAACAAATGTCCAGCTACGGGCGCAATTTGTCAACCCGATTTGCCGCCGGCTCCGGGCCGAACCGCCCGGCCGCCTGAGCTCACTGACCCGCGGCACGGACAGCGCGGAACCCCATGAGGTTGCTCCGGCCGTCCGGCGGGTTGCCGTAGCCGCGGTGGGCCGTCCGGCAAACGTACGCGTCGCAGCACCAACCGCCGCCGCGACCCACACGACCCACACGGTCCCAGCCCGAGGCGGGGCCGCGAGGGTCAGTCCCAGGCGAGGAGCTATAATACTCATCCGAATACCAATCCCAACACCACTCACCCACATTCCCCGCCATGTCATATAACCCATAGCCGTTCGCCTCAAAATACCCCACCGGACTCGTATAGGGATGGCCGCCAGTAGCGAAGGTCGGATGATCACCTGCCGGGTAACTCAAGTCGTAAGGATAGTTGACAACCGCCCAATAGTTCGCCCGGCTGTGGGAGATGTTGTCCGTGTCAGCCCACGGAAACCGATGCCCGCTGACCCCGCCCCGCGCCGCCTTCTCCCACTCCGCCTCCGTCGGCAAACGATACCCATTTGCAGCCCATTTCGCGTAGGGCGCGTTCGTCCCGGCCTTATAGATCGTCGTCAATCCCGCCTCGTTGTAGTAACACGGCACCAACCCCTCCTTCTGACTCCGCGCATTACACCACTTCACACAGTCCCGCCAGTTGACCATCTGCACCGGGTGATTGGCCGCCTTTCCGGAACCGGCATTCTCATACACGTAACCGTTGCCGCCATTCCACCCCTTCACCTCGTCCCACAACGCCTTGGTCACCTCATACCGATCCATGTAAAACGCGCTCACATATACCGTGTGCAGCGGCAACTCGTTCTCCCACCCCTCGCCCGGGTCCATACAGTCGCCCATCGTGAAACTGCCGGCGGGAATCAGCACCATGCCCGGGGGCGGCGAGACGCTGCTCCCCAGCGCCTCCACGCGGTAAAACCGCTGCGCGACCGCCGCCGCCGCGGCGTCCATGAACCAATACGGGCTCTCGCTGACCACCAAATTCGTCAACACTTCCCACTCCGGCTGGCCCAGATTCGTGCAGCATTGGATCCGGTTGGTGAGCCCCAATTCACTCTGCACGCCAAACTGCACCACGCCCCCCACCACCGTGAGGTTCGTGATGACCGGCGCCGCTCCCTGCGCGGTCAACCCGGCCGCCAGCGCCAGCGCGCACAGCCCAAGGCTGATTCCCGGGGATTTGCTGCTCAGGTTCTTATTCATAGAATCTCCTTTCTTGTGCGCGGGACGAAGCGGCCCTCCCCGCCAGTGCGATCGCCGCACCGGCTGGCGGGCTGAATGTTTTCAGCGCCTTCATGATGGCCACCTCAAACTTATTATCCCGCGATGTAGTATTTTTAGCCAAACCAAGGCCCCTCGTCAAGCCTAAACACACGGCAAATTGCCGGTGCCGGTTGGCAGGTTTTGGTCCGCCTCGTGGCCCGCGCCGCGCTGCGTTCAAAACGGGCTAACTGGTCCGCATCCCGGCAATAAACCCGGATGCTTTCCCCTTTTTTGGGCCGCGTCTTCCGCGATTCGTACTGGGCAATCCGTTTGGGGCGGCCTACGCTTGGCGGGTGAACGGGAAACGAATCGCCCCGCGGCGCGAGCCGCGGGCGGAGCGGCGGGCAATCTTTTGGACGAAGCAATGAGCCGGAGAATCGTATTGATTACGGGAGCAACGCGGGGCCTGGGCCGGGCCATGACGGATGAATTCATCCGGCTGGGGCACACGGTTTTGGGCTGTGGCCGGTCGCCCGGGGACCTCGAGCGGCTCCGCCGCCAGGCCGGCCCCCCCCATGACTTTGCGGCGGTGGACATCGCCGCGGACGAGCAGGTGCGGGCCTGGGCCGACCGCCTGCTGGGCGCGCATGGGCCGCCCGATCTTGTGCTCAACAACGCCGGGGTCATCAACCGGAACGCCCGCCTGTGGGACGTGCCGGCGCCGGAGTTCGCGCGGGTGATGGAGGTGAACCTCAACGGCACCGTCCATGTAATCCGCCACTTTGCGCCCGCGATGATTCAGCGCCGGCGCGGGGTGATCGTGAACTTCAGTTCCGGGTGGGGCCGTTCCGCGGATGCGGAGGTGGCGCCCTATTGCGCCAGCAAGTGGGCGGTGGAAGGGCTGACGCGGGCGCTGGCGCAGGAACTGCCGCGCGGGCTGGCGGCGGTCGCCCTGAACCCGGGCATCATCAACACCGAGATGCTGCAAAGCTGCTTTGGCGGCGCGGCCGCCGGCTACCCGTCCCCGGCGGCGTGGGCGCGCCGCGCGGTGCCCTTCCTGCTCGAGCTCGGCCCGCGGGATAACGGCCAGGCGCTGACGGCGCCCGGGGCCTGACAGCGCGGGAAGCGCGTTGACGCGCCGCCGCGCCTCCCGTATCGTCCGCGCATGGCGAATGCGAAGAAAAAGAAGCCGCGCGGCCAGGCCGTCATGCTCGGCCTGGGCCTCGATTCCGACGGCCACAAGCGGCTCACCACCGGCCCCAACTTCATCCTGGCCGGCGGTTCGGAAGAGACCCACGAGGCCATGACGGAGAAGGCGATCAAGATCAACGAGAAACTCGCGGCCCGGCGCAAGCGGCTGGAGGAGGTCAGCCGCGAGGAGTTTGAGGAGATTGCCCACTCGGTCGGCTTGCAGCGCCCCCGGCCCAGCCAGAACTGACGCCCCCGGCCCGGGGAGGCGCGCGCCGGGTTCGGGCGGCCCGGGCCGGCGTCCGGGCCGCCGCACAGCGGGCGCGCCGCGGCGGAGCGGCCCGCGGGATGAGGCCCCGGGAGTTTTGCCTTTCCTTTCCCCGCCCGGCCCCTAAGCTTCCCCGCATTCGCTATGGGTTTAAAGCTGTTTAACACCCTGTCCCGCTCGGTGCAGGAGTTCGTGCCCCTGGATCCGGCCGGCCGGACGGTCGGCCTCTACGCGTGCGGGCCGACGGTTTATGATTTCGCCCACATCGGCAACTGGCGGACGTTTGTCTTCGGCGATTTGGTGCGGCGCTACCTGGATTTCAAGGGCTATGCGGTCCGGCAGGTGATGAATATCACGGATGTGGACGACAAGATCATCCAGCGCGTGCGCGAAACCGGGCAGCCCCTCCGGGAGTTCACCGCCCGGTATGAGAAAGCCTTTTTCGACGACCTCGAGGCGCTGAATTGCCGGCGGCCGCACCAGACGCCGCGCGCGACGGAGCACATCGCGGACATCATAGCCCTGATCGAGCGGCTGCAGGCGCGCGGCCTGGCCTATGCCACCCCCGAGGGCTCGGTGTATTTCAGCATCGAGAAGTATCGCGGCGGCGGCGCCCGCTATGGCCGGTTGGTGAAGCTCAACTTCGAGGCCATGCGCGTGGGCGAGCGGGTGCGCAGCGATGAATACGAGAAGGAGGCGGTGGCCGACTTCGCGCTCTGGAAAGCGCGGACGCCGGAGGACGGCCAGGTGTTCTGGCCCAGCCCGTGGGGCGAGGGCCGCCCCGGCTGGCACATCGAGTGCAGCGCCATGAGCATGAAGCTGCTCGGGCCGAGCTTCGACCTGCACCTCGGCGGCGAAGACCTGATGTTTCCGCATCACGAGGATGAAATCGCCCAGAGCGAGGGCGCGGCGCTCCAGCCGCCCGGGCGGCCCTTTGTCAAATACTGGCTGCACGGGGCGCACCTGCTGGTCGAAGGCCGGAAGATGAGCAAGTCGCTCGGCAACTTTTTCACCCTGCGCGACCTGCTGGCCCGGGGGTTCACCGGGCGGGAAATCCGGCACCTGCTGCTCACGGCCCACTATCGCGAGACGTTCAATTTCACCCTCGAAGGATTGCAGGCCGCCCGGGCGGCCCTGGCGCGCATTGATGAATGCCTGCTGAAATTGCGCGCCGCGGCCGGCGCCGCCCCGGCGGCGGGCGAAGCGCCGCTGGTGGAGGCGTTCACGCAAGCCCTGGACGACGACCTGAACATCTCGGGCGCCTGGGGAGCCGTCTTTGAATGGGTCCGCGACACCAACCGCAAGCTGGCGGAGAACGCGCTGGACGCCCCGGCGGCGGCGGCGGCGCTGGCCGCCTGGAACCGGGTGGATTCCGTGCTGGGCGTCGGCGCGCCGCCGGAAGTGGACGTGCCGGCGGAAATCACCCAACTGGTCGAAGCCCGGCAGGCCGCGCGGCAGGCGAAGGATTTCAAACGCGCCGATGCCCTGCGCGAGGAGCTCAAGGCCCGGGGCTGGACAATCGAGGACACCCCCCGGGGCGCGCGGGCCAAACGCCTGTAACATGCCGGGCCGCCTCATCACCTTCGAGGGGACCGAGGGCAGCGGGAAGACGACGCAGATTTCCCTGCTGGCGGAGCGGCTGCGCGCCCAGGGCCACCCCGTCCGCACCCTGCGCGAGCCCGGCGGCACGGCGATCGGCGAAGAAATCCGCCACACGCTCAAACACAGCCCGGCCAACCACGCCATGACCCCCGAAGCCGAGCTGCTCCTCATGAACGCCAGCCGCGCCCAACTGGTCCGCGAGGTCATCCGCCCCGCCCTGGCCGCCGGACAGATCGTCCTGTGCGATCGCTATTACGATTCCACCATCGCCTACCAGGGCTACGGCCGGCAACTGGACTTGCGAATGGTCCAAAGCCTGATTGAAGTGGCCGTGGGCGGCACCCGCCCGGACCTGACCCTGGTCTTTGTGGTGCCGCAGGAAGTCAGCGAGGCGCGCCGCCGCGTCCGCCAGCCCACGCTGCCGTTGTCCCTCAAGCGGGACCGGTTCGAGGAGGCCGACCGGGCGTTCTTCGACCGGGTGGCCCAGGGCTACCAGGCCCTCGCCGCGGCCGAACCCGGGCGGGTGCGCCTGCTGGATGCCACCGGGAAGGTCGCGGACATCCAGGCCGCCATCTGGGACCTGGTCCAGCCGCTCCTCCCGGGCAAGGGCCGCCCGGCCGGCTGACGCGCGCCCTCCCGCCGGGGCGGCGAACGGGCGCGCCTTTCGCCCCCGCCGCGCGCGAATGTGGCTTGCCATCCGGACGCCGGGCGCTAGGTTGGGAGGGAAACCGAAAGCACCGCCATGATCGAGGACACCCTCAGCCAGATCGAAAAACGGATTCAAAGCGCCGGAACCATTGACGCCGGGCCCCGGCAGGAGCTGCTCCAGTTGCTGGGAACGCTCAAGTCGGAAATCACCGAACTGTCCCGGACGCACGGGGAGCAGGCCCAAAGCATCGCCGGGTTCGCCGAAGTCTCCGCCCATGAAGCCACGCGCGCGGCGCAGAACCCGGAGCTGCTCCGGCTCTCGCTCGACGGCCTCGGCTCCTCCGTCCGGGAGTTCGAGCGCTCGCATCCCCGCCTCGTGCAGATCGTCAACGCGCTCAGCAGCACGCTCGCCAACCTCGGCATTTAAGCCGCGCCCGCCGCCCCGGCGCGCCGGCGGGGCGAAGTTTGCTTGCCAGCGCCGCCCCAAACGCGTTGTATGATCGCATGACTGATTCCATTACGCGCCGTCGTTTTCTGCAGCAAACCTCCACCCTCGCCGCGGGCCTGGGCGCCCTGGGCCACGCCGCCCTGTTGCGCGGCGCCGGAAGCCCCAATGAAAAGGTGGTCGTGGCCGTCGTGGGCTGCAATGGCCGCGGCATGGCGCACATTGCCGGGTTCCTCGCCCTGCCCCATGTGGAGGTGGGCTACGTCTGCGACGTGGACAGCCGCGCCGTCGAGAAAGGCGTCGCCGCGGTGGCCCGGAAGCAGGCGAAAAAGCCCCTGGGCGTCAAAGACTTCCGCACCATTCTGGACCGGCCCGACCTGGACGCCATTTCCATCGCCACGCCCGAGCACTGGCACGCGCCCGCCACCCTCCTGGCCTGCGCCGCCGGCAAGCATGTCTATGTCGAAAAACCCGGCAGCCACAACCTGCGCGAAGGCCGGCTCATGGTCGCCGCCGCGCGCAAATACCGGCGCGTCGTGCAGATGGGCAACCAGCGCCGGAGCTGGCCGTGGGTCATCGAGTCCATCGCGGCCCTGCATGCCGGCGAGCTGGGCAAGCTCTTTTTCGCCCGCGGCTGGTATATGAACCACCGCCCCTCGATTGGCCGCGGCCGGCCGGTCCCCGTCCCCGACTGGCTCGATTACTCGCTGTGGCAGGGCCCGGCCCCCGAGCAGCCCTACCGGGACAACATCCTGCACTACAACTGGCATTGGTTCTGGAACTGGGGCACCGGCGAAAGCGGCAACAACGGCGTGCACATGCTCGACCTCGCCCGCCTGGGCCTGCAGGTGGACCTGCCCACGCGCATCACCTGCGGCGGCGCGCGGTATTTCCACCAGGACGATTGGGAAACCCCGGACACCATGAGCGCCACGTTTGATTTTGGCGACAAGGGCATCGCCTGGGAATGTCAAAGCTGCGCCCCGCGCGGCTTCGAGGGCGCCACCGTCGGCGTCAATTTCTACGGCGAAAACGGCTGCCTGGCCATGGCCGGCAGCAACACCGTCATCTACGACCTCAACAACAAGGTGGTGCGGGAAATCAAGAGCCAGCGCGCGGGCCTGTTCGACTTTGACGCCATCCACTTCGCCAATTTCCTCGACGCCATCCGCGAGGGCAAACCCCTGAAGTCGGACATCGAGGACGGCCAGAAAAGCACCGCCCTGTGCCACCTGGCCAACATCGCCTGGCGCACCGGCCATACCCTCAACTTCGACCCCCGCACCCAAAAGATTGTCGGCGACAAAACCGCCGCCGCCCTGGCCAGCCGCACCTATCGCCGCGGCTGGGAACCCAAAGTCTGACCGCCGCCTCCCGGCCGCCGCCGCAGCGCGGCGCGCCGGGCGCGACGCGCCGTTTGCAGCGTGATGAACGAGCCGATTCCGCTTCCGATTGACGGCGTGCTGGACTTGCACACCTTTCGCCCGCGCGAGGTCAAAGACCTGGTGCCGGATTACCTCGCGGCCTGCCGGGAGCGCGGCATCCGCCAGGTGCGCATCATCCACGGCAAGGGCCTCGGCCAGCTCAAGCGCACGGTGCACGCGCTCCTGGCCCGGCACCCCGACGTCGTGTCCTTCAGCCTCGATTATCCCCAATTCGGCGGCTGGGGAGCGACCCTCGTCCATTTGCGCCCCCCGGAGGCGCAACGCTGACCGGCGCCCGCCGGGCGCGGCGGCGGCGGCTCAAATCCCGCGGTTCGCGCGCCACAGGAGCACGGCGCCGACGGCCTGGAAGATGAAGTTCGGCAGCCACACAATCAGGTGCGGCGCATATTCCGCCTGCTTGTCAAAGGTCTCCCCCAGCACCATGAACCCGTAGTAGATGCCCACCAGAATGAGGGCCACGCCAAAGCCGACATTGGTTTCGCGCCGGTGCATCCGGATGCCCAGCGGGATGCCGACCAGGGTGAAGCCGAAGCAGGCGAACGAGAAGGCCACCTGCTGATGAATCTGGAAGCGGATGGGGGTGGTGGGGTCGCCCATGCGCCGCGCCAGCTCGCGCCGCCGCGCGCGCAATTCCTCCGCCGAATAACGCCGCCCCGGCTCCGGCGCGTTCAGCCGCGCCTCCCATTCGCGCAATTCCTCCCACAACTGCGTGGCGGTCATGTTGTCAATCTTGGGCTGGTACGTGGTCCGCCGCGGCTTGGGATCCAACCGCACCGGCAGCTCCGCAAACGCGGCGGGGATCATCTGGTCATCGCGGAAGTCCACCACCTTGCCATCGTAAAGATGCAGGGTGACGCTCTTGCGGGCCGCGTCCGTCTCCAGCCGCCCGCGCGCGGCGCGGACATAGGTCACCACGTTGGTCTCGTGCTCGAGCACCCAGGCCATCACGTCCCGCAAATCCCCGCGCCGGTTCTTCCCCACGTAAAACGTGTAGCCCGGGAAATCCTTGATGAACCGCCCCTCGGGCAGTTGCACGCCGGAAAGCTCCAGGCGGAGGTTGAACAGGATGTTATCATACGCGACGCGGCAGCGCGGGCCGATTTCCATGTTGAACAGCGCGCTCAGCCCGCACAGCGCCAGGCTCAGCAGCAGCACCGGGCTGATCAACGACAGCAGGCTGATGCCGCTGGCCCGGGCGGCCGTCAGCTCCTGGTCGGCGCTGAACCGGCCAAAGACCAGCAGCGTCGCCGTCAGCAGGCCCATCGGCAGCGCAAAAACCCAGGCAAAGGGAATCAGCAGCGCCGCCGCCTCGGCCACCACCCCGAAGGTCATCTGGCGGTTCACCAGCAGCGGCAGAATCTGCCGCAGCGCGTTGCCCAGCAGCAGGACGAATGTGAAGACCATCACGGTCAGCGCCAGCGACGCCAGCATCTGGCGCATCAAATAAGCATGCAAGGTCTTCACGGGGCATCATCCTCCGCGGCCCGGGCGCAATGCGCAATCGAAAAGGCGCCGCCCCCGGCCCGGTCGGCGCTTGACGAAAAACCCGCCCGCGATAGGCTCCCGGGTGTGATGGAAACGCGCTGTCCAACTCCCGGACGCCGCGCCCGGCCAACGCGTTCGCGCCGGCCGCCCCGGCCGGAATCCCGGCGGGCGCGCCCCGCGCCCCGCATCTCCCCAACCCCTCCCCGCCCGCTCGAATGTTTATGAAAACGACTCCTACCTTTCCCACCTGCGCCGGTTGCCCGCTGAACCGGCGGACTTTTCTGGCCCGGACCGGCGCCGCCGCCGCCGGCGCGCTGGGC
>JAAYVL010000102.1 GCA_012517205.1 Verrucomicrobiota bacterium
ATATCTCGTCGAGTGTTGGCAGCTTCGCCATTCCCATCGGGGCCATCGTCCCCAGCTCGACGGTCCAGGTCGTGCTCTCGAACACCACGGCCGCTACGCTGGCCCTGACCATACCCGTTGATTACTGGACCAATCGCGCGCTGACCCTGGCGCCTGGGGAAAGCCGTGTATGCGGGACCTTCACCACGGGCGCCACGTGGGGGGGACGGCGCAATATCGGCCTGCGCAATATCACGCCCCCGGCGCCGCCGGCCGCGCCCTATTTGCATCTCGCGCGCCTCGGCGCGGACATGCAGCTCGAGTGGCTCTCCGCCGTCGGCGTGCAGTATCAGCCGCTGTGGTCCACGAATTTCCAGGTCTGGAATAACCTCACCGCGAATCCACTCAACGGCACGGGCACCAACCTGACCTGCCTGGATGTTGGCGCCACCGCCCACGAGCGGAGATTCTATCGGCTGCAGGTTATTCAGCCCTGAGCTTCAGCGGCTTTTTCGCCGCGGCAGACCGGCGCACGGGCGGCGCCGGGGGGCGCGGGCTGCGAGCTTGCGAGCGGGCGCCCGGAATGTTACCAGAGATATTCAATGGAAGTAGATATTTCGAAAGCGATTGTGCGAGGCTACGCGGCCAAGCTGGAGAGCTGTTTGGATTGCGATTTGGTGGTGGTGGGGGCGGGGCCGTCGGGCTTGTTATGCGCCGCCCACGTCGCGCGGGCCGGCAGGAACGTGGCGGTGTTTGATCGCAAACTGGCCCCGGGCGGCGGGGTGTGGGGCGGGGCGATGCTGTTCAACGAGGTGGTGATCCAGCAGGCGGCCGTGGCGATTCTGGAGGAATTGGGCGTCCGCCACACCCGCGTGGACGATCGGTTCGTGCGGGCCGATTCGGTGGAACTGGCGGCGAGCCTGATTTATCGCGCGGTGCACGCCGGGGCAAAGGTGTTCAATGGGGTATCGGTGGAAGATGTCATCTTCAAGGGCGATCGGATTGGCGGCGTGGTGATTAACTACACGCCCATTCTGCTGAACAACCTGCATGTGGATCCGTTGAGCATGAGGGCCAAAGTGGTTTTGGACGGCACGGGCCACGGGGCAGAGCTCACCGCGCGGGCGGCGCAGAAAGCGGGCATCCGGCTGGAAACCCCCACCGGGGGCTTGATGGGCGAAAAGCCGATGTGGGCGGAGATGGGGGAGAAGATGACGGTGGAAAACACCCGGCGGGTTTATCCCGGGCTCTACGTTTCGGGCATGGCGGCCAACGGCGTGTTTGGCTCGGCGCGGATGGGGCCGATCTTTGGCGGGATGTTGCTCTCCGGCCAGCGCGCGGCAAAGTTGATCTTGGAGGAACTGGGGCGCTAGGCAAGCGCGGCCGAACCCGCAAGGCGGCGGGCAAGGCGGCGGCGCGCATCGCCGGGGGGAATCCGGGGGCTCGGCGCGGCCGCAAACGGCGGGAGGCGCTTCAAGGGACGGAATTCGCCATGGTGAGGCGGCGGAAATTGGCGAAGCGGTGAAAGGTCAGGTAGTTGGCGTCGTGATTGTTGTGGGCGCCGCCCTGGCCGTCGTCAAAGGCGGTGCGGCAGACGGCAATGATATCCTGGCCGTCGAAAAGCCAGTCCACGTATTGGAATCCGTGTTTGGCGGTGTCGGGATGATAAAGCAGGATGCAGCGCACCTCCCAGTTCAGCAGGTTCGTCGAGGTGGTGAGGGCCAGGGTATTGCGGATGCGCCCGGGGTCGGGAGCACGATGGCGTTCGCGGACAATGCTGGCCAGCGCCCAGTAGCGTTTGGTTTCGGGGTCGAAGCGAAGGGTGAACTTCTTGGCGCCGCCGGGAAAGCGGATGAAGTCGGTGGCGGGGTCAAAGGTGGCCGTCCGGCCGTCCGGAGAGAGGTGGACAAGGGCGGCTTTCTCCTCGGGCGACCGGGTTTGCACGCGCAGCACATTCACCAGTTCACCGGCGGGGGAGACGACGGCGTTGCCTTCCAGCCAGGCGCCCATATCGCCGCCATTCCAGGCGCGGTCGCTGGGCAGGAAGTTGCTATGGGTCCAGTTGGTTGCCTGGAGCAGGTCCGCGTCCACAGGGATGGAAAACATGCCGGCGCGGTAGTTGATGCCCCAGGCGATGGGCGGGATTCGCCGTTCCATCGCGCGCCAGAGGCGCCCGGCGTGTTCGATTACGGGCATCGGCGCGCAGTGGTATTGGCCGTCGTCGCGCAGCAGTCCGGTTGCGGGGTTGGTGGGCGAAGTCCAGGTGACGCCGCCGTCCAGCGAACGGCGAATCAGGAGGTTGCCGTGGTGTTTGTCCGGCCCGAGCAAATAGAGCGCATTCCGATGGACGAACAGGGAGGACCAGAAGGCGCCGTCCAGGGTCGAGATTTTTCCCCAGGTGGCGCCGCGGTCGCGTGATAGAAAGATATGGGAGATGGCGCGGCGGTGCTCGGAGCTTTTAGGCCCAAATTCGTCGTGGGAAGCGATATAGTGGCCGTTACTCAGAACGGCCAGGCTGGGCGAGCCGATGTAAATGCCCGAGGCGGCCGGGCGGTGGGCAATGACGACGCCGGGCACGGTTGGGGGAAAGGCGGCGGGCGGGGCGTTCGTTTGCGCCTTCGCCGGGATGGCGGGGCAGATCAACGCCAGGGAAGCCAGGCCGGGGAGAAGGATTCGCGGCGCAAAGAGGTTCATAGCTTGCTGGAGTGTCGGATTGCGCCCAAGGCTATAAGATGAGTCTTTGCCGAAAGCAAGCCCGGGCGTGGAAAATCTCGCGGCGCGGGCGCGCCGGGCTGGCGCAACCGGAAGCGGGCGGCCGCGCGGGGCGTCTACGGCCTTACGCCGGAAAGATCAAAATCGTGGAGGGCGCGGCCAAATGAATTACGAACTTTCAGCCCACATTCATGACGAAATGACGCGGCGCGGAATTCCGCTGGCCGGGTCGAGTCCGTTCCGACCGCGCCGACGCAACGCCCCCCAACCACGCCACCCCGCGCCCCACGGGAGCTGTTGATCCAGCAGGGTATCCAACCCCCGGGGTTCATCCCTTCGGCCTGTTCGCGTGCGCGGCGCCGCGTTGCCCGCAGTGTCGGCCGGCCGTTTTGAACCGCTAGACGCTTTCTCCCCCGCCCACTCACTCGCAAAGCGGCCTGGGGTTTGGGAAAACCGTTTCCCCCTCATCCGCCGAAACTCAGGCGCCGGGAACCAAAGGCCCTGGAATTCGGCGGACGGACAGATAGCCCGCTATTGACTTGGTTTGCGGGGCGGCTTAGCCTGCGGGCGATGAACGCGCTGGAAGACTCGCTGCTGGAACTGATCCGCCGCACCTCGGCTGAAATCCCCGACGATGTCCACCAGGCCCTCCTGGCATCGCTGGCGCGCGAACAGCAGGGCACGATCGCCGCCAGCGCAATGCAGATCATCCAACGAAATGTAGCGCTGGCCAAAAACAAATCGCAGCCCATCTGCCAGGACACCGGCAGCATCCTGTTTTATGTGGATTGCCCCCGGGGCCTCGACCAGCTTGACTTTGCGCGCGCCGCCCGCGCCGCGGTGAAACGAGCCACCCAAAAGGGGTATCTGCGCCAGAATTCAGTGGACCCCATCACCGGCAAAAACGACGGCACCAACGTCGGCCCCGGCTCGCCCGCCCTCCACTTTGATCAACACGCCGCGCCCGAAACCCGCGTGCGGCTGATCCTCAAAGGCGGCGGCTGCGAGAATGTTGGCGCGCAATACGCCCTGCCCCACGAGAAACTCAAAGCCAATCGCGACCTGGACGGCTGCCGCCGGGTGATTCTCGACGCGGTGCTGCAAGCCCAGGGCAAAGGCTGCGGGCCGGGGGTCCTGGGCGTGTGCATCGGCGGCGACCGCGCCACGGGCTATGAGTTCTCGAAACGCCAACTGCTGCGCAAGCTCGGCGAGGCCAATCCAAACCCCGCGCTCGACAAGCTGGAGCGCGACGTGGTGGAAACGGCCAACAAACTGGGCATCGGCCCGATGGGTTTCGGCGGCAGAACCACGCTGCTGGGCGCCCGGATCGGCGTGCTCAACCGCCTGCCCGCGTCTTATTTCGTCAGCATCAGCTATATGTGCTGGGCCTTCCGCCGCCAGGGCGTCACCCTCGACCCGAACGGCGGCATTGCCGGCTGGCTTTATTAAATTATGGAACCCCTGCCTTCCGCTTGCGAACCGGCCCCCGCCCGCACCCCGCAAACCATCGTTTGGTTCCGGGTCTATGCCGCGGTCATGACCGGCCTTTACGCGCTGTGCGTGCTGGCCGCGCCGCTGGTGTTTCTCGCCGGGGCTCGCCGCATGGGCGGGGAGGGACTGCTGCTGATGATGCAAGCGGGCGTGCTTTTGCTGATGGGGCTTGTTTTTGCCCTCGCCTTTGCGCTGGCGCTGGTGCTTCCGCGCAAGCCGTGGGGCTGGATTTACGGCCTGGTGCTTATCTGCCTCGGCATGACCAGTTGCTGCCTGTTGCCGGCGGTCATTCCCTTGCTCATTTATTGGTTGAAACCCGGGGTGAAAAACTGGTTCAACCCGGGCGCGAGCTTATGACTACTCTCACAACTCCAATCTCCGAATCCGTCGTCCGCGCGCTCAAAGTGGGCGAGGAAGTGCTCATCACCGGCACGGTGTTCACTGGCCGCGACGCCGTTCACAAATACCTGTATGACGGCGGCGCGCTGCCCGCCGGCGTAAGTTTCCAGAACGGCATTCTTTACCATTGCGGCCCGGTCATCATCAAGGACGAGGCGGGCAACTGGAAATGCGTCGCCGCCGGGCCGACAACCTCGATTCGGGAGGAACCCTACCAAGGGCGGGTCATCCGCGATTTCGGCCTGCGCGGGGTGATTGGCAAGGGCGGCATGGGAGAAAAAACCGTCGCGGCCTGCCGGGAGCACGGCTGCGTCTATCTGCACGCGGTGGGCGGGGCGGCGCAGGTGCTCGCCGCTTGCGTCCAGCGCGTGCCCAACGTGTATTTCATGGAGGAGTTTGGCGCCCCCGAAGCCATCTGGGAGTTCCAGGTCGCCAGCTTCCCCGCGGTCGTGACCATTGACGCCCACGGCCATTCCCTGCACCAGGAAGTCCTCGCCGCCAGCCAGGCCGCGCTGGCGAAATACCTGTAGCGCCCGGCGGGCGCCCGGGGAATGGACGGACCGGCGCGGCTTGCTTGCGTGGCGCCCTCGCGGCGGAACCCGTCCGGGCGCGCGCGGAGGCGGCCCCGCCCGGCGGCGGATTGAGAACCGGCCTTACCGCGGCGGCGGCGGGGCGTCAATCAGCTCGATACGGCGGGCGTGCCGACCGCCTTCGAAGGGGGTTTCCAGCCAGACCCGGACAATCTGAAGCGCCGTGTCGAGGCTCATCATGCGCTGGCCGAGCGAGAGCAGGTTGGCATTGTTATGCTGCCGGCCCAGCCGCGCCGAATCCACATTCCAGCACAACGCGCATCGAATCCCCTTGACCCGGTTGGCCACTATGGCCTCGCCATTGCCCGAGCCGCCCAACACAATGCCGCGATCAAATTCGCCCCGCGCCACGGCCTCCGCGGCGGGGCGGATAAACAGCGGATAATCCACCGCCGCCTCCGAATCCGTCCCGAAGTCCTCGACGTGGTGACCCAGCCCCGCGAGGAACTCCCGGATTTTCTCTTTGTATTGGAAGCCGGCATGGTCCGAAGCAATGGCGATTTTCAGGTGCTGCATAATCCGCCGCCCAGCCTGCCACACCCGGAGAAAACGCGCCAGCCTCCATTTGGCAGGGC
>JAAYVL010000119.1 GCA_012517205.1 Verrucomicrobiota bacterium
GGCGCCAGACCCAGCCCCCGCAGGGTGCTGTTGATCTGGACGCAAAACTGTTGCCCACTTAAGTGCGAATACTGCCCCATCCAGGGCCGGCTGGGAACATGCAGCGCCGCGGCGTTCCAGCGTTCACGCTGCGCTTCGGTGAGCTTGAGACCCCACTCCCGCGAGGAGATCCCGAAATACGACCGCGCCGCCGCCTTGCGCTCCGAGGGTCGGTCCCGGGGAACGGTGCGCCGCCGGGCGCACACGCCGAAGGGGGACTGGTAGTAAGTTTCCGCGCCCAGGCTGCCCGTGCGCGGAGAGGTGAGCATTTTCATAGTTAATTACCTTTCCGTTATTGCCTCGGAGAGCGACTCGGCTTCCCGCCACTCCTTGGACTGGAAGTCTCAGCCACCACCACTCCGAGGATTTTGGGGAAGGCTGGCGGGCGGGGGGTATTTGCGCAAGGGCAATTTTGAGGGGTTGGCGGTGGTGGGCGGGGGCCTTTGTTGTCGGCACCGAATCTTTGGTAGATGAGAGGGGAAAGGTTTTTCCAAACCCAATACCGCTTTTCGGGCTGGGTAGGCTGAAATGGAAGCGTCTATTGCTTCAAGGTGGCCGGTTGACCCTGAGGACAACGCCGCCTTGCGGGTGCGGGCGGCCGGCGCGATGCGCGCCAACGGCCGCCGCCACCGTGCGGCAAAGCCTGCCGGCCTTGGCGGGCAAGCTCAGTGCCGCCGGTTCTTCCCCGGCTATAGCCTATTTCCGTTTCCCGCTACCCCGCTTACGGCGTGCGCGCCCGGTAATAGACCGGACTGTAAGGCGGAGCTTCCACGAAGATATACAGGCCGTTAGTGCCGCAGGCTTGCGTTGCGATATCCGACCAACTGTTGGGGTTGGTTAAGTCAGGCGAACGCTGGATAACATATTCGTAGCCCGGAATCCCGTAGAAACTTAAGTAGTTGCTGCCGTTTTGCTCGGTAATCGCGAGCGCCTGCACGTAGTTGGTCACATATATTTTTATTTCCCGCTTCCGCACGCCTCCCCGCCCATCTGACACCGTATATTCCAGCGAATCGTTATTGTGGTTCGCCGGGTAGTAGAACAGCGTCGTGGCATTATTGCTTATCCCCGCGCCTTGCAATCCGGGCGTATGGCTCGCCAGCGTCACCGTATCCCCATCCACCGGATCGAGGCTCGGGAACAGCGTATTGAGCCGGATCTTCAGCGACACGCCGACCGCTCGATAAAAGACCCGGTTGGTCGCAAAAGGCACATGATGGACCCGCAGGATGCCGTTCGTTTTGAGCAAGGGCTTGTCCCAGGCCAATTCCTGCTCATTGTCATCCGGCTCGTCGTTGGGATTGACCGGGCTGATTTCCGCAAATTCCCCTCCATAGCTCGCCGCGCTGAACAGTGTAAACTGATCCCCAACCTGCAACGCGTCCCCTTTGTTCGTCACGTATAAGGTTCCCCCTTGCGTGAGCGCGCCAATCCCCGCCACCTTGTCCGCCTGCGGGTTGCCGCCATTGCGATCCACTTCCACGCCCATCTGGCTCCCGCTTTGGAACGTCACGTCGCCGCTCACGGTGAGCGTGCCGATGCCCTGCGCCCCCGGCGAGAGCAACCCGCCGTTTGCCACCGTGACGTTGCCGCCGACCGCCCCGTTGCCGCCCAGGATGCCCGTGCCATCCACCAGCACCGGTCCGTTGCCGATCGCGCCGTTCACCAGCAGTTTGCCGTCACTTACCGTGGTCGCGCCGCTGTAATCATTGGTGGTGCGCAGGGTCAGCGTGCCGCTGCCCAGCTTGGTTACTCCGCCGAGCCCGGAAATCCTGCCCGTGCCGGAAATCGTGTAGTCGCTGGTCGAGTTATTGGTCACGCTCTTCGGGATTACGGTGCCGTTCAGGGTGATGAAGTTTGAGCTTCCCAGGCAACTGACCGACAGCAGCGCATTGGCGCTGACCACGGAACCAGCGGCATTCGCCACCTCCACCGAATAGCCGCCCGCATCGGTGCGCAGCACTCCGTTCTTCGTGTAATTGTCGAGCGTGGCCCCGATGATGTCCGTGCCATTGAACCGCCACTGGTAGGTCAGCGGCGCCGTGCCGGAGGCCACCACGCTGAACGAAGCCGTGCCTCCCAGGTTTACCGTCTGGTTGGCGGGCTGGGTTAAGATGCTGGGCGGCACAATAATCGTCAGCAGGGCATTGGCGCTGGTGACGCTGCCGCCGCTATTGGTGATCACCACCGAGTAGTTGCCGCCGTCCGCCGGTTGCGCATTGCCTTTCGAGTAGCTGCTCTGCGTTGCCCCCGCGATGGCGTTGCCGTTGAATCGCCATTGATAAGCCAGCGGGGTCGTGCCGGTGGCCACCACGCTGAACGTAGCCGTGCTCCCCTGGTTCACCGCCTGGCTGGCGGGCTGGGTTGTGATGCTTGGCGGCACTATGACCGTCAGCAGGGCATTGGCGCTGGTCGCGTTGCCGCCGCTGTTGGAGACCACCACCGAGTAGTTGCCGCCGTCCGCCGGTTGCACATTGCTCTTTGTATAACTGCTCTGCGTTGCCCCCGCGATGGCAGTGCCATTGAGCCGCCACTGGTAGGTCAGCGGCGCGGTGCCGGTGGCCACCACGCTGAACGTAGCCGTGCCCCCCTGGGTCACTGTTTGGCTGACGGGTTGGGACGTGATGCTCGGCGGCGTGGCGAGGCTGACGACCGTCACTTGCTCGCTATGCGTCGCGCCAAACCAAGTGACGCCATCGCGGACCATTCGCCAGTCGGTCGTATAGGTGCCGGGAGTGAGCGGCGCGGTCATCGTGAAAGTGAACGTGTAAGTATTTCCGGGGCGCACATCGCCCGAGATGGTATGGCGGGTGGTCGCAGTGAACGGATCGCTGTCCCCGACCGCGCCCAGGCGGAAGGCCCGCGCTTCGCGCCAAAGCACGCCGCGGTTGCGGAAAGTCACGCTGACCGTATAGTTCTGGCCCGCGTTCATCGTTGAGGGAATCGTGTCGCTCACGTATTCATCGGAATACTTATCCCATCCCGGGGTGGTGCCGAAATACGAGCAGATCCCCTTGTAGAGTCCCCACTCCGCAACGGAGCGGAAGAAGTCGTCCTTCAGGTAAAGCGCGTCCACACTGCATTTATCATGGAAGGCGAGCTCAATAAGGCACGCCGGGCGGTTCGGAATGCGGATTTCACCAAAGCCGCCGGCGGAGTCTTTCACCCCCCGGTTGGCCCAGCTACCGTCATACATGTCGCGGATCGCGTCTATCGTGTTGTTATGAATGGCTAAAGCCAGGTTGTAGCTGGCCGTCACATGCGCCGGATGCTCCATTGCCGTATCCCGGTAGGTCTCCGTGCCGGTGCCGCCCCCGGCGTTGGTATGGTGGGCGATATAGATGTCTGAACCGCGGTAATCGGCAAAGAGCGGCCGCGCCCGGATATCGTCGTTGAGCCTGCTGGTGGCGGTTTCCGCGCCACAGTTGCCGGAGGAACTGCCCCAGACAGAACACGGGAGGCCGTTGGCCCGCAGCCACGAATAGGCAGCCATCTTCCACCACGGCTGCCCCTCGTAGCCGTTGCAGCAGTTGCTTTCGTTCAACTCGCGGGCGACATGGACGGTGGCCCCGTCCTGCGTAAGATATTGATAAAGGAACTGCATGAGCCTTATGGAGTTGCAGTCTTCCAGCACGGCTTCCCCATATCCGCAGGGATCAGTCCGTTGCCAATACCATCCGCTTCCGTTCCAGTACCGGCCGTGGCTGGGCCCAAGGCAAATATTCCTTCCTCCCAGATTATTTGCCTTCGTGGTCGGGGGGGGCGCTTTCGGTGTCGGCCCGGGTTCAACCGGTTTAACCGGCGGCAAATAGCTGCTCAGGAGTTTCCCCCCGGTTTGCAGCCGGATGCTGTTTTCAAAACCACACTGACGCAGTGCGATTCTGACTTGGTTAAAAATCATGGTCAGGCGGGCTTCATCCAGTTTCGTGCCGAGCTCTTCGCGGCCAAGGATGTCCGGTGAGAACTCCACAGTCGTGGTGTCCCCTGCGGTTTCCAGCGCCAGGACTTTGGTTCCCGGCAGCACGCCCAATACAAATGGCTGGCCGCCCTCGCTGGCGGGCCCAGAGGTTGCCAACGATTCCAGCAGCGCGATTGGATCATTGATTTTTGGTTGAACGGGGCTGGACAGGGCGGTTGGCGGAAGGCTTTCAACGCCAGAGCTGTCTCCGCTCGCAACGCCATCGGCTATCGGGGATCCGCTTGCTTCCCCGGCCGGCTGGCTGGCTGGCGGTATTTCCGGATTTGCTTTCGGGCTCGGGGCCGGAAGGGAGGCCGCGTCAAAAGCCCCTGGGGCGGGCTTGACAACGACGCCGGTCGAAGGCTGACCGCCGTTGGGAAGGGCATCGCCAGTATCGGCCAACAAGCCAAAGGTCGCATCGGAAAGGGCCGGCATTGTTGGCTCCGCCGCTACCGGGCCCAAATCGCTCAAAGCCGGCGCATTGGGCTTGGCAGTATTATCGGAGTAAGCTTCGGGCGGCGGCAGAGGCAGAGGGCGATCGTTCAGTTTGGCCAGTTGCGCCGAGTTGGAAACCTGCGCTTCGCCGGGAAGGGCGCTGCTGGCTTTGGCCGCGGCCCTGGCCATGCTCTTCTGAAGTTCCTGATTAAGCTGCTCACCACAAGCGCTATCATCGAAAAGCACATCATGCCCGTCGCAATACGTCACCGCGTTTGGCGTGGTGTCCTGCCAAAGCCCCATCGTAACGGTATCCCATGGCCCGTCGCCACCGATCCATTTCTCCGTGCCGTTGGAAACGATTACCTGGTGATCCAGCGTGCCATTCCCTACGTTCGCACCGTTGTAACCCTTGACATGCAGATACCAATTTCCCCCGGCTGTCGGGGTCGTGTTGAGCGTCCCGGATGACCATAACGCCTCGTTGTCCGCCCAATTATGCGTGGGCGACTGATTCCAAACATAACGGTAATACTGGACTTTGCCGGCGCCAAAGCCTCCCACCGCCGTCCAATTCACAATCGTGCCCGGAGCGCAAAAGAATGAAACATCCCGCGTCACGTTGTTGGTTGTCGGGGGCACCGACAAGGTCCAGACGACCTGGGAATCCTTCTGGCCCGTCGTGTTGGCCCACGCGCCCCGGCCCTGGCTCGTGTTATCCCGCGCTTCAATCGTGTAGGTGTAGGCCGTGTTGGCCGTCAACCCCGTGTCATTCTTCGACGTGTCCGTCCCCCAGGTGTAGATCGGCGAGGCATCCCGATATACCTGCACCCCCACATCCCCCCGCCGGTAATGATTGCTGGAGGTGGGCGACGCTTCGTCCGCCGCCTCGGTTGCGCCGGACCCTATCCCCACCCCCTGGTCCTGCGGAATCGCCCAGGCCAGGTTAATCTGGCTGGTGCTGGCCACCGTCACACTGCTGAAACTCGGATTCTGGGGAGCGACGTTGTCCACATACACATCCATGTAGTTCCCCGGCCCGCCATCACCCCAGTTCCACCCCCCACTCGCCCCATTGTCCTGAAAGGAGCACCGCTTGGACTTGCTGACTGAGAAGAAATGAAACCGCCGATGCCCCGTAACCCCCGACTGCGTATGCGACCAACTCGTTCCGCTCGAACTGACGTCCGCATAATTGCCCTCGCTAATGCCATAACCCCA
>JAAYVL010000150.1 GCA_012517205.1 Verrucomicrobiota bacterium
GAAGCGGTTAAGTTGCGGGGCATGAATGGCAATTTAAACCTGCTGCTTAAGAGCGCGCTGCTGCTGTGCCGCGCGGCAGTCGGGTTGTAGCCTTTCATAAAAGCTTACGAACCCCCACTGCCGCAGCCGGTGGTGGGGGTTTTTTATTTCCCCGGACCACCCGGCGGTGTTAACAAGAAAGCGATACAACTATGCTGAAAGATCCGTCCACCAAATACCGTCCGTTCCCGGCGGTCCGTTTGCCTGACCGCCAGTGGCCCAACCGTACCCTCACCCATGCGCCCATGTGGTGCAGCGTGGACCTGCGGGATGGAAACCAGGCGCTGGCGATCCCCATGAACGTCAGCCAGAAGCTTGAGCTGTTCCAGTTGCTGGTGAAGTGCGGCTTCAAGGAAATCGAAGTAGGCTTCCCGTCCGCCTCGAACACCGAGTTCACATTCAACCGCCGCCTGATCGAGGAGCAGCGCGTGCCGGAAGACGTGTGGCTCCAGGTGTTGGTGCAGGCGCGCGAGGATTTGATCGAGCGCACCGTCGAATCGCTGGTCGGCGCTAAAAAGGCCATCATCCACCTTTACAACTCAACCTCCCCGGCGCAGCGCCGGATCGTGTTCGGCATGTCCCGGGAGGAAATCCTCGGGATTGCCGTGCGCGGTGCCCAGTGGGTCCGCGAGCGCCTGTCGCAACTCAAGGGCACGGAAGTCCGGCTCCAGTATTCGCCGGAGAGCTTCAGCGCCACCGAAGTCGAGTTCGCCAAAGAAGTCGCCGAAGCGGTCATGGACGTGTGGAAACCCACTCCGCAGCACAAGATGATTCTCAACCTGCCCGACACGGTGGAGGTGACCACGCCCAACGTCTATGCGGACCAGGTCGAGTGGACCTGCCGCAACATCAAAAACCGCGATTCGCTGATTGTGAGCCTGCACACCCATAACGACCGGGCCACGGGCGTGGCCGCCACCGAACTGGGAATGCTGGCCGGCGCCGACCGCGTCGAAGGCACGCTCTTCGGCAACGGCGAGCGAACGGGCAACCTCGACATCGTGACCGTCGCCCTGAACCTTTACATGCAGGGCATTGATCCAAAGCTCGATTTTTCCGACCTCAACGCTCTCGCCGAAGTCTATGAGCGCAGCACGGGCATGCGGATTCCCCCGCGCCACCCCTACGCCGGTGAGTTGGTCTTCACCGCCTTCAGCGGCTCGCATCAGGACGCCATTAAAAAGGGCCTGGCCGAATGGGCAACCGGGCGTCAAAAATACTGGGAAGTGCCCTATCTCACCATTGATCCCGCCGACATTGGCCGCCAGTACCGCGAGGTCATCCGCGTCAACAGCCAGTCCGGCAAAGGCGGCGTCGCCTACTTGTTGGAGAGTGAATACGGCATTGACCTCCCCAAAGAAATGCAGCGCGAGTTCGGCCCCATCGCCAACGAAGAGGTGGACCGCCTGGGCCGCGAGGTCACCGGCGCCGAGCTCAAGAGCATGTTCTGGCGCGAATACATCGAGCGCACCTCGCCCTGGCAGCTTCAGGGATTCGAGACCGAAAGCCGCAACGGCGTGGTCCGGTGCCGCGCCCGCCTGCTCCGTGAGGGGGAACCGGTCGAACTCAGCGGCGAAGGCAACGGCCCGCTGGCCGCGCTGGTCCGCGGCTTCAGCGCGCTCGGCCTCCCGCGATTCGAGATCGTGAGCTACCGTGAGCACGCTCTGAGCGCCGGCGAAGAAGCCGCCGCCATCGCCTACATCCAAATCAAGCACAGCGATGGACGCACCCATTGGGGCGCCGGCGTGGATACCAACATCGAATTGGCCTCGGTCCGCGCCGTCCTCAGCGCTCTGAACCGCTCGCAGGCCAGCAAATAAACTGCCGGCGCTCGTGCTGCCGGGGTTCGGGCGCCTGGCTGCCGCTCCACACGGAACCAGGCGCCCTCGGATGTCGGTCGGGGGCTTTGGTTTTGTAGATCATAAATCGGGAACAGAGCGGAAGCGTTCGCCTTGGCCGCCCACGCAGGGGACAGGAGCGCGAATCGGCGGCCAGGACAAAAGCGGAGCGGAGTGATGGCGCTCAAAAAGCTTATCGAGGGAGACCCTGCGGGGGGGCCAGTCCTGCCGGTTTCACGGCGTAGCTCTTTTAAGGGGAAGCGAAAGCCGGCAAGTCTGGCAACGGGGATCATGCCAGCTTTCGGGCCAGACCTTGTCCGCAGGCAGGATTATCTAGGGAACAGACAACTTAAAGTTCGGATGTTCTGCGCGAACCTTTTAAACTGATACTGATCGGAATTTGCTTTTGCGCACCTCGCACATTCAGCCGGATGGCGTCCTGGCGGAGAGGAAGTTGTTCTGTGAACTGGGCTCAAACGGGATAACCATCGTCAACCGAGACACATCTATCCCCCCCCGGCAGGGGCGTGTCGGTCTATGATCCGACGAGCAGGAGATTGGACAGATAGACATGCCGGAAAATGGACTGTAAACATGTGCATTGGCGGCAAGGGGGAAAGATGCTGTTCACCACCGCCATCGAGGGCCTTTATGCGCTGAAGATGGCTGTCCATGCGTGGACAGCCAATGCGAGACTCCATACGCCCGGGGGCATCCAGCGCGACGCCAGTGAATGCCTCACTTCACCTGGGAGAGCAGTCTGAAATAGTCGTCGCGCGATAGGTTAGCGGTCTTCAAGTTGTTTCGGATGATGAAGACTGGCACCTCCCGGTAAACAGGAATAACCACCGGCCGCGCCACGCCTTCTTTCACGTAGGACCTATGGCTGCCCTCCTGACGAGCAAAACGGAAACCGGCGGCCACGAACACGGCTTCCAGGTTGCGCCAGTGCTCTGGACTGAATCGCGGCATGGAAACGGGACTATGCCGCCGCCAGACAACTTCGTTGCTCGACTCCGAGCCAATCCGGCCCTCGCCAGGAGTCGCCTTCGCGGCAGTACCCGGCATCTTCCAAGACCTCATTGAGAGTGCCGTGTTCTGCCGCGGTGGCGAGGAACAAGCGCACCGCCTCGTCCACTGCCTGGCGGGCCCTTTCGGGTGTGCTACCCGAACTGGCCAAGTCCAGGGGCATCGCATGCGCAATGAACTGCGCTCCCTCGCGCCAGATTTGCACGGTATAATCAATCTTCATGCCTTAGCCTAACATTCTTGCCTTTCGTTCACAACGCCAGTTCGCCGGCTTTCATGCCGCCTGCCGCTGGTCTTTGATGCTGCCCGTTAAAATTTGCTTTCCCCCCGCCCACCCGTGTTCAACGCAGCACGGGTGTATCACGGGGTATTGGTCGTCGTGCCTGCTCTCGCTATCCGCAAATCATCGAGCCGACAAACACCATTCTTGCAGGCGCTCGCCGAACTCCGCCCCGGGACTGCGGCCAACAGCGTTTCGATGCCTGCGGCGTCGGGGCCGCCAAGGGGATAACTCTGCCCGTAAACCTTCACTGCCGTCAAAAATCTATCGCGCGCCTTCCGCGTCTGTTCGTCTGCCGGTGCGACGGTCTCCCAAGTCGCAATCGTCGCCAAACGGAAGGAAATGGAATTCTCTAAATCTCGAAGGGTGTTCTCTGGCTCGTTCAAGCGAAGGCGGGCTGCCCACTCTGCCTCTTGCGCCGCCAAAAATGCCTGATCCACTTCGGGCTTGGCGTACATCATCCTGGTGAATACACGCCCAGACCACCACGCGCCGATCCCAGCGCCGACTATAAGGCCAACCGCCAGCGTCCCGATGCACAAGCTTGTAATAGCGGCATTTTTCATGGCGTGCGAACGTATCACGGAGCTGGAAAGTTATCAATTACCTGCTTGTAATAGCGACATTTTTCATGGCGCGCTAATGGGCGCGACCATGTGATTATCCACTAATAAAAATTTGCTTTTGCGCGCTGCGCGAGTGAGTTGTGAGCTACCGGGAGCATACCCTGCACTCCGGCGTAGCCCCCAACATCGAATTGGCCTCGGCTCGCACCGTCCTCGGCGCTTTGAACTGCTCGCCGGCCAGCAAATAAACTGTTCGGTGCTCGTGCCGCTGGGGTTCAGGCGCCTGGCTGGCGCTCCACGCGGAGCTAGGCACCATCGGACGCCGGCCAAGAGTCTTTGGCTTTGTAGGTCATAAGCTGGGGAGGGAAGTTCATGCGCCAATAACAAAGGGCCTCGCCCACCACCGCCAACCTCCAAAAATTGCCCTTGCGCGAAGACCCTCCGCTCGCCAGCCTTCCTCCAGACCCTTGGGGTGGGGGCGGCTGGAACTCCCAGCCCAGGGAACGGCAGGAAGCGGAGTCGCTCTCCGGCCCGTAATAGATAAACAATTAAAACAACCATTAGAGAGGACAGACATTATGAAAATA
>JAAYVL010000057.1 GCA_012517205.1 Verrucomicrobiota bacterium
CCGCAGCGCTCCATCAGCGCGTGATGCAGCGAGGTCCCCTGGGTGGCGCATTCCTTGCGGAGCCGCTGGATTTCGGCGGCGGGAATCCGGCCCCGATAATACTCTTCCAGCGAGGGGATGCGCTGATAGGGGCGGAGCGGCTCGCCGCCCAGGTTGAGCCGGCCGCAGGTCAAACCAGCCAGCGCCATGCCGATCATTCCACGCAGGACGCCCTTTTGGAAGCCATCGCGCGCCTTCCCGGCAATGCGGGCCTCGGCCTCCACCCAGCTTGCGCGCCGCCGCCGCACGTAGGCCGCCTCCAGATTCTGCCGGGTAAACGGCTTCCCGGCCTTGAGCAATTCGAGCACGCCCTCCGCCAGTTGCACCCCGCTGACCCAGGCTTCGTCCAGGCCCGACCCGGTGAGCACATTGGTCGTCCCGCTGCCCTCGCCGATGCGGGCATAGCCGTCGCCCACGAGATGCGGCTCGCCGCGGCGCCCGGATTCGCCGAGGGTCTTGGCGCCCCAGGAACGGAGTTTGCCGCCCTTGAGATACCGCCATAAATACGGGTGCAGCATCCAATGCTGGAGATAGCGGTAGGCCGTGCGCACCGGGCTGTCGAACCACGAAGGCACGAAAATGCCCAGCGAGGCAACGCGATCGGGGTGGACGTAGAAGAAGCCGAATATCTCCGGCTCGGGAAACCCAAACGTATGCAGCACGGCGCCCGGCTGGAGGGGCGTATCGGCGGGCAGGTCCACCACAAACTTCATGCCGACGGCCCAGTCGCGGATATGATGGCCCGCGGGAAGCCCAAACCGGGCGTCGAGCTGCAACCCGACCGGGCCGACGGGGCCATCGCCAACCACCGTCAGCGCGGCGTGGATGTCCATTCCCGGCATGAAACCATCGCCGGGCCGGCCCTGCTTGTCCACGCCCTGGTCCAGCAGCCGGACGCCCTCAACCTTCTGGCCGGCAATGAGCGCTTCGGCCACCGGGGTGCCGGGCCAGACCTGGACCGTGCCGGAGCTTTGCACCTGCGCCCCAATCCATTGCAGGAACTGGCCCATCGAAAGCACCAGTCCGCCGGTCTTATGCAGAAAAGCGGGCGCCCACGGCAGCTCGAACGCCTCATGCCGAACCGGCAGCAGCCCGCGAAAAGCCCGGAGACAGGCGTCCGCCGCGCGCAGCGGCCCGGATCGGCGGCTGACGCCGAGGGGATCCAGCAGATAAACCACCCTCTCCTCCGTGACCGGGGCGGCCATGGGAATCTCCCGCGGGTTGAGCTGGGGCAACGACGCGCGCAACCCCCGCGCCCGCGTCACCACTCCCGACACGCCAAAGCTGAGGTCATCGGCCCGCTCGTAGCACAACACCTGGGGCGGCGCGCCGGGCAGGACGCGGCTCTCGACGGCCGGCGTGCCATCGGGGTTGAGGAGCTGCCGGGAAAGCGTGGTGAGAAACCCCGCCGTGGCCGGCCCGAAGCCGACGCAGACAATATCCGCGTCCATGCGTTGGCGGCCAACAGGGGAAGCAGGCTGGGCAAGTTCGCTGGTCATCTGGAACCGCTAATCCTGTGCTCTCGCTATTGCCTATCGGGCGGCGCCGGAATTTTCTGCCTGATTTCAAAACCAGCACGCTCCAACTCAAGGTTCTGCGTTTCACTGGCGCGCATCAGGAAGTCGAACCCATCGTTGCCGCAGCGGGCGCGCAAGTGGTTCATCATGCGGAGGGCCTTCTCAAATGAATCATACCGGCCCTGTATGTAGAAGGGCTTGCCGTTTCTGCCAAAGTTGAAGCTGGTCGTGGACTCCGCGGCGTTTGTGCCGCCAAAGACCCGGCAGGCCGCTTTGTAATTAGGATGCGGTGCCAGGCCGAAGCCCCGTGCGTAGGCCACGGCGCCCTCGACCAGCTTTCGCGCGGAGGGTGGGTCTATTGCCTTCCTGTCGGCGGCCGGCAGCACGTCCTCCAGCAGTTCCATGTCATACCGGCCCTCGCTCACTCGTGCATAGAAGGCGTCTTTGACTCCCTGGCAATAAACGTCCACCAGGAACACGCCAAGCTCTGCGTCTCCGCCCCGAAAGCGGGCAAACACGACGTGGCCGAGGCCAAATTCAAAGAGGTTCCCAGTGACGAAAGCTTCGGTGGCGCGTTTCATGGGTGTGCGGAAATCACTACCCCGGGTAATCGAGGGCCTCGGGAATCATCACCTTGGTCAGCGCCTCCGCCGCGCGATCCTTGGCCAGGCGGGAGCCGGTCAGGCAGCCATCGAGTTTGGCGCGCAGGCGGGTGAAGGTTTCGAGACCATCCGCCCGGGGGCACGGACCGGCTTTGCGCGGATGGGCTTCGCCGGCCTCGGTGACATCGGCGCAGGCACGCGCCGAGCTGTCAATGCCGGGAATGATGCCCTCGAGCGACTCCAGTTCCGCGGCCGAATAGCAGGCGGCGCGGCTCGCCGAATCCCAGGCCGGGTGCCGATTAAACCCATAGACCAGGTCGGCGCAAATGCGCCCAACCTCGCCGGCGGCGCGGGCGCTCTGCACCTGGCAGAGATCGGCGAAAAAGTTCACGAACCCCGGCAAGCCGTCCGCCAGCGCCGGGTTGGCCGGGCCTTTTTCCTCCAGCTCCCGGACATCCAGAATAAACTGGCGCGCCGCCAGCAGCCAGCACAGCGCGTCGGCCAGGGGGAAGGTCACGCCCTGGCGGCTCTTGTGATAAAGCTTCGCGCCGTCGGCGTCCGTGGCTTTCTGCAGGTATTCCAGCGTCCAGAGCCAGAGCTTCATGGCCGTGGCCAGCGCGCAGGCGCCCGTGCCGGGGCGCGCGGCGGCGAGGCGGGCCAGTTCGGCGATCCACAGCCGGAACTGCGCGAGGAACAACTCGTTGGTCATGGTAAGCGAGAGTTGGAGGCGCTGGACGGCTTCCGGCCCCTCGTAGGTGGCCTCAAGCTGGGCGTCCATCCATTTCTGGCCCAGGAATCCCGGGCAATCTTCGGTGACGCCATACCCGCCCATCAGGCTGACCGCCTCGCGCATCATGTTGGCGCCATGACCAGTGTTCCACAGCTTGCAGGCGGGGCAAAGCACATTGGCCTGAGAATCCAGCAGGGCAAACTGCACCAGCGGATCCGCCGCCAGCGCTTCCCGGCGCGACTCGTCGCGCGCGTCCGCCGGCCGGGCGTCAAGCTGCAGCAATTCCTGGGCTTCCTGCTGGCTTTGGGCGAGAGCCTTGAAGGCGGCGCGCCCGGTCAGCTTTCGGGCGGCAAGAATCTCATCCTTCTTCTTCTCCAGGGGATCAAGGGCGTCAAAGAGCCGCGCCGCGGCAAAGCCCAGGGACGCGCTGGCCTCGCCGGTGGCCCAAACCTCGACCAGGCGCTGGAGCACGTCTTCCTTCTGCTGCAACCCCAGTTCGTAGCGCGGGGTGCCGGGCGCGCCTTGCCCGCCCCGGAACCGTCGCCGGGCATACATAATGACCGGCTCGATGGCCGACAAGAGCTTGGCCGAAGTCATCAGCCCCACGGTGACGCGCGTGCGGCGGAAGACCGCCTCAATCATCTCGCCGTGCGAATACCGCGGAATAATAACGCCGTCTTTGACCGTGTAGCCGCCGATAATACGGCTGGCGGGCACGCGCAAGCTCAACACCGGGTCGCGCGTCGAGGAAAGCTGATGCACCAGCTTCCGGGTGGGCGTGCCGCGATCCCAGGCGCCCGGGTCGGTCTCCTCCAGAATGACCATGCAAGAGCCTTTGAGCCGCGGGTCATCGGACTCGACCGCGGCGGTGACGACGTTGGCAAAGCCCATGTTGGTGATGAAGCGGCCCCGCTTTTCGACCTGCAGCACGGGCTCCTGGCCCTCGTTCCATTCCGCAACGCGGACCCGCCCGGCCAGCATCCCCGTTTCGACCCCCACAAAAGGAATCGGCTCGGTGAGCGCAAAGGCGGCACGGACCTGCGCGCGGCTTTCGCCCGGCTTGGGCGGCGCGGCCAGGGCCAGGTAATGGTTGCGCTGGGCCGGCGTGCCGCGCTCGTGAATGGGAGCCAGGCCCAGGTTGCCGGCCAGGCTGCACGTGGCCGCCCCGGCATCCACCCAGGACAATTCAAACGCGATCAGGGCCAGTGCCAGGTTCTTGGGGCCCTCGATAAACCCGCCGTGCTGCGGATCCAGGAAGGCCGCGGTGATGCCGCTCTCATCAAACGCTGCCAGGAGGCTGGCTTTCTCGGGCGTCCACTCATGGGAATTGCGCGCGCCCTGGGCGACCAGCCGGGCGACCGGCCCGCGCGCCACCGTGCGGCTGGATTGCACCAGCATGGCGAGGTCGTAGCGATCGGCAAAGCGCCACATGATTTGGCGCAGATCGTCTCCAGGCAATGTTTGCAGCGCCGGGGGCGCCGGGGTATCAGCGGCAACAGACATAGATGCTCGGTCTCAGTTGAACAAACTTAAATATTCAGCCGCACGCGCTCTGGCCGGAGCCATTCCGGCACGCGGTGCGCGAGTCGAATTAAGCTATCTGCCGCCGCAGCGCAAGCCAAAATGCCCGGCCGCCCAGGCCCGCGGCGCCGCTCAATTTCCACGGGCGCCCGGGAACCGACTGTGGAGAAAGTGTAAAACCTCCAAAACCGCAAAGAACCCTGGCGAGCCGTCATCCGCCCCGGAGGCGTGCTGCTGCCACTTGGCCGCCGTCCAAGCCAGAAACCCTGCAGGAGTTCCCGCCGCAAGCCCAGGATGAGCGAAGAACGAGCGTCATCCAGGGAAACCAGCACCCCCCAAATCAATTCCCAACTCCCCTGCCACTGAGGTATGGAACCCCGGGAGGAGAGGAAGCCGGCGCCCTGTTTCGCACGCCCTTGCCCCGGCCAATTCGAGCCTGCCTCCCTCGCCTCCGGGCATCGCGACCGCCAAAGCAGCCCGCATGGGCAGCAGTCAGGATCTCCTTAAAAATCAGCACCTTCTCAGCGGCCGCTACCATCCCTACCCGCCGTGTACAAGGGATGTACAAGGGATGCTCACCGGATGCACCAGCTAAAATCCCATGTAATCCCGTTGAGCATCCCTTGTACACCCCTTGTACACGGCTTATTAGTGGCTATGAATATGCCTGGAATGACTGGGATTAGATGAAAAGTGGTGCTTGGAATCGCTTTCGAGGTCGCAAACGGGAAACTGTCCAATAATTGGACAGTTTGCGGCGGAATGGTAGGGCTTGCCCCGCCACCTTATTCTGGCGGGGATATTGCCAGGATGAGGTTAAGAGGCCTGGGCTTTCCGGGTATCCGGGGTCCTGGCCCCTTCCCCGGGCGTCACGGCTGGGAGTGCGGGATTTCCGTTTCCGGTCTTCCGCCCCGGCGAAAGATTCTTTCGCTTGATCCCATTAAACCACCCAGCCGTGCGCCGACGGGTTCCCCGTTGCTTGCGCGCGGGACGCAGCGCGCCCAAAGTTCGTCACCGCCTTAAACTGGCGCTACGCAACCCTGCGAAAAGGCTGGGGACAGATTTAGCACACACCGCCCGGGGCTGTCTGTCGGCGGATTTGCTGATTTTTTTGTAAGGAAAAACCTTACACGCGGAAGGGCGTCTTAACGGCGCCGGGTCCAGGAAATGGCGTGCTGGAGCAGTTGGCTGGAGGTTTGGAGATTAAGTTTCTCCCGGATGCGGCGGCGATAGGTATCCACGGTCTTGGTGGCGATGCGGAGCCGGCGGGCGATTTCCTTGACGGCCAGTCCGCGGCCAAGCAGTTCGAACATTTGCAACTCGCGGTCCGCCAGCATTTCGGCGGGCGTGGCGGCGCCCGGGACGGAGCGGTCGGCCAACCGGTCAATAATCCGGGCGCTGACGTTTTCGTTGAGGTACACGCGGCCGCTCAACACGCGGCGGATGGCGGAGAGGATGTCGCGCGTGGCTTCCTGCTTGGTGACATAGCCCCGCGCCCCGGCGCGAATGACGCGCTCGGCGTACAGGGACTCCTCGTACATGGAAACGACGAGCATGAGCACATTGGGCCAGTGAAGGCGGATATCCTTGATCAGCTCCAGCCCGTCCGAGTCCTTGAGCGCCAGATCAATGATGGCCAGTTCCGGCCGGTGGGCAGCCATCGCCGCCAGGGCGCCCGCGCGGTCCTGGGCTTCGCCACACACCATGAGATCCGGTTCCTGGTTGATGATTTCGGCCAGCCGTTCGCGCACCAGGGGATGGTCATCCACCAGCAGAATGCGCGCGCGCCGGGCCGCCGGACGGGCCGTGGAGGATTTGCGTCTCATGCGGGGGATTGTCCGCCCGAGCCCACGGGCGCGCAACAAGAAACGAGCGTGCCGCCCAGCCGGCTCGCGCCGATCCGGAAGGTGCCGCCGATGGCGCGGGCGCGGTAATCCATGATATGCAGCCCCATGCCGCCGCCCGCGCCGGGTTGGGGGGCGGAGAGGCCCCGCCCGTCATCCTCGATGCGGAGCTCAAGGCGGCCGGCGTGGAGGTCGAGGTGGATGCTGATGCGGCGGGCCTGGCTGTGCTTGACGGCATTGGTGACGGCTTCCTGGGCGATTCGGTAAAGGTGCGTGGCCAGGACGGCATCCGCCGCAATCACGGACTTCGGCGGCGAGAAGTGGCACTGGATTTTGAAGCGGCGGCCGGTGGTGCTCGCCAAATCTTCCAGGGCGTGCGGCAGCCCTTCGGTTCCGAGCTGGACGGGGAACAGGCCGCGCGATAATTGGCGCGCTTCGGTAATGGCGTGGTCGAGGTAAAGGGCGATGCGGCGCGCTTTGCTGGCCGGGCCGCGATGTTTGCCGGCCAGGGCGCGGTGCAGTGAATTGGCATCAAACGCCAGGCTCACCAGGTGCTGGCAAAGCCCGTCGTGGATGTCCTGGCCGATGCGGGCCTGTTGGCGGTCGCTGATCTCCAGGATTTGCCCTTCCAGGCGCTGGCGATCGGTTTCCGCCTTGATGCGCGCAATGGCGCCCGCCGCCTGGGCGGCGATGGCTTCGATCACGATCTGAGTTTGCCGCGGGATTTCATCGGCCACTTTCGAGGCCAGCGTCAGTGCCCCAATGATCCGGCCGTTGTGGCTCAACGGGATAAAGGCGGAAGCCCGCAAGCCCTCGCTCCGCCGCGGCGCGGTATGCGAAATCGGCAGGTCCTGGTAAAGGCAGAAAACGGGCTGTCCTTCGCGCAGCAATTGCATCTGGGGGCTGTTGGGCGTCCAGCTTGAGACGGCTTTGATGAACGCCGGAGAACCGCCCCGGTGCACGGCCAGGGTCATTTCGCCGCTGGCCTCGTTGAGCAGGTAAACGCCGCCGCTGTCCACCGCGCCCAGCCGCAGGATGATATCGAGCAGGTGTCTCAGGGCGACATCCAGATCGCTGGTCAAGCTGAAGCCGGCCCCCAGATCGCGTTGCGCCTGGAGCAGGATATCCGCCTGCTTTCGTTTGGAGATGTCCCGGCAAAGCCCCATCATCGCCGTTGCAGCCCCCCGCGCATCGCGCAAGGGCACAAAGCGAACTTCGAGCCATTGATCGCCCGCGGGAAACGGCGCCGCCTCGATGGCGCGCGCGGGCTGGCCCGTCCCAAACACGTCCTGCGCCAGGGCTTCGAGGCAGGGCCCGGTTTCTGATGGGAAGAGCGCCGCGGTCGTCTCCGCGAGAAGGCGCTCGACCGGGCGGCGCCAGATGGCCGCCGCCGCCGGGTTGGCATATTGCACCTTGAGATCCCGGTCGAAGATGAGGATGGCATCGGGAGACGATTCGGCCAGCGCCCGGTAGCGCTCCTCGCTGGCGCTGAACGCCTCCTGGATGCGTTTCTGCTGCGTGATGTCTTCGAGCACGCCGTCGAGCCAATCCACTTCGCCCCGGGCATTGCGGTGGACCGTGACGTTGACCGAGGCGCAGATGGGGGTGCCGTCCCTTTTCCGGAGCAGCAGCTCGTAGTTGCGCACGCTTCCCGCGCGCAGCAGCTCGGCCAGCAACGCCGCCCGCTGGCCGGGATCCTGGTACGTATCCACGATGCGGACGTTCCGGATCTCGTCGGCGGAATCATACCCGAGGATGCGGGCCAGGGCCGGATTGACTTGCAGCAGGAGCCCCTCGGCGTCGGGCGTGTTTCGGTAAATGCCCACGTTGAGGTTGTTGACCAGCGAGCGGTAGCGTTCCTCGCTTTGGCGGAGGGCGGTGTTGGCCGCGTGCAGTTCGGCCGTTCGCTCCCGGACGCGCTGTTCGAGTTGGGCGTGCGCCTGGTTCAGCGCCTGGTTGGCGGCCTGCAGCGCCGTGGTGCGCTCTTGCACGCGCCGTTCCAACTGGTCATGCGCCTCGCGCAGCGCCTGCTCGGCGCGAATGCGCTCCAACGCACCGCCGCACAGGTCGGCCAGGGCTTCGAGCGTGCGCAAGTCTTCCGGCGTAAAGGTGTTGAAGGCGTAGCTTTGGATCGAAAGGATGCCGATGGTTTGATCCTTGCGACGCAAGGGGGCGTACATCAGGGAGGCGGAGCGGCGCTGCGCATCACCGAAGGCCACCAGGTCCGCGGATTGCAGTTCGGCGGGGGTGCGCAGGATCAACTCCGCGCCGTTCTCGATGATTTGGCGCATTCGGGGCAGCGGCGAGCTGTCCGTGCCAGCCGAAGAAACCTCGCGGCGCTGGCCGTCCAGGGTGTCAATCAACAGCACGGACTCCAGGCAATCCCGCTCGGCGGAATACAGTTGCAGCACGGCGGCGTCCCATTGCCAGAGCTGGTCCGCGGCGGTGACCATCGCCCGGCCGGCCGCCAGGGGACTGTCCACCTCGCTGAGGTGGGTCGCCAGCGTCAGGAATGCCTGCCGGATCAGGCTGGCCCGTTTGGTTTCGGTGATGTCCCGGATCACGGCCAGGGAGCCTGGCTGCCCGTCCGGCAGCATCAGGGGAGTTGCGTGAAGCGCCATCAATCGGCGGTCACCGTCCTGGCGGAGGCCCCACAGTTCGCTCTGGAGCGAGCGGCCGGCGCGCAGCGTGGCCAGGTGCGCTTCGACTTTGGGTTGTTGCTCCAGCGGCGCGAAGCCCCGCACGTTGCGCCCCAGCAACTCCTCCCGCGCATAGCCAAACGCCTGGCAAAGAGCCTGGTTGGCATCGAGAATCGTTCCGCCGGCGTCTCCCGCCACGATGCCGTCGGGGCTCAACTCGAAGAGCGTGCGGTAGAGTTCCTCTTTCCGGGCCAGGGCGGTTTCCGACTGTTTGCGCTCGGTGATGTCCAGCGCGAAGATGGCCACACGGCTCACATTGCCCACGGCATCGAGAACGGGATTGAAAAAGATAATGTAGTGCCGTCCCTGGTGCTCCTCTTCAAATCGCGCCGGCTTGCGGGTTTGCAGGATCCGGTCAAAGGAGTTTTTCCAGTCGGGCAGCATTCCCGGCGGGGTGATATCAAAGATGTTCCGGCCCGGGAGTTCCGGGGGGGAGCGATCCATCCCGACGCTCGCCGCCGGGTTGGCCAGCAGGATGACGCCCTCGCGATCCAACAGCAGCGCCGGCTGCGGCACCGCGTTGAGAAAGACCCGCAGGCTTTCCTCACTTTGCTTCAACGCCAGTTGCGCCCGGTTGCGCTCGGTGATGTCCTGGCCGACGAGCACCATGAAGAAGCGGCCGTCGAGGGTGAACCCGCTGCTGCGGCATTCGATCTCGAACACCGAGCCATCCTTGCGCCGCACGAGGCGTTCATCCCGGAGAAACCCCCGGGTTTTGACTTGCTCGAGGAAGCAAGCGAACATCCGCTGGAACTCCTCCGGGCTGCGGGCCGACAGGATTTCCAGCGGGCGCCCGATCAGTTCGCCACGCGCATAGCCCACCTCGGCATCCAGGGCGGGGTTGGAGAGCAGGATTGTTCCCTGCTCATCCACCATCAATACGGCCTCCCCCATGCTCTCCAGCACGCGCGCCTGCATTTGGAGCTGTTCCTGGGTGCGCCGGCTCTCGCTCACATCCTGTTGGAGGGCGACGTAGAGCGTTCGGCCCGCCACTTCCACCCGGCTCAGAAAGGCGTCGCAATAAACGAGGCGGCCGCTTTTGTGCCGGTTCGTGAATTTCCCGTGCCAGGACCCGGTGGTCCGCAGCGCGGCCAGGACTTCCTGCATAACGGCCGCCTTCTCCGGCTCCGGCAGCACGCTAATACTGTCGGCGGGCTGCCCGAGCATCTCCTCCAGTTGGTAGCCCCACATGCGCTCCGCCGCGGGGTTCATTTGCACGATTCGGCCCTGTTCATCCGTGACCACCACGCCCTCCGTCATGCCCTCGAGAATGGCCGCCCGCGTTTGGAGTTCTTCGCGCGCCCGTTTCCGATCGGTGATATCGTCCGCAAGCCCGGCAATGCGATAGACCTCGCCCTGGGCATTGCGCACCGGGAAACCCCGGTCGCGAATCCAGCGGATCGTCCCGTCCGGCCGGATGATGCGGTATTCGATATCGTAGCCGCCGGTGGACTGGTCAGCATGGGCGCTGCGGGACACGGCTTCGCGATCGGCCGGATGAACCGCCGCCAGCCAGGACAGGGGCTCGCGGTAAAGCTCCGCGCACGTCCGGCCCCACAGGCGCTCATAGCCGGGGCTGATGTAAACCATCTGGCGCTTGGAGACATCCGACAGCCAGAAGGCTTCGGTGATATTGTTGATGACCTGCTCAAAACGCGCCAGGGTTTCGGCCAGCCGGGCCGCCGTGGACTGGTGTTCGGCCACTTCGGTCTTCCATTGCGCCGTCCGTTCCTCGACCAGTTGGCTCAAATGACGCGCCAACCGGGCGACCTCCGCCGCCAGGCAGCCGACCACGCTGAACGCCAGGAAACGCGTGGCGGCATTCCACAGCAGCAGCCAGCCGGGCTGCGGAATCTCGCGATGCCAATACCACTGCACGGTGAGCATGGAAAGCGCGGCCACCGCTGCGACCAGCCCCGCGGGCCCCTTGCCCGCCCCCCAGCCGGTGAAAATCACCGCGAACAGGTAGAACAGGGTCAGGCTCGCGGCGTCCGGGGTGAAACAGTCGAGCGCGCCAAGCGCCAGCACCCAACCCAAACCCATGGCCGTAATCGTGAAGGACGGCAATCGCTGGAGCCTGGCCTCCAGCCTTTGAATCAGGACCTTCATACACGTTGATCCTACCATCCCGGCCGACGTCTGTTAAGCCGGAATTCGCGCCCTCCGCCTGCCGGGATGCGGGTGCGCCTGCGCGCCGCTTGACTTTAGCCCGATCATGGTGTAAGCATTAGCGAAGATTACAATGGCATTCGTTTAATCAACGTTAACAACAATAAGAAAAATATTATGGCATACGAACTACCTCCCCTTCCATACGCCAAGGATGCGCTTGAACCTTACATTGACGCGCAGACCATGGAGATTCACCACGGCAAGCACCACGCCGCCTATGTGGCCAATGTCAACAAAGCCCTCGCCGGCCACCCGGACCTGGAGCGGAAGCCGATCGAGGAGCTCATCCGCAATCTGGGCGCGGTGCCGGCGGAAATTCGCGCCCCGGTGCGCAACAACGGCGGCGGCCACGCCAACCACTCCATGTTCTGGAAGATTCTGGGGCCGCCGGCCGGAGGCGCTCCCACGGGCAAACTGGCCGATGACCTTAAGGCCGCCTTTGGCAGCTTCGAAGCCTTCAAAGAGAAGTTTGAGGCCGCCGGGGTGAGCCGATTCGGCAGCGGCTGGGCCTGGTTAATCGTTAACGAGGGCCGGCTGGAAGTGGTTTCCACCGCCAACCAGGACAACCCCCTGATGGGCAAAGAGGTGGCCGGGGTTGCCGGCAAACCGGTGCTGGCGTGCGATGTATGGGAGCACGCCTACTATTTGAAATACCAAAACCGCCGGGCGGATTACCTCAAAGCCTTCTGGAGCGTTGTCAACTGGGCGGCGGTGGCCAAATACTACGACGCGGCCAGGGCGTAAACCCGCCGCTTCGAAGGCTCAGGAAACGCGCCGGGACCGGCCGGGGAAACGGATGTCGGGCGCCGGCAATCTCCGGGGCGGAGGGGAGCTTCCCCTCCCGCGCCCCCGGGCGTGGCTTCATGCAGGCCCGGCGGAGCTTTGACGCCGGTGGCGCGGTTTATTTCCCGGCGAGTGCCTTGGCGACGGCTCGCTCGAGCTCCTCGCCGCGCAGGTTTTTGCCAATGATGACACCCTGGCCGTCGAGCAGGTAGGTTGCCGGGATGCTCCGGACACCGTACTTCTCCGCCAGTTTGCATTGCCAGCCCTGCCCGTCAAAATACTGCGGCCAGGGCATGTTCCTGTCCTTAATGAAATCCTGGAGCTTCTGTTTATCCCTATCGAGGCTGATGCCGATAATCTCGAAGCCCTTGGCGTGATGGGCTTCGTAGGCCTTGAGTACGTTAGGCAACTCGTGGACGCACGGGCCGCACCAGGTTGCCCAGAAATCCACCAACACCACTTTGCCTTTGTATTGAGCGATGGAAAGCGGATTGCCCGCGAGATCCTTCTCGGTGAAGTCGGGGAACCTGGCGCCGATCGCCAGGGCGGCACTCGTTTTCTCGGCTTCTTCCTGCCGCTTAAGCATCCTGGCCGCTTCGGAATCGGGAAAGTCCCGCTTGAGTTGCTCCTTCAGGCTATTGGCCTTGGCGGTATCTTTGAGAACCTCCTCGTACAGGGAGGCTTTCATTAAAAGAATCCGCGCCACGCTGTCGGTCTTTTCGCCTTTGTGCTTTTCGAGCAGGGCGTCAAAGTCCTTGATTTCGGGCGCCAGGCTGGACGCGGTGGGGACGCCTTTTTCCATTTTGGCCCGAACTTTGGACACCAATGCCGATAGCTCGGCGGCGGCGTCATTCGTGTTCTGCGCCATTCCAACCGGAACGGACAACAGCAAAGCCCCCATCGCCAGGAAAACCAGAAGCGTAGATTTCATGGGAGGGAACGTCGCTCATAAAACGGCTTGCCGCAAGTGCCAATTACTGCCGCGGGTTTGGAGTGCGAGCCCCAAACCGCCCGCGTTTAGCGGACGGCCTCTTGCCCCTTGCCTGCGGGCGCGGCAACAAACCGCTGCGCCATCTGCTGCAGCGCGTCCAGCCAGCGGGGATGTTCGTTCAAGCAGGGAATCCGCTCAAACTCCACCCCGCCGGCATTGAGGAAGATGTCCCGCCCGTGCAGGCCGATTTCCTCCAGGGTCTCCAGGCAATCGGCCACGAAAGCCGGGCAGATGACCCGCAACCGCTTAATGCCGCTCCGCGCCAGCCGGGAAAGCTCGTGATCCGTATAGGGCTTGAGCCAGGGAGCGCGCCCCATCCGGGACTGGAACGCGATCGAGTATTTGCCCTCCGGCACCCCGGCTTGCCGGACGAAGGCCGCCACGGTCTTGAAGCACTGCGCCCGGTAGCAGGTGGCCTGGGCGGGGCTGGCGGTCGTGCAACAGTTCGCGGCCACCAGGCAATGGCGCCCGGTGGGATCGGCTTTGCGAAGGTGCCGCTCCGGCAAACCGTGGAAGCTGAACAGGAGATGGTCGTAGCCGCGTTGCAAATATTCCCGCGCGCTGCCCGCCAGCGCGGCAATGTACTCGGGCGCCTCAAAATACGGCGGCTGCACCTGCACGCGCAGGGGCGGGGTGAACGCCGCCGCCGCTTCCTCCACGCGCGCGACGGCGGTCTCGAAGCTCGACCGCGCGTAGTGTGGGAACAAGGGAATCACCAGCACCGCCTCCACCCCCAGGCGCACGAGACGGCGCAGGGCCTCCGGAATGGACGGGTTCGGATACCGCATGGCCAGCTCGACCGGCGCGCTGACGCGCGACTGCAGCTTCGCCTGCAGGTTGCGGCTGGTGACCATCAGCGGCGCGCCGGCGGGCGTCCAAATCCGGCGGTAGGCCGCGGCGGATTGCCGCGGGCGAAAGGGCAGGATGACGCCATGCACAATCCCGAAGCGCGCCAGCCAGGGCATATCAAGCACCCGGCCGTCCATAAGGAAATCGCGCAGGTAGCGCCGCACATCGGCCACGGAAGGGGAGGCCGGCGAGCCGAGATTAACCAGCAGGACGGCCTTTTTCATTTTACCCCCACGAACTCCGCCGCCCGGTCCGCCGCCCGGCCGCCGGAGACGATGGTATCGCTCAAGGAAATGCCCTCGCGGTAATGGCCGGCGAAAAACAGGCCGGGCGCCTGCCGCTCCCCATCGGCCAGCAACTCACGAAAACGGCCGTAGCCAACATTATATTGCGGGATGGCTCGCGGATAAAACACGCTGTGCTGGAAGGTGGGCCGGCCGCGCACCCCGAGCAAGACGCGCAGGTCTTCGCACGTGAGCGCAAACAGCTTGTCCGGCGGCAGCGAAGCCAGTTCCGGGTGGCGCTCGCCGCCAATATAACTGGTCAGCGTCAGATGGCCCGCGGGGGCGCGGTTCGGAAAGAGCGAGGAGGAAAAAATCGTGCCCAGGATCCGAAACCCCTCGATCCGGGGAATCAACATGCCAAATCCCTCGCACGGGTGCGCCACGTCCTCGCGCCGGAAGCCCAGCACAACGCTGGCCACCGGCGGATAGCGAATCCCGGCCAGCGCGCCGAGCGACAACGGCGCCGCGGCCTGAACTTCCAGCCCCGCCAACTGGAAGGCCGTGCCCGCGTACACCACCGCGCTATGCTCGGCGCGCGCAGGCTGGCCGCGCGCGCGCAGGTCCAGCGTCCAGCCCTCCGCCGTCCGGGCAAGGCGGGTGACGGCGGTGTTCAGGCGCACCGCCTCGCCCAGGCGCTCGCGCAGCGTCTCCGGCAGCACCTGCAGCCCTTCGTCAAAGGAGAACTTGGGGGCGCGGTCTTTGGCAATCTCGCCGCGCCGTTTGCGTTCGCGCGCGCCGAAGATTTGTCCCCGGATCAGCGAGCCGTAGCGGGCCTCGAGTTGGCCCAGCTTCGGAAACGCCTGCGGCACGGAAAGCCGGTAAGGGTCGCCGGCATAGACCCCCGCGACCAGCGCATCTATGGCGTGGTCCAGAAACTCCCGCCCCAGCCGGCGCAGGACGAACTCGGCTACGCTTTCCTCCCGGCCATCGCGGCGCCGCGGCACAAACGGCTCGCGCAGCACGGCCAGTTTGGCTCGCGCGGTGAACAGTTTCGTGGTGAAGAAGCCCAGCGGCGAGCCGGGCATCGCGATGGGCCGCGCGTAGCGCACGACGTAGCGCGCCGTGGCGCGGGGATGCGGATCGAGCCGCCGCGCGGCCAGGCCCGCATCCATCACCAGTTGGGTCACCCGGGGCGAGGTCTCCAGTATGGTGTTGGGCCCAAACTCGGCCAGGTAGCCGTGCTCGCGGATGGACTGGATGACCCCCCCGACGCGGTCGCCCGCTTCGTACAGCGTGACCGGCACGCCCTTGCGTTTCAGGTAGAAGCCGGCGGTCAGGCCCGTGATGCCGGCGCCGATGATGGCGACCGGCTTCATATGGTCCGCGAAAAGCGTTGCCCGGCGCGGGTGGCGGCGTACGCGTCGAAGCGCATCGCGATATTGCGGATGAGCAGCCGCCCGAGGTCGGTAACGGCCAGCCCCTGCGCCGTTTTCCGCACCAGCCCGTCGGCCGCCATATCATCGAGCGAGTCCAGCTCGCGGGCGAAATGGGCCGGGAAATCCAGCCCGAGCCGCCGGGACATGGCCGCGTAGTCAAGCTCGAGGTCGCACATGAGGCGCATGATCGTGGTGCGACGAATCCGGTCTTCCGCCGTCATGACGTAGCCCCGCGCCAGGGGCAGCCTCCCGGCGTCCAGCGCGGCGTAGTAGGCCGGCAGCTCTTTGTGGTTCTGCCAATAGAAGTCCTCGACCTGCGAGATGGACGACATGCCAAAGGCATAAATGTCCGCCCCGCCGCGCGTGCTGTAGCCCTGGAAATTGCGCTGCAGGGTTCGCTGCCGCTGCGCCACCGCCAACTCATCTTCGGCGCGCGCGAAATGGTCCATGCCGATATACACATACCCCGCGGCGGTAAGCCGCTCGATGGTCAGCTTGAGCAGCTCAAGCTTGACTTCCGGCGCGGGCAGGAGTCCGGACGGGAGAATCTTCTGCGCCGGCTTCAGCCACGGCACATGCGCGTAGTTAAAGACGGCAAACCGGTCCGGCGACAGCGTGAGCACCTCGTCGAGCGTCCGGGCAAACGTCTGCGGCGTCTGGCGCGGCAGGCCGTAAATCAGGTCCACGTTCACGGATTGAAACCCCGCTTCGCGCATCCACTCGACAACCCGTCGGGTCAGCGCGAAGGGCTGGTGCCGGTGGACGGCTTTCTGCACCGCCGGATCGTTGTCCTGAACCCCCAGGGAACCGCGGTTGAAGCCCACCTCGCGCAGGGCCGTCAAATGGTCGCGCGTGAGCCGGCGCGGGTCCACCTCCACGCCCGCCTCGGCGTCGGGCGCCAGCGCAAAGCGCGCGTGAATCATCTCCCCCAGCCGCCGGATTTCGTCCGGCGGCGAAAAGGTGGGCGACCCGCCGCCGAAATGGAGCTGCGCCACCTTGCGCCGGGGGTCGAGCAGCGGCCGCAGCAAATCCATTTCCCGCGCCAAATAGCCCACATACTCCGCGCTCTTCGCCGGGTCGGTGGTAATCACGGAGGTGCAGCCGCAGAACCAGCAGAGCGAATGGCAGAACGGCAGATGAAAATAGAGCGACAGCTCCCGGGCGGACGGGTTTTGGGCGCGCAGCCGGGCCTGGAACTCCGCCGGCGCGATCGCGTGGGTGAAATGCGTCGCGGGCGGGTAGGACGTGTAGCGCGGCCCCGGCACGTCGTATTTCCTCACCAATTCCAGATCTACTTTCAGCATGCGCCGCCCCAGCTCCGCACCGTGCCGACCAGGCTTTCAATGTTCTCGAGTTTGGCCGCCGGCGGCACCCCGTGGCCCAGGTTAAAAATATGCCCGGGCCGCCCCCGCAGCGCGCGCAGGATGCGCCCGGTCTCCGCCGCCACCAGCGCGGGCGTGGTGGTCAGCAAAAACGGATCCAGGTTGCCCTGCACCGCCATGCGCGCGGGCAACCGCGCGGCCACGTCCGCCAGGCGCACGTTCCCATCCACCCCCAGCACCCGCGCGCCGGTGGCGGCCAGTTCGTCCCAGTTCCCATGCGTGCCCCGGGAAAATACGATCACCGGCACCCGGCGCGGCAACGACCGGATAATCCGCTTCATCCAGCACGCCGAGGCCGCCGCAAACTCGCTGGCGGACAGCACCCCGCCCAGGCTGTCAAAGATTTGAACCACCTCCGCGCCCGCGGCAATTTGCATTTGGAGGAACGCGCTCACCGCTTCCGTCAGCTTCTCGAACAAGCGCGCAAACAGCCGCGGCTCGGCGTAAAAGAGCGCTTTGGCCCGGGTGTAGTCCCTCACCCCGCCGCCTTCGAGCATGAAGTTGGCCAGCGTCCACGGCGAGCCCGCAAACCCGATCAAGGCGGCGCGCCCCCCGAGGGCGGCTTTGACCTGCGCCAACGCCCGGGCAACGTATTGCAACCGGTCGGTCACCGCCCCCACCTGCAACCGGTCAACCTCCCGGGCCGATTTCAGCAAAAACTCCATCTGGATGCCGCCCCGGTCGCGATACTCGTAGCGCTGGCCCATTCCCTCGGCCACGACCAGAATGTCGCAGAACAGGATGGCCGCATCGAAACCAAATCGGCGGATGGGCTGCAAGGTCGCCTCGGTGGCCAGGTCCGGCGTTTGGACCAGTTCGAGGAAGGAATATCTCTCCTTGAGCGCGCGGTATTCGGGCAGGGCTCGCCCCGCCTGGCGCATCAGCCAGACCGGCGGCCGGTCCACGGGGCGGCACTGGCAAGCCTCCAGGAACCGTTGCCGGCCAGTCATGGGCTCCGGCGCCAGGCCCGGCCTGGCCGCCCTGGCCCTCTTGCGTAAAGGAGCGCTTCGTCTCATGCGGAATCCTATTATACTTGCCCGGGTTTCCAGCCGGGTCAATTACTGCTTTGTACGCCTTCCCGAAACGCCGCGGATGCCGCTTCGGAACTGCCGGATCGGCCATCCCCCGGCAAGGGCCTCGTCGTTGCCCCGCGCCGGCCTGACAGCCCCTGCCAATCCGCCCGGTTCAACTTGCAGAGACTGGACGCGCACGCCTCCTGCCGCATCACCAACCTCGACCGCAAACAGTCGTTCACATGCTCCGGCAGCGAATTGGCTCACACCGGCCTCGAAGCCACGCTGCCCGACAAGCCCGGTTCCGCCCTGCTGATCTACGAACGCCAGTAACCCGAAAGAACGGTTCCCCTGGCTGACGCGCCGAACCTCCGGCGGCGGCGGCGACAATCTATGCCGGCCGGCGCGCGATGAGAAAGCTCGACCACCCCAGCCAATGCACCCGGGCGGTGTACTTGCGGCGGCTGGGCGGCAAAAACCAGTAGCAAAGGTGGGCGGCCGCAAATAGCCAATTACGCGAGATGCCGCTGGCCACCACCTCCAGGCCCACGCCGCGCACGCACGCTGCCAGCGTCGCCACCGGAACACACCGCACATGCGTGGGGTCATCGTAAAAGTTCAGCGTGAACATTCCCTTCGCCCGGCCCTGCAAGCTGGGCAGGGACAGGGTCTTGGGATGCGGGGTTTCAAAGAAGATTCGGCCGCCCGGCTTCAGCAGCCGCGCCGCCTCCTGCATCAGCAAGTTCAAATCACGCAAATGCTCCACCAGTTGCATGCAGGTAATGGCATCCATTGACCCCCCGGGCCAGGGCAGCGTTTCGCGCTCCAGATCGGCCCGTTGAAACTGGCACCCTGCGGGATACTTCTCCGGAGCGCCCACCAGGTCGGCGGCAAAAAGGCGCAAATCCGGCCGCAACTCGGCTATATGCCCCAAAGTCTCGCCGTCGGACGACCCCAGGTCCAACAAGGCGCCAGCCGGAGGGACCCCCGCCACAAACCGGGCCCGCGTGTCAACCCAGGCAAAGTGTCTCAGGCGGCTCCAGTTCATGCCCCCCGCAAACCGCGCCGACGCCAATCCAGGATGGCGGCGGCCGGCCTGACTGTGATTCGTGTGATATAAACGGCCAGCAAGCGAAAGAGATTGCAACCGATGGCACCGGGTTGCCGCAAGCTAAAACTCCCGCCATCCGCCCACGACCCGAACCCCGCCTTCCCCGACAGACAACTCCCCCTGAATCAGACAACCTCTCCTGCCCGATTAACCTTTACAGCAAAGCCGCCGCAAACTGTCCAATTATTGGACACTTCCACTGCCCTTGCCAGCCCCCCTGCTCCATGCCTGAGCTCGCATTAGTCGAAATCCCACTCAACTACACTCGTTGCAAGCTTTTATATGGCTGCCAACAAACCGTGTACAAGGGGTGTACAAGGGATGCTCATCGGGTGTACCAGCTAAAATCCTATGGACTCCCGGTGAGCATCCCTTGTACACCCCTTGTACACGGCGCTTTGGCAGGGGGAAAAGACGGATATTGGAGGGAGTTTTGCTGCTGGCGTGGGGACGCCGGGCCGAGGGTTTGCCGGGCAGCGCCTTGGCATTTTGGCCGCAGGCCGGCATGGGCGGATGTACCAGTTCGCTTTTCTTGAGGCGTTTTGGGGTTCAGGATTGAAGTCCGGCGGAGATTTGGCTAGGTTGGCAGGACTTATGACGCAGGTTGCGACGGGGCCAGATCCCTGCCCGATCAAGACTTCCCGGCTGCGCCGTGCGGCGGCGAAGGTTCTTTTGCTGACCGTGACGCTTGCCGTGGGGCTGTCGCTGATGGAGTTGGTGGTGCGGTGGCGGTTTCCCTATTTCTGCCCGGCGGCGCAGGTGCCTTTTCGGCTGGTGACTAACGGCCTGGCGGTCGGCCCGGCGGGCCAAACGGTGCGGATGGCAACGCCGAAGGGGGACTACAATTCCGTGCTCCGGTTCAATGCGGATGGCTTTCGCGACGAAAAGCGGGTGACGGAGGCCACAGAGGGGGATTGGTTTGCGTTGGGGGACTCCTACACCATGGGCTGGGGGGTCGAGGAAAACGAGCGGTTTTCGAACCAGTTGGAACAGGAGTTCAAGGCGCATGAGCTGCCGACGCGGGTGTTTAACATAGCCATCCCCGACAACTTCATCGGCTATGGGCGGCTGCTGCGCTATGCCGAGGGCTGCGGGGCCCGGGTTCGGAGGATGGTGGTGGGGGTCTGCATGGAGAACGATTTGCGTGATTACCGCGACGGGTTGGGGGCGTGGGACTTGATGGGCCAGCCGGCGGCGACGAGCAAGGAGGGTTTGCGAAGGTGGATCAAGGAGCATAGCGCGCTGTATATCGCGGCTTCGTTTGAATTGCAGCGGTTTGGGCCCACCCGCCGGTTGCTGCACAAGCTGGGCATCGCGCGCAGCATTGACGAACTGACCGGGCACAATGTCTGGAATGAAACGGTGCTCCAGGCCAGCCGGGATGAGCTGATCAAGCTGGGAACGGGGCGCGAGATGCTGGTGCTCCTCATCCCCTCGCGCAATCTCTGGCACGGCGCGCATATTGCCACCGAGCAGCGCGTCCACGAGACATTCGCGCGGATGCTGCGCGAGGCCGGCCTTAGCGTGCTGGATGTCCGGCCCCTGATGGAGGCCGCCGGCGACCCGCTAAGCTGCTACTTCAAGACGGATCCCCATTGGAACGCGCGGGGCCACGCGCTGGCCGGGCGCGCGTTGTTTAAGGCCATTCAGGAGGGGTCGTTTCCATGAGCGGCCCCGGGCGGGCGCAGAGGGTGGCGGGCATGTTCTAGCCGATGAGTTTTCTGCCGCTCATCAGGATCTGGATTTGGGTTTCCGCGCTGGCCACCCTTGCGGGGTGGTCTCTGTCGGCAGTGGGGCAGTTGAACCGGGGAGGCTACCTGGTCTTTGGCGGCCTGGCGGCGGCGGCGTTTCTGCTGGGCCGCCGGGGCTCCGGCGAGAAGCGGCCGGGAACGGGCTTTAAGTGGCGCAAGGTGAAGGCGCGCTTCCGGCGGTGGCTGCCGGCCTGTTTCCTGGGGCTGACCCTGCTGATCTTTCTCGGCGGAGCGCTATATCCGCCGAGCAATCATACGGCCATGACGTATCGGACGCCGCGCGTTTTGCACTGGCTGATGGAAGGGCACTGGCATTGGATTGACACCTCCAACTACCGGCTCAACAACCGGGCGTGCGGCCTGGAATGGCTGACCGCGCCGCTGCTGCTGTTCACGAAGTCCGATCGCGGCCTGTTCCTGGTTAACTTCATCCCGTTTCTCCTGCTGCCCGGGCTGGTGTTCAGCCTGTTTAAGCGGCTTGGCGTGCGGGGCCGGGTGGCCTGGCACTGGATGTGGCTGCTGCCGACGGGATACAGCTTTCTGGTGCAGGCCGGGGGCGCCGGGAACGACACCTTCCCGGCGGTCTATGCGCTGGCCGCGATGGACTTTGGCCTGCGGGCCTGGGAATCGCGGCGGGCGTCGGACCTGTGGCTTTCGTTCCTGTCGGCGGCCTTGCTGACCGGGGCCAAGGCGAGCAACCTGACGCTGCTGCTGCCCTGCGCGATTGTGGTTCTGCCGCTGCTGCCGCAATTGAAGCGGCGGCTGGGGGCCACCGGGCTGGTGATCCTGCTGGCGGGGGTGGTCTCTTTCCTGCCCACGGCGCTGTTGAATATCCGCTATTGCGGGGATTGGTCGGGCCTGGTGCTCGAACGGGCGGGCATGGATATGAAGAACCCGCTGGTGGGGATTTGGGGCAACGCGCTGCTGTTGTTCACGAACAACTTTGTGCCCACCTTTTTCCCCCTGGCGGGGTGGTGGAACCGCTCGGCGCTGGCCCTGCTGCCGCGCGCGATCGCCGGGCCCCTGGAGGCGAATTTCGAGGGCGGCTTCATGATGCTGGGCGAAATGCCGACCGAAGACTGGGCCGGCCTGGGATTCGGGGTGAGTGTGTTGCTGGCGGCCAGCGTGGGGGCGTCGCTGTGGCGGCGCGGGGCCCCGGCCGGGGGCGGGAGCCGGGCGGGCCCTCCGGGGATTCCGGGCTGGGTGCGTTGGGGCGCGCTGTTGTCGCCGTGGGTATCGCTGCTGGCTTATTGTGTGAAGTCCGGCATGGTGACGCCGGCGCGGCTGATTTCGCCCTACTATGCGTTGCTTTTCCCGGTATTGCTGCTGGGGACGAGGCCGCTCGGCGTGGTCCGATCCCGGTGGTGGCGCTGGCTGGAAGGCGGCACCCTGCTGCTCGCGCTGCTGGTGATCGTCGTGACGCCGGGCCGGCCTTTGTGGCCCGCCCGGACTCTTTTGACGAAGGTGCTGGCGGCGCATCCCGAGCAACGAACCGCGCAGCGGGCCCTGGCGGTTTACAGTGTTTATGACCAGCGCTGGGATCCGCTGGCGGAGGTGCGGGCGCGGCTGCCGCAAGGGTTGACGGTGGTGGGGTTCATGGGGAATGCCGATGACATAGATATTTCCCTGTGGCGGCCCTTTTTCACCCGGCGGGTGAAGCACTTTTTGCCCGAAGATACGCCGGCGGAAATCCGGCGGCGCGGCATTCAATATGCCGTGGTGAATGGCGGCAACCTTGCGGCAATCGGCCTGCCCCTGGCCGCCTGGCAAGCGCGGACGGGGGCGGAGGTGCTGGACACCATAACTGCCACCCTGACGGTGAGCCACGGGCCTCAACCGTGGCATATCGTGCGCTTTCCGGCGGAACCGGGGGAAAGCCGCCCCGAGCCGGGAAACGAATAAGATTGAGCATTCCGGCGCCGCGGTGTATCCAATAGATTCAATTAATTATGCCCGAACCAGTGCCAACCGTGCCATCTGACGCCAACGGCGTTCTCGAGGACTTCCGGATAGAGTTCATGGACGGCTGGCGGCGTCTGCCGAATAAAGGGCTTTTCCTGCTGCTTTTGGCGGCCTGGCTGGCGCTGTTCCATTTCCTGGGCAATGCCACCCTGGGTTACATCCCGACGCCGTCGCTGCTGGGCTGGATGCACGCGGCCTACGCCTCGACCCCGGATGCCAACGGCACTGACGACAGCCACGGCCGGCTCATTCCGTTCGCGGTGCTGGCGCTTTTCTGGTGGAAACGGAAGACGCTGCTGGCGCTGCCGCTGCGGACCTGGTGGCCGGGGCTGCTGCTTGTGGTCCTGGCGCTCGGCCTGCACCTGGTAGGCTACATGGTGCAGCAGCCGCGCATCTCCATTATGGCGCTGTTTGTCGGAGTCTATGGGCTGATGGGCTTATGCTGGGGGCCCGCCTGGCTGCGCGAAAGTTTCTTCCCCTACATCCTGTTCGCCTTCTGCATCCCTTTGGGCTGGTCCGCGATAACCATTACCTTCCCGCTGCGCATGCTGGTGATCCGGTTGGTGGAAATCATCTGCCATAACCTGCTGGCGATTGATATTATCGTGCAGGGGACATCCATTTTCGATCCCACCGGGCGGTACCAATACGAGGTGGCGGCCGCCTGCAGCGGGATGCGCAGTCTCATCGCCACGCTGGCGGTGGCGGTGATCTACGCGATGGTTTCCTTCCGGAGCTGGTGGCGGCGCGGGGTGCTGGTGGCGGCTGCGGTGCCCCTGGCGGTGTTGGGCAACGTGGTGCGGATGCTGACGATCGTTATCGCCGCCGAGATCGGCGGGCAGGAATGGGGCGCTTACATCCATGAAGGCGGCCCCGGGGGGATTTTCAGCCTGCTGCCGTATGCGGCCGCGTTTGCGGGCCTGCTGCTGCTGGGAAGCTGGCTGCATGAGCCCTCGCCCAAGGCGCCGCCGCCGCCCGCCACCCCGAACGGCTGAGCCGGCTTCCCCCCGCCCCGAATGCCCAAATGAAACGCCGGCTGCTGATGGTTTTAAACGCGCATACGACATGAACCGACGATCGTGGACCCTCCTGATAATCGTGCTCGCCTTGATCGGCGGCGCCGCCGCGCTGCTGGCGAGACTGCAGGGCATCCAGAAACTGGGCCGGCCCGCCGTGAAGACCAGCCCCATCCCCGGCAGCAACCGGCTCAAAGTGGAGCTGCCGGCGCGCGTGCTGGATTATACCTCGGAGGAATCCGAGCCGGACCAGAGGACGCTCGACTGGCTGCCGGCGGACACCAGTTTTGGCCAAAGGCTGTACCGGGCTCCGGATGACTTTATGATCTCCGTCGGCGTGGTGCTGATGGGCAGCGATCGCACCAGCCTGCATAAGACGGAATTCTGCATCGAAGGCGCGGGCTGGCGCATTGATCGCGGCGCCACGGAGGAGACCCAGGTCCACCTGGAGCGGCCTTACCCTTACGATCTGCCGCTGATGAAGTTCATCGGCACCCGGGAGGGAACGTTCGAAGGCCAGCCGGTGCGCACCCGGGGCATTTACCTGGTTTGGTTCGTGGCGGATAACAACGAATACACGGCGCGGCATTGGCAGCGGATGTGGTGGATGGCCCGGGACCTTCTGACCCACGGCGTCCTGCAGCGCTGGGCGGCCATCAGCGTCCTGGCCGCGTGCGCGCCGGGACAGGAAGACGCCACCTTTGAGCGCATGAAGACCTTCCTGCAGGCCGCGGTGCCGGAATTCCAATTGGTGCCGCGCCGGCCGGACCCGGCGGCGCCCGCCGCGCCATGAACCCCGGCGCGCCCAGGGTCGAACGCGGCAAAAATATGCTCGACGAACCCCGCCGCTCCGGGCTGAAATCAGGTTCGGGCTAACAGATATGTTGCGTCGCGACCGCCAGATTCGGATGCAAATCCACCAACTGATGGATGCCATTCTTTGCGCCCTCAGTTTTTGGCTGGCCTACAAGCTGCGCGCCAACCTCGACATCATTGATCTGTTCGGGTTCGTGCCCTGGGCGGTGCCGTTTGAGGCTTACGTCGGGTTGTACCTGGTCCTCATTCCCGCCGCGCCGCTGATCCTGGAGGGCCAGGGATTCTACACGCGCCCGCCCTTCTGTTCGCGGGCCACCACGGCCTGGATGCTCTTCAAAGGCTGCTTCTTTACGTGCCTGGGCCTGGTGCTGGCGATGTTCCTGTTCAAGGTGCCCCCGGTGGCCCGCGTGGTGGTGATCTGGTTCGGCGTCATCTGGTTTGGGCTGGTGTTTCTCAAAGAGGAATTGACGCGCGGGATCGCCGCCAACCGAATCGCGCAGGCGCAATACCGGCGGCGGCTGCTGCTCGTGGGCGAGTCCGAGGAAATCGCGCGGATCGAATCCCAGTTGCAGGCGCGGTCCGCCGCGGAGGTGGAAATCGCGGGGCGGCTGGACTTGAAGACGGCCCCGGTGCAGCACCTGGTGGAAATGCTGCACGAGCACGCCGTGAATGGGGTTATCCTCAGCGCCCGGCATACCTACTTTGAGCAGGTGGAAGCCGCCATCCGCGCCTGCGAAACCGAGGGCGTCGAGGTCTGGCTGGTGGCGGATTTCTTCAAGGCCAAAATCTCCCGGACCAGCTTCGACGATTTCTACGGCTGGCCGGTGCTGGTTTTCCGCTCCGCGCCCGAGTCTTCGTGGCCGCGGGTGATTAAGCAGATGATGGACACCTTCGGCTCGCTGGTGCTGCTGATCTGCCTGTCGTGGATGTTCGCGCTGATTGCGCTGCTCATCAAGCTGACCTCGCCGGGGCCGGTGCTGTTTCGGCAGCAGCGCTCCGGAATCAACGGCCGGCCTTTCACCATCTACAAGTTTCGCACCATGGTGACCAATGCCGAGCAGCTCAAACACGAGCTTGATGCCATGAATGAAATGACCGGCCCGGTCTTCAAAGTGAGCAACGACCCGCGCATCACGCCCATCGGCAGGTTCCTCCGCAAGTACAGCCTCGATGAGTTCCCGCAGCTCTTTAACGTGCTGCGCGGCGAGATGAGCCTCGTGGGGCCGCGCCCGCTGCCGGTGGACGAAGTCAAGCGGTTCTACGACCTGGCGCACCGGCGCCGCCTGAGCGTCAAGCCCGGGCTGACCTGCCTGTGGCAAATCCGCGGGCGCAGCAACGTCACCGACTTCCAGGAATGGGTGCGGCTGGACCTGGAGTACATTGATAACTGGTCGCTTTGGCTCGACTTCAAGATCCTCTGCGGCACCCTGCCGGCCGTGCTGTCCGGCGCGGGCGCCAAGTAAGCCGCCCGGAAACCGCCGCGCTTAAATTATTATGAAACAACGCCGCAAAACGCTCCCTCGCTCCCGGCCGGTCTCGGTCGTCACCGGCGCCGCCGGCTTCCTTGGGTCGCACCTCACAGACCGGCTGTTGGCGCGCGGACACCAGGTCATCGGGATTGACAATTTTGTCACCGGCTCGGTGGATAACATCGCGCACCTGGGAGGAAATCCCCGCTTCAAGTTCATCCAGCAGGACGTGACCGAGTTTCTTTTCCTGGATACGCGGGTGGATTATGTGTGGCACTTTGCGTCGCCGGCCAGTCCCATTGACTACCTGGAGCTGCCCATCCAGACCTTGAAAGTCGGCTCGCTGGGCACCCACAAGGCCCTGGGGCTGGCCAAGAACAAGCGGGCGCGCTTTCTCCTGGCTTCGACCTCGGAAGTGTACGGCGATCCCCTGGTCCACCCGCAGACCGAAGACTACTGGGGCCACGTAAACCCGATTGGCCCGCGCGGCTGCTACGACGAAGCCAAGCGCTTCGCCGAGGCGCTCGTCATGGCTTATCGCCAGGAGCACCGGGTCGAAACCCGCATCGTGCGCATCTTCAACACCTACGGCCCCCGAATGCGGCTGAACGACGGCCGGGTCGTGCCGGCGTTCATCAGCCAGGCGCTCAAGCAGCGGCCGCTCACCGTGTTTGGCCAGGGCGACCAGACCCGCAGCTTCTGCTACGTCTCGGACCTGATCGAAGGCATCTATCGGCTGATGATGAGCGACTATGATCTACCGGTGAACATCGGCAACCCCACGGAAATGACCATGCTGGAGTTCGCCCACGCCGTCATCCGCGCCACCCGCTCCCGCAGCAAAATCACGTTCCGCCCGCTGCCGCAGGACGATCCCCGCCAGCGCCGGCCGGACATTACCCGCGCCAAAAAAATCCTCCGCTGGTCGCCCCGTGTGCCGCTGGCGACGGGCCTGGTCAAGACCATTGATTATTTCCGGCTGAAAGTGCGGTAGGCCGGGCGGAGAAGGCGCTAGCGCTCCCGGCGGACGACGATGGCCCCGTCCCCGCACGCGCCCCTGGGCGCGCCCGGGGCCGCCTCGAAAATCCGCGCCGCCGGAGCCACAAGATTAACCGGCTCAACGCTGGCGGGAGGGTCGCTCGGCCGCCTCGGGAGGCAGTTTGATTCTATCCTTGAGCCTTTGCCGGCGCGGTTCCCAATCCGCCCAACTCGCCGCCCATGCGGCGCCCGTCAGGTTGGTGCGCGCGGCGGGCCAGATGGCTTCGAGCGCGGCCAGCTCGCGCCCGGCCTCGCGGGATTCCCCCCATTTCAGGCAGGACTCAACAAGGTTCAACCGGTTCTCGGGATACCGCGGGGCCAACTGCACCGCGCGCGCCAGGTGTTCGCGCGCCTTGCTGCGGTTCCCGATGCTGCCAAAGGCGGGGGCATCGCGGTAGAGCAGCCCGAGATTGCGGTCGGGGCCGGCGTGGTCAAACTGCCGATCCAGGTCGCCGGCCTGGATAAATTCGCGCTCCATCTGGCTGACCAGCTTGAACGCGCCCAACGTCCGGGTGCGGGCCAGTTGCCCGAGATTCATCCCGAGGTAGTAATGGAGCGGAGCCGAATTGGTTGCGTGCGCCAGCGCGCGCTGGCAAACCGCGATCCCCTGCTCCGCCAGGGAGGCGCGCTCGGTCTTGTTGGTGGCAAACTCCGCCTGGTCAAAGCACGCCCGGGCCAGTTGCCAGGCCGCCGTCACCTCCGTCGGCGCGCGCTGGTAAGCCGCCTGCGCCTCCGCGTAGCTCTGCCGCGCGGCGGCGGCGAACCCGGCCGGCAAAGGCAGCTCGCCCGCGCCTGTGCCGCCCGCCGCCACGCAAAGGCCCAGGCCAAAAGCCAGCGCGGCCACCACCCGCGAATTGCGGCTTGCACCCATTCGGACTTGAGCTATGCTAATCAGAGTTGAAATTAGACTGGAAAATTGGACGGTTGGCAATATGCGTGAGCCTCCTGGCGGCCGGCGCCGGCTGCAGCGGCATCAACCACACGCAAAGCGTCTCGCCCGCCACTTTCCTCCTGCCGGGACTGTTGCGAGCCGACCCGCCGCCGGCCCACCCGGACCTGATCCGGCCCACGGAAACGCCGCCCCTCGAAGTCGCCCTGTTCTGAGTCCGGTGCCATGCGATTTCCGCTCGCGTTGACGGTCAAAATCGCCCGTCATATCCTTAAACATAAATTACGGCGCACCCCGCGGTTTGCGCTCGTGCTGCAGCTTGAACCGCTGCATACCTGCAACCTCTCCTGCACCGGTTGCGGCCGCATCCGCGAGTATTCCACGAGCCTGAAGAATCTCATGCCGCTGGCGGACTGCCTGGCGGCGGCGCGGGAATGCGACGCGCCAATGGTCTCGGTCTGCGGCGGGGAACCGCTGCTCTATCCCCAGATCGAGGAACTGGTCGCGGGCCTGCGGGCGCAACGACGCATTGTCTATATTTGCACCAATGGCTTGCTCATGCGCAAGAAACTCAAGGATTACCTGGCGGCAACCTATTCGCCGCGGCAGGAGCCGGTTCTGGCGCAGTTGCTGGCCGGGCAGCTCATCGCGGATTCGGACGCCGCTTTCATCCGCCAGGGCAACCGCAATGGACGGCCCGTCATCGCGCCCTCCCCGTGGCTTTATTGGAATGTTCACGTGGACGGCCTGGAATACACCCACGACTTGATCGTCGAGCGGGAAGGCGTGTTTAAGGAGTGCGTCGCGGCCATCCGCATGGCGAAGCTCCTCGGGTTCCAGGTGGCAACCAACACCACGGTGTACCGCGAGACCGATGTCCGGGAAATCGAGCAGATGTTCCAGTTCTTTGCCGCGCTCGGCGTGGATGGCCACACTATTTCCCCCGGCTACGACTACGACGCCGCCAAGCAGGACATGATTCGGCGCCGGGGGCGGCGGCCGGAGGATTTCTTCCTCACGCGCGCCCTGACCATCGAGAAGTTTGCCCGGATCCAGGAATGGAGCCGGCGGTTCAACATCTTTGGCACGCCGGTTTACCAGGAATTCCTGGCCGGACAGCGCGCGCTGACTTGCACCGCCTGGGCCATTCCCACCCGCAACATCAAAGGCTGGAAAGCCCCCTGTTATCTCATCACCGATGCCCATTACGCCCGCTACCAGGAAATGCTGGACCAGGTGGACTGGTCCCAGTATGGCGTGGTGAATGGCGTGGCGCGCGACCCGCGTTGCGAGAACTGCATGGTGCACTGCGGCTACGACCCCAGCGGCGCCCTCGGCGTCAACTATCAGCGTGGCGATACCTGGAAGAATATCCGCTACAATTTCGGCCCCCGGCCCAAACCCAACCTTGCCGCCCCCCCGGTGAAAGCGTTCAACGGGGTTTCCATCGGCAAAGGCCATCGCGCCGCAGCCGAAGCCGCCTCCGGCCCCAATGCCGCGGGCGCCCAATCCGCCGCCCCGGACATACCCCACCCAGGAGAAAGCGGCGGGAGCCGCCTCGCGCCACCGGACGTTTCCCCGGTGCCCCTCCGCCCGGCAAACTAGACCATGCAAACCCTGTTTCTTTCCCCTCCCAGCTTCGATGGTTTTGACGGCGGCGCCGGCTCGCGCTACCAGGCGCGGCGCGAAGTGACCAGCTACTGGTATCCGACCTGGCTCGCCCAGCCGGCGGCGCTGGTGCCCCACTCAAAGCTGCTGGACTGCCCCCCGCACGGCCTGGACATCAAATACTGCCTGGAAACGGCCCGCCACTACGACCACGTTATCATTCATACTTCAACCCCTTCGTTGAAAAACGATTGCAAGGTTGCCGAAGCCATCAAACGGAACCGGCCGGAAACCAAAATCGGCTTCGTCGGCGCGCACGCGGCGGTCCTGCCAGCTGAAACCCTCAAGGCGTCCCCGGCCATTGACTGGGTTGGCCGCAAGGAGTTCGATTACACCTGTTTGGAAGTCGCCGAGGGGCGCCCGCTGGAGACCATTGCCGGCTTGAGCTACCGCGACCACGAGGGGCGGATCCGGCATAATCCCGAACGCGAAATCATCGCGAACATGGACGCCCTGCCGTGGGTGGCGGATGTCTATAAACGCGATCTGCAGATCGAGAAATACTACATCGGCTACCTCCTCCATCCCTACCTCAGCCTCTACACCGGGCGCGGCTGCCCCGCCCAATGCACCTTCTGCCTCTGGCCGCAAACCATCGCCGGACATAAATACCGCGTGCGCTCCCCGCAGAATGTCGCCGCCGAAATGGCCTACCTGAAACGCCTCTTCCCGCAGGTCCGCGAGTTCTTCTTCGACGACGACACCTTCACCGCCAACCTGCCGCGCGCCCGCGAGATCGCCCAACGGCTTCGCCCGCTCGGCCTGGCCTGGAGCTGCAACAGCCGCGCCAACCTCGACGCCGACACCGTGCGCTTTTTCAAGGATTGCGGCCTGCGCCTGTTTCTGGTCGGCTACGAAAGCGGCAACGCACAGATTCTCAAAAACATCAAGAAGGGGGTCACCCTGGAGGAAATGCGCCGTTTCACCCGGGCCTGCCATGACGCCGGCGTCGTTATCCACGGCACCTTCGTCCTGGGCCTGCCCATCGAAACGCCGCAAACCATCGAAGAGAGCATCCGCTTCGCGCAGGAACTGGACATGTTCAGCATGCAAGTCAGCCTCGCCGCCCCGTACCCCGGCACTGAACTGTATGAAATGGCCCGCCAAAACGGCTGGTTCGTCAAACGGGACAAGACCGACCTGGTAGAGCCCGACGGCTTCCAGCAAAGCGCCCTCGAATACCCGGGCCTGAGCAAGGACGCCATCTTCGAGGCCGTGGACCGCTTCTACCGCGCCTATTACCTGCGCCCCAAGCCCATCCTGCGCATCATCAAAACCATGCTCGAAGACAAGGAAGTCTTCGTCCGCCGCTGCCGCGAGGGCTTTGAGTTCTTCAAAAGCCTCCGCCAGCGCAAGGCGGATTTGGCCGCCGCCAGAAGCGGCGCCTCAACACCCGCGCCGGCGGGAGTGTGACGCTACAGCGCAGTCGCGCGCGCCAAGTCATTTCCCCGGCCCGAGCCATTGGGCATAGCAGTTTCATAGCATGCCCGGGCTCGCTGGCACCTGTGGCCTTCCGTCCACGGGAAAGTGCCCCAGCCCCCATTCCCGCCGCTCCGCGCAGCGGCATCTGCGCGTCGGGCTTGCATTATCGCGGCTCCGGGCGCATCCTCCTGGTGATGCTGGCCGACGAGAAAACCAGTCCCGAGCAGATTGAAATCTTCCGCGCCATGACCGGCGAGCAGCGGCTGCGGTTGGCCGAGCAGCTATACTGGTCGGCGCGCAAGCTCAAGCTGGC
>JAAYVL010000022.1 GCA_012517205.1 Verrucomicrobiota bacterium
CAGGCTCGTTCTCCGCATCCAGTACGCGCCTGAGTTCACGAGCACGCAAGAGCGGTAGAAGGGGGCGAATGGTTTCCGCCGCGCGCTCGATGCCGCCGATGCTGGTCGCGTAGCGAACCAAATCATACGCCGTCGCCTCGGCCGTGCTGACCAAAAGTGGCGCGACCGCTCCGGCGGCTTGCTGTGTCGGCGTCCGCTCAATCCCCCGCTTGACGAAGAACCTGACTTGAACCCGCCCCACCTTGATCGTGCGGCAAGGACGGTTGGTCATCACCTGTGTGACTTGGAGCGCTTGCGGATTTGAGCCATACGAGCTGGCGGCGGATTGCAGCGCCAGGTAATACGGTCGGCCCAGCCAGGTGAAGTAGTCTTGAAGCCACCAAGTCGCCGGTGGCGCTCCCATGCTGCGATGTTCGGGGCTGACAATCAGGTAGAACGGCTGCCTTGGTGAAAGCCGGACGATTTTACCCCGCAGTCGTGACAACTGGCGCTTGGCGGCAATCGCCGACAACCCCGTTTCCTTGACCAAATCTTTTAGCACAATCGTGACACGCCCCAAGGCTAGGCGTGCATCGCACAATGCCTCAGCCGCGCCGATTCGGCGGGCCTTGGAGGCGCTTTTGGTCCGATTTTTCATTTCTGTATCGTATCGTCTGACGGTTCATTATGCAAACGCTATTCTTGGCCTTTTCTGCGTTGCTGAGCTCGCAACTGCGAGCAGCTCGCCTCCTGACGATTAGAAATCGGCCTGCAATTGAAGGCAAAGCCGCTATCGGCTAGGAACAAAAATACCCAAGGGTTCGAAGACTAGTCTGGGTAGAATAGGCGGCTGCCTGATCGGGCGTTTCGCACTGTTGCATGGTGTCGGGTGTGGGACATTCCCGGAGTGAAACAATTTTCCATTCCTGGGGTTGGGCTGGGAATTTGATCGGCTTGACGATTTATTCGTTAGTTGCGGAGCAGGTGCAGGGCATCCGTTGGAGATGAGGTTTTCAGTCGTGTTCATGTTTTGCGTTTCGTTTGTTAAAGGAGCGGGACTACTCTCTTCACCTCCTTCCCCGAGAGAGCAGCCCCGCTCCGAACGAAACGCCCTGCGTGTGCGCGCGCTGTCGGGCGACGGAGCATCAGCAACGGAGTGACAGCGGGCGAAAAGATGTTTCGACCGCTGGCGCGAAGTTGCGCGGAGCAACCAGAGGCGAGGGCATACGCGGGTGAACACGACCCAAAACCTCATCGGCGGATGCCGACACTGAACTGCGAGCCTTCCAGTCCTTTACAGATTACTCAGCGTCCTGAGCATTTTTGCTCAGAAGGGTAAGCGTCAGCCGGAATAAAAGGCGAGGGTTCAAAACCGACCCTCGTCTTTGAGTCGAAAGAAGTGCCAGTGAAAGTGCCAGTGAACGGGTGGCAAATGTGTAATTGGCGAGTACTTGATTTGTATTGCACGGGTACTGTGGAGTGCTTGACACGCACGCGAACATCCCTGATTCTATTGGCGTTCGACAGCTATGAGGCTGTACGCCTCTGGTGGCGGGGCGGTAGTAACGGAGTAGCTCAAATGGCTATTATCGTTCGATTCCGACCCTCGCCTCCATCCGTAATGTCGGAAGTAGAAGGAGTTAAGCAGGGCGAAAGAGCCACTGCCAGTAAACTGCGAACTTCCTGCGCTTATACCTTCCGGCACCTCCGATAGCTCCACACCTATCCGTCGTGCAAATCAACAGCGTCGTTGGGGGATTTGGCTGCGCCGAGTCGTTCGTCAAGCGCGTCTCACCAGTACGCTGATATGAGGCTCCGCGCGTCTCTCCGTTGCCCCCGCCAGTGAACTTCGGAACCAACTGAAGTTCAGCACAAACATGGCGACGCCAGTTTTCAGGTATTGACCCATTCTGTATCCCCATGAGTATCAGCCTCGCGCGTGGTTTGCTTTTGCTTTTTGAGGGGTAATTCATACTCTCTGGTCATTTATGGAACGTCTGCCTGGTTTTCGCGATTTTTATCCCGAACCACTGCCGCAACCCGGCTTGTGGAGTGCGAATGCACGCCAATATATTTTCAATACCTGGCGCAGCCTGGCGCGGCGCTACGGTTTCCACGAATACGATGGCCCCCCACTGGAACCACTGGAACTCTTCACCACTAAGAGCGGCGAGGAAATCGTCGGCCAACTCTACCATTTCACCGATAAAAGCGAACGGCAGGTTTCTCTTCGCCCGGAAATGACGCCCACGCTGGCGCGCATGATCGCCGCCTGTGAGCGGGGGTACAAAAAGCCGTTCAAATGGTTCGCCTTGCCGCAACTCTTTCGCTATGAGCGCCAGCAAAAAGGGCGCTTGCGCGAGCACTTTCAGTTCAACGCCGACATTGTTGGCGAAAAAGACCCTGCCGCTGACGCGGAACTCATTGCACTCTTGATTGATACGCTCCGCTCTTTTGGATTAACGCACGAGGATTTCGTCATTCGCCTCAGCAGCCGCAACGCCTGGCAGGTGTTTTTCCGGCACCGGCACGGCGCGGCAACGCAGGAATACGCTTTTTATCAAATCATTGATAAATTGGAGCGCGAGGCACCGGAGCAAAGCAACGAAAAGCTCGAACGCCTCGGGTTTTCTCTGGCGGAGGTGTCTTCCTTTATCGCGCAAGGCGAGCCCACGGCCGAGTTGACAGCCATACTGGCCAATCTTGCCGCTCGCGGACTCAGGGATTACGTGAAGGTTGATTACCACGTCATTCGCGGGCTGGCTTATTATACCGGCGTCGTTTTTGAGGCGTTCGACCGCAAAGGTGAGTTTCGCGCCATCGCCGGCGGCGGCCGCTACGACAACCTCGTCAAACTTATTAGCCAGGGGCGCGTGGATCTTCCCGCCTTGGGCTTCGGCATGGGCGATGTGGTGCTGCTGGAACTGCTTCGGGCGCGGGCATTGTTGCCAAAGTTTACCGCTGCGCTGGACGTCTTTTGCCTAGTCGAAGATGAGAATCTGCGAGTCGAATTCCTGAAAGTGATCCACGACTTACGGGCTGCCGGTCTAGCTGTGGATTATTCGCTGACCGCCGCTAAACCAGATCGGCAGTTCAAACGCGCGCAGGAACTTAACGCGACGTACACGCTCAAACTGGAACGAGATCCGGCGGGCATGCTCCTGGCGCGGATCAAGAACCTCGAGGCTCGGCAGGAAAGCGTAGTTCTCCCCGCTGAGGTCGTCACTTGGTTGAAGGGGCGCCAAGGCCAGGAAGGGTTTCGGGGTGATCCCGCAAAGGCCTGACCGCTACCAACTTATTTCACGCCCGTAAAAAACGAGGCCACAGCCACGCTTGCTAACGACCAGGACGCCGCTAGGATTTCACGCCCCTGGACGCAGTGGCGGCGGTGCGGGTTTCTTTTTCTTTGACCAGGGTTGCTCCCTTGCCGACGCGCTTGCGCAGGTAGGTGAGCTTGGCGCGGCGGGTCGCGCCTTTGCGTTCCACTTCCACCTTCGCCACGCGTGGGGAATGTAGCGGAAATACCCGCTCCACTCCTTCGCCATAGCTAATACGGCGAACCGTGAACATTTCATTCAACCCATGCCCGCGGCGGCCGATCACCACTCCGGCAAAGACCTGGATGCGCTCTTTGCCGCTTTCCACAACCTTGGTATGCACCCGCACGGTGTCGCCTACGCCGAAATCCAAAGCGTCTTTGCGATATTGTGCCGACTCAATCTTATCAAGTAATGCCTGATTCATAAAATGTCTTTGCGAACAGGTCCGGTCGCCGTTCCTGGGTTCGCCGTCGCGCCTGTTCTGCGCGCCAGCGGGCGATTTCTGCATGGTTGCCGGATAGCAACACTTCCGGGACTTTCATGCCGCGGAACTCCGCGGGCCGCGTATATTGCGGGTATTCGAGCAGTTCCTGGCTGAACGAATCTTCCCGGGCACTGTCTTCATCGCCCAAAACTCCCGGCAGCAATCGGGTAACCGCGTCAATAATAACCATTACCGGCAAAGCGCCATTCGTCAAAACGTAGTCGCCAATGGACAACTCGTCATTCGCCAACCGTTCACGCACCCGTTCGTCAAAGCCTTCATAGTGGCCGCATACCATGAGCAAATGCTCCCGGCTTGCCAGTTCCCGCGCGATCGACTGGTCAAATCGCCGTCCGGCAGGCGATACCAGCAGGACGCGTGTATTCTCACGTGCCAGGTCTTCCACGGCGGCAAAAAGCGGCTCCGGCTTCAATAACATGCCTGGCCCGCCGCCAAATGGCCGATCGTCCACCGTCTTATGGCGATCAAGCGCGTAATCTCGCAGATTATGGAGCGCCAACTCCAACCGCCCCGCTTCCCGCGCTCGCCGGATGATGCTTTCGTCGAGCGGCCCCACAAACATCCTCGGGAACAACGTCAACACATCAATCTTCATCTTCAGCTTCCGCTTCGCGCTCGCCGGGTTGGCACCCGCACCGGCCCCTCGGCGCAGAGGCCCGGCCTTTCGGTTCCAACACCGTCAGGTGGCCGGCCGATCTTCCACAATCTCCAGGGTGCAACGCTGCCCTTTCCGGGCGCTCCCGGCAAGCAGCAAAGAGCGGATGGCATTGATCGTCATCCCCTGACGCCCGATAATTTTCCCCACATCCTGTGGATGCAGGCGCAACTCATAAACCGTCGTGCCCTCGCGTTCCACTGGCGTAATCGTCACCGCCTCCGGGTTCTGCACCAACCCTTTGACGACGTATTCAAGGAACGCTTGCATGGAGCCGACGGCGCTTGCTTTGCTTAGGCCGTTGCTGCCGCCGCGGCTTTCGTCGCTTTCTTTATAAAGCTGGCGACAGTCTCGCTCGGCTGCGCGCCTTTACTGACCCAGTATTGGGCGCGGTCCAGCTTTAGCGTGAACTTATCACGCTTCTTTTGCGGCAGGTACGTGCCCAGTTCCTCGATAAATCTTCCATCGCGGGGGCTGCGTGAATCAGCCACGACGATGCGGTACGCGGGTGTATTCTTCGTCCCGATCCGCTTCAAACGAATTTTAACGGCCATAAATCATTTTGTTCTTTGGTAGCGGCGTTCATTCGGCCGCCCGCCTTAATGGGGTCTTCCCAAAAGGAAAACAGAGCCTAGTAGCACCACCGTGACTTGGCAAGCCCTGTTTTAGGGTTTTTCTGGCAATAAAGCAGCGGCCCCCAGACAAGGCGAACGACTGTCTTGCGCCGCTCCCAGGACGGACGCACGCGCTAAAGACGATTTCCTATCACACACCAGCGAACCGCCAAGGAGGGAACTTTGCAAAGTGAAACGCGTTTGCACGATTACGAGAACGCCACTCAGCAGGCCCGGTTCTGATTGACGAACTCGCGGCTTGAGAATCTAATTATAGAGCAGCGAGCTTATGAAAAAAATCGTCCTAGCGTGTATTATCGTGGCGGTCGGCTGCCTTGGCTTGTGGTTTTGGGCCCGACCCGCTTATCGGCGGCACCAGGAGATCCGGCTGGTGGAACAAGCCAAGGCATATTTGACCCAAAAGGAATATAACAATGCCTCGCTGAGTGCCCGCCGGGCATTGCAGATAAACCCCCGCAACCTGGAGGCATGCCGGGTTATGGCCGATTTGGCCGAAAAAACCCATTCCCCGGACGCCTTGGACTGGTGGCGTCGAATCGTCGAGGCGGAGCCTAGCATCCCCCATAAACTTCAATTCGCCTCTGCCGCGCTGCATTCACAAAGCCCTCCCTTTCCCCTGGCGACCCAGATTCTGGAGGAACTGAAAGGAACCGCGACCAACCTCGCCGCCTACCACGCGATTTCGGCCGAACTGGCACTCCGGCTCAAGCGAACCACGGTCGCGGCCAAACACCTCGAACAAGCCTGCCGGCTTGAACCTACGAATGAATTGCACCAGCTAAACCTCGCCGTCCTGCAACTCGAATCAACCAAAGCCGGCGTTCCGTCTGCGGCGCGGGTGACGCTCGAACGCTTGCGTGCCAGCACCAATGTAGGGGATGTCGCCTTACGCTGGCTGGTGGCGGAGAGTCTCGAACGAAACGATTTCTCCCGGGCGGCCCGATTTTCCCGGCAACTTCTGGCGGATCCACGGGTGGTGATGGGTGACCGTTTGCAGCATCTCGCCATCCTTCGCCAATCGCAAAGCCCCGAGTTCAAAGATTATCTTCGCACGCAGCAAAGAAATGCCACCACCAACGCGGCGCAAGTCTATGCGCTCTCGACATGGATGGTCGAGCGCGGCCTGGCCGATGACGCGCTCACCTGGCTGCTGGCCTGTCCGGCCAAACTGCAAGCTGAACAACCGGTTCTTCTGGCGGTGGCGGATTGCTATATGGCCAGGAAGGATTGGCACGGCCTCGATCAGGCCCTTTCCGCACAGAATTGGGGCGACCGCGAATTCCTGCGGTTTGCTTTTCTTGCCCGCGCGGCGACGGAGCTCAATCAGAAACTGGCGGCCGACGCCCGCTGGCGCACCGCCATTCGCAATGCCGGGGATCGCCTGGGCCCTTTGACCACCCTGCTGACTTTGGCCACCAAGTGGGGGCAGGAGCAGGCCCGGGAAGATTTGCTTTGGCGAATCGCGCAGCGCTTCCCCAGGGATCAGTGGGCGCTGCGCGAGCTGGAACGAACCTATACCCTGGCCGGCAACACGCTGGGGCTGAACAAGGTGTACTCCAGCATGGCCAGCTATGCCCCGCAAAACTTCGTTGCTCAAAACAACCTGGCGGCCACCTCCCTGCTGCTCAAACTGAACCTGCCCCGGACGCACGAACTGGCCCGGGAACTCTTCACCCAGCACCCCGAACAGGCCGTGATCGCCTCCACCTACGCCTATTCGCTTTATCTGCAAAACCGAACCCGGGAAGGCCTGGCCGTGCTCCAAAAGCTGAAACCCGAAGACCTCGAAAACCCGTCCGTGGCGCTCTACTATGGGATCCTGTTGACGGCCGTCGGCGAGGGCAACAAAGCCAGCCCTTACCTGCGCATCGCGCAGGATTCCAGCCTGCTGCCGGAAGAAAAAATACTGCTGGCCGAAGCGCTCAAAAGGCCCGGCTCGAATTCCTGACGGCCATCCCCGGCGATCGTTCGCCGGGTTTCAGGAGCAACCAAGACTTTCGCCGCACTTGAGGCACCGATAGCAGGCACCGCTGCGCACAGTCACGTTGCCGCAGTTGGGGCAGGCTGGCGCGTCCTGCTGAAAATGGGCCACCAGTTCATTGATTGTCTTGGCAGGCCGCATGGCCGGGGCGGGTTGCGCCGGCGAATGGCCCTTGCCGTTGCCATCGGCCCCGGATTTCAGCTCCAGGATCTCCGTGTCATCCGCAAGGGGCAGTTCGCGCACGGGGCGGTTCACCTTTTTCTTCTCCGCCTCATGCAGCCCGGGAATAGCCAATTCCGGCTGGTTCTGGTTCGAAGTATGGGCTTCGCGGAAGCCGGGGATGAACTGGATCGCCATCCAGCGAAACACATAATCCATGATGGATGCGGCGTTGCGGATGTCGCGGTTCTTGGTGAATCCCGACGGCTCGAATCGCACGTGCGCAAACTTGCGGGCCAGGGTTTCCAGCGGCACGCCGTATTGCAGCGCCAGGCTGGTCAGGGTGCCAATGCCATCCATCAGCCCGCCAATCGTGGAGCCTTCCTTGGCCATGGTGATGAATAACTCTCCGGGTTGGCCGGACTCAAACATCCCCACCGTCAGATAGCCTTCATGGCCCGCAATATCAAACTTGTGCGTGATGGCCGTGCGCGTATCCGCCAGGCGCCGCCGCAGCGGCTTGCCGGACTGCGTCCGGAGTTGCGTGATCTCGGCCTCCAGTTCTTTGATGCGGTCCTCCAGCGCGAAAATGCTGCCCGTTTCAGCTTTGCCTTCGCCTTCGCCCAGGCGCTTCGTGCTGAGCGGTTGAGAACGCTTGGAACCATCACGGTAGATGGCCACACACTTCAGCCCCATCTTCCAGGCTTGCACGTAGGCGTCCCGGATGTCCTCGATGGTGCTTTCGTTGGGCATGTTGACGGTCTTGGAAATGGCGCCGCTGATAAACGGCTGCGCGGCCGCCATCATTTTCAGATGCGCCAGGTAAGGGAGGCTCCGCTGCCCGCGGCTGGGCTTGAAGGCGCAGTCAAAGACCGGCAGGTGTTCGGGGCGCAACCCGCTCGTGATGGTTTGCGCGCCTTCCACGACATCTTCAATCGTATGGTATTGCGTGATATGGCCAATGATCCGTTCGGATTCCGCGGCGTTGTATCCCAGGCGCTGCAACGCTTCCGGCACCGTGCGGTTGACGATGTTCAAGCTCCCGCCGCCCGCCAGCAGCTTGAATTTTACCAGCGCCAATTCCGGCTCGATGCCCGTCGTATCACAGTCCATCGAGAAGGCAATGGTGCCGGTCGGCGCCAGGACCGTCACTTGCGCATTGCGATAGCCCGTCGCGCGGCCGCGGGCCAGCGCTTGGGTCCAGGACTGGCGCGCTTCTTCCTTGAGATAATCAAACTCCCGGCTCGGCTGGATTTTTTCGACCGCGTCGCGATGCTGCTGGATGACCGCGAGCATGGAGTCCACATTGTCCGCTGCCAGCGGCGCCGTCACGTGCGCGCAGCGGGCGTCGTGATAACCCTTGAACGCGCCCATAATGGCGGCAATTTCGGCCGATTGCTCATACGCCCGCCCGGTCATGATGGCCGTAAGGGCGCCCGCCAGCGCGCGCCCCTCGTCCGAGTCATAGGGCAGCCCATAGCTCATGATGAGGGAGCCCAGGTTGGCGTAGCCCAGGCCGAGCGTGCGAAAGATATGGGAATTCTCCGCAATTTGCCGGGTCGGATAGCTCGCGTTATCAACCAGGATTTCCTGCGCGGTGATAAAAATCCGCACGGCGGCCTTGAAGGCCGCGACATCGAAAATCCCGTCCGCGCGCTTGAACTTCACCAGATTCAGCGAAGCGAGATTGCAGGCCGTGTTATTGATGAAAACGTATTCCGAGCAGGGATTGGTGGAATGGATCGGCTCGGTGCCTTTGCAGGTGTGCCACTTCTGAATGGCCCCGTCGTACTGCAGCCCCGGGTCACCGCAGACCCAGGTGCCCTCGGCGATCTTCTGCAACAGCAGGCGGGCGTCCTTTTTCTCCAGCGGCTTGCCGGTGGTGACGCTGCGTGTCCACCATTCCCGCCCCGCTTCGGCGGCTTCCATGAACGCGTCGCTGACGCGCACGGAAAGATTCTCATTCTGGTACATCACGCTGCCGTAAGCGTCGCCATTGTAGGACCCGTCATATCCCTGCTCAATTAGCGCCCACGCCTTGCGTTCCTCTTTCATCTTGGCTTCGATGAACTCCTGGATGTCCCCGTGCCAATCGCGCAGGGTGTTCATCTTGGCCGCGCGGCGCGTCTTGCCGCCCGACTTGACCACGTTGGCCACCTGGTCATAGACCTTCAGGAACGAAAGCGGCCCGCTGGGGCGCCCGCCGCCGCTCAGCTTCTCCTTGCACGAACGGATGGGGGAAAGGTCCGTGCCGGTGCCGGAGCCAAACTTGAAGAGCATCGCCTCGCTGTGCGCCAGCTCCATGATGGATTCCATGTTGTCCGCGACGGACTGGATAAAGCAGGCGCTGCACTGCGGAGATTCGTATTGGGTCGCCGCCCGCTCCGCCTGGCCGGTTTTCGGATTCCACACCCAATTGCCGCGGCTTGAGCTGTTGCCAATGTGATACTGGTGGTAGAGCCCGACATTGAACCAGACCGGAGAGTTGAAGGCCCCATACTGGTTCAGGCACAACCACGTCATCTCATCATAAAAAACCTCGCCCTCGGCCCGGGTAAAATAACCGTCCTTGACCCCCCAATCCGCGATAGTGCGGCAGACGCGGTGGATGAGCTGGCGCACCGAAGTTTCCCGTTCCGGGGTGCCCTGTTCGCCATAGAAATACTTCGAGACGACCACCGTGGACGCCAGCAAGGACCACGCCTTGGGCACCTCGACATTCTCCTGCCGGAAAATCACCTTGCCGCCGTCGTCGGTGATTTCCGCCGTCCGCCGCTCCCACTCAACCTGGTCGAACGGGCTGACCTTGGGATCGCTGAACCACCGCTCGATTTTGAGCGTTTTCCCCGCCGCGGCCTTCGCGCGCTTTTTGGGAGTGCGGGCTCCCGTCACCGCTGCGGCCCGGCGGCGTCCCGCAGGACGCGCCTTGGACAAACCTTGTTCGTTGGCAACTATCATCTTTTTCCTTCTGCGTTGCCGGTTGCATCGGCTGAGCCCCCTCAGCAAAGCACCCGGCGATTAGGTTCAAATTCATCAATCAGGCAGGCAATCCAGCTCCGACTCGCGACCCTGTGCCTACCCTATTAGTTGGGTAACACTCTGAACTCTACTACCACGGGTTGGGGAAACAAGCCATTTCTGCAAAAAAAGTTTTTCGCCGTTTTCCTGAGGAAAATCACCCAAATTACCCCCCTGAAGCCGCCCCGAAACACCCATTTCCCGGCGCCCAGGCCCATCCGCAAACAAATTGCGCCCCCTAACCCGTTTTTTGCCTGCCCGCCCCCCGAAACTTCCGCACCGGCGCAATGGTTTTGGGGCGCGGTTTGGCGACGATAATGATCGGGCAGCCCTCATAACCGAAGGCCTGCCGCATCTGGTTCGCCAGGTATTTCTTATACGGCTCCGAAAACAACTCGTCCCGGTTCACAAAGAGCAGAAAGGTCGGCGGCGCCTGCCGCACCTGGGTCGCGTAGAAGAACTTCAGGCGATACCCCTGGGCGCTGACCGGCTGCCGCTGTTCGACGGCATCGCGCAGCGTGCGGTTCAGAATGGCGGTGGGAATGCTCTGTTGCAACTGCGCCGCCACGTAGCGCACCGCTTCGAGCAGGCGATCCAGGTGAAATCCGGACTTGGCCGAGGTAAAAATGACCGGCGCATAATCGAGAAAGAACAAGCGCTCCTGCACCCACTGCCCAAACTCGCCGAGCGTGGTCATCACGTTCGGAGCCGTCCGGCCCTTCGGGTTCTGCCGGCGGCGAATCTCCTGCCGCCGCGCCGCGCGAACGGCGTCATCCATCAGGTCCCACTTGTTTATCACCACAATGCAGGCCCGGTGGTTCTCCACAATGCGGTCGGCGATCTTCTTGTCCTGCTCCGTAATTCCAGCCTCGGCGTCGAGGACCAGGATGACGATATCGCAGCGGGCGATGGATTCCTCCGCGCGCTTGACGCTGAAGAACTCGATCGAATCGCCGACGCGCCGGGTCTTGCGCAGCCCCGCCGTGTCAATCAACACGTAGGACTGCCGCACGCCCTCGGTCTCGACCTCGAACGGCACATCCACCGCATCCCGGGTGGTGCCGGGAATGGGGCTCACCACCACGCGCTCGGACCGGGTGAGCGCGTTGATGATGGAGGACTTGCCCACGTTGGGGCGGCCCACAATGGCGAGTTTCAGGGCGGCGGGACGCGCGCCGCCGGGCGCGGAGAACGCGTCCGTTCCCGGAACCTCGCCCGGGCTTTCCGCCGCAACTCCCGGCGCCGCCGGGCTGGCCCCGCTTTGCCGCCGGCTCATCGCCGCCTGCATCAGCGGTTCAATGCCTTTCCCGTGGATCGCGCTGACCGGAAACATTTGCGGGAAACCCAGCGCCGCGAACTCGGGCACGCCGCTCTCCGCCCGATCGGTATCCGCCTTGTTGACGGCCACCAGCACCGGCTTGCCGCTCCGCCGCAGCCGGGCCGCCGCCTCGCGATCCAGCGGCAGCAAGCCTTCCTGCACGTTCACGACCAGAATGATGACGTCGGCGGCTTCAATCGCGAGTTCGACCTGCTCCAGCGCCGCTTTGACGATGACGTCCTCCGCTTTCTCGCGGCGCAGCAGGCCGATGCCCCCGGTGTCCACCAGCGTAAACGGATGCCCCTGCCATTCCACCTCCGCCGCAACCCGGTCGCGCGTGACCCCCGGCTGATCATGCACAATGGCAATGCGCCGCCCCGCAATGCGGTTGAACAGGGCGGACTTGCCCACATTGGGCCGCCCGACGATGGCGATCAGCCTGCTCATGACTTCGGAACCGGTCTCATAGGCTGCAAACGGTAGGCCAAAGTCCCTGCGCAAGCCACCACAAATCCGTTCCTTGACGAAGCGCGGCGCCGCGCTAGGCTGGGGCCGAACACGGGATAGATGCTCTACTTTGCCTATGGTTCCAATATGGATCCGGCGCAGTTCGTCCGCCGCTGCCCCTCCGCGTGCTTCGTGACCGTGGCCCAACTGCCCAACCACCAGCTCGCCTTTACCCGCCTGGCCCGGGACCGGGGCTGCGGGACTTGCGATGGGATTCCCGCGCCGGGCAAAAACATCTGGGGAGTCGTGTTTGCGATTTCCAAAGCCGACCTGCAGCGCCTGGATGAAAGCGAAGGCTACCGCCCCGGACGGCCGCTGGCGGACAACGCTTACGTGCGCAAACAACGCCAGGTCTGCCGCCCTGGCGACCCGGGCAAACGCTTGCGGGTCTGGCTTTACTTTGCCAATCGCCAGCCCCATCCGCCCCTGCCCAACGCCGCCTACAAACAGCAGCTCGTCGAAGGAGCCCGGCTCTGGGGACTGCCTCCCGCCTACCGGGAGGAGCTGGCGCGAATCCAGACCGCCTGACTTGCCCCGCGGGCCGATCCCGCTTGGATTGGCGGTTCCCGGCGCGGCCCGCAATTTTCCCGCGCCCGGGTGAACGCGGGGAAACCGCGGCCGCGGCGGCATCGCTTGCGCCATTCGTCTGCGCCGGCCGGCCACCGGCTTTTTCGCGCGCCCGCGGCGCCTGCCGGCGCCAGGCCGGGCCGGCCGCCAAAACAGTTTATTGCTATTTTTATCCTCATGTTTGATGGTATAAGGGCCGTCACACCAGCGCGTGAAAATAATCTCAATCACTATGGGCCGAATGCGATATCCCGTCATGGGGACGGGCCTGCCGATGCCGGCAAGCATCCCCAATGCCGCCGGGGCCGCCGGCATTTCCCGCCCCACCGACCCGGTGACAAACCTGCTCCGCCTCGGGCCATGAGGGAGTTTGCGTGGATCACTGACGGCCCGGAGGCCGCCCGGGTTGGCCGTCGCAACGGAGAATGACAGAAAAAGAGCTTAAGCGTTCGGTGCTGACGGTCACCGCCTTCGCGTCTTTCCTGACGCCGTTCATGGGGTCGGCGGTCAATTTGGCGCTGCCTTCCATCGGCGAGGAATTCAGCCTCAACGCCGTCATGCTGAGCTGGATCATCAACAGCTATATGCTCGCGATTTCGATGCTGCTGCTCCCGGCGGGAAGGGCGGGGGACATCCTGGGCCGGAGAAAGGTGTTCACCGCCGGCCTGGTCATCTTCACCCTGACCATGCTCCTGCTGGCCATCACGCCGGATATCAAATGGCTGATCGGGGTCCGCATCCTGCAAGGCATCGGCGGGGCAATGATGTTCGGCACCAGCATGGCCATCCTGACTTCGGTTTTTCCTCCCGGGGAACGCGGCCGGGCCATGGGGATCAACGTCACCGCGGTCTATATGGGGCTGGCGTCGGGGCCGTTCCTGGGCGGAATGTTCACCCGCTACCTGGGATGGCGGAGCATCTTTGCCTTCCTGATACCCCTGGGAATCGCCAGCCTGCTCCTGATCCGCAGCAAAATGAAACTGGAATGGGCGGAAGCCAAAGGCGAGAGCTTCGATTGGCCCGGCTCCGTCCTCTATGGCCTCTCCATGGCGGCCCTGGTCTATGGGTTTTCAAAACTGCCGGCGGCGGCCGGCTGGGTTTTAACCGGCGCCGGCCTGGTGCTCATGCCGCTGTTTGTCATCCGGGAAAAAAAGGCGGTGCATCCGCTGTTCGACCTGACGCTGATCTCCCGCAACCGGGTCTTTGCCTTGTCGAGCCTGGCGGCGCTGATCCATTACGCCGCGACCAGCGCCGTCGGGTTCTTCCTGAGCCTTTTCCTGCAGTACATCAAGGGCCTGGGCGCGCGCGAGGCCGGGTTTCTCCTCATGTCCATGCCGCTGACCATGGCGCTGATGTCGCCCGCCGCCGGAAAACTCTCCGACCACCATAACCCGGGCGTCCTGGCCTCCATCGGCATGGCCATCACCGCCCTGGGCCTGATCCTGCTTTGCTTCCTGGTGGAACAGACCTCCGTGACATTTATCGCCGTCATACTGGTGGTGATGGGCGCGGGCTTCTCACTCTTTTCCTCCCCCAACTCGAACGCCATTATGAGCTCGGTCGAGAAACGGCAACTGGGGAACGCTTCCGGCATGTTGGGCACCATGCGCAACGTGGGGCAGACGCTGAGCATGGCCATTGCCCTGATGCTGCTGGCCATCTATATGGGGCAGGAAAAAATCCACCCGGGCAACTACCCGCAGCTCATGCGCTCCATGCGGACCGGCTTCATCGTGTTCTCCATCCTTTGCTTCGCCGGCATATTCGCGTCGCTGGCCCGGAACCAGGGCCTGGCCAACAACCGCGGAAACCGGCGTTCATCCTGAAGCCCCGGCGGACGCCAGCCAGGGCGCGCCGCCCCCGCGCCACCCCGCGCATCGTCACGGCCGGTCAAACAAGTACCAGTCCGCCAGCCGGTGCGCGAACTCCGTTATCCCGGCCTCGTCGCGGTTGGTGAGAATAATGACGGTGAACTGCTGCTCGGGAAACCGCACCAGGCGCGTGGAAAAGCCGATCGTGCTGCCGCGATGCCAGATTTCCCGCGCGCCGCGATATTGGCTGATATACCAGCCAAAACCATAGCGGGTGTCCGGCAAATCCGTGGCCGGGCCCGGGGCAAAAGCCTGCTGGAGCAATTTCCGGCTCACCAGCTTGTCCGTGTAGAGAGCCTGATCCCATCGGTAGAGATCCGCCACCGAGGAATAAATGCCGCCGTCGCCCAGCACGGAACTGGTCAGGCTCTGGTCGGTTCGCTTAAAACCTCCCGCCGCGGCCGAGTAGCCATACGCGCGGTTGGCGACCACGGACACGCCCCCCTCGTAGGCCAGCGTCCCCTTCATCTTCAGTGGCCGAAAGATGTTCTGCTGCAGGAACCGGGCAAACGTGAGGCCCGAGCGCGCCGTCACGATCTCGGCCAGCAGCGCGTAGGCCGAATTGCTATAACGATACTTCGTGCCAGGCGGGAAATACGTCTTGTCCTGCCGCATCAGCAACCGCAACACATCGCGATCCAGCACCGGCAGCTCCGTCCCCGGCGGGATCAGGTCTTCGTAATCCAGCAGCCCCGAGGTGTGGTTCAACAACTGGCGCAGAGTGATCTGCCGGCCGTAGGCGGGAAACTCCGGAAAGAAATCGGTCAGACATTCCTCAAAAGACAGCTTCCGGCGATCGGCCAGGATCAACACCGCCATGGCGGTGAACTGCTTGGTCACGGAGGCCAGGCGATAATTGGTCTCCGGGCCGCACGGGATTTTCTCTTCCACGTTCGCCAGGCCGTAGCCTTTCGCCACCACCACCTTCCCGCGATGGATGACCATCACGCTGGCGCCGGGCGATTCCGGCTGGTTAAAGTTCTGAAACAGCGCATCGAGTTGGGGCGTCAACCGCGCAACTCGATCGGATGCGGCAGGGGCCGATAACGTCATGGCAGCAATCATCAACAGGCGGATGAACACGCCGGCGAGTATGGCAAACCCGACCGGGTTCTCCAAGCACTGCTTGCCCCAACTCCCGCAAAACCGGCCAGGCCTATTGTTGCCGGCGCCTTCGGGCCAATTGCCGGTCAAAGAGCCCAGGCACGAACCCCGCTGAGCCAACCCGCCAGCCCCCAATCCAGCGTTTTTCCTCCAGCAAGAGCTTCCCAATACCGTTCCAACCCCCTCCCAAAGCGCCGTGTACAAGGGGTGTACAAGGGATGCCCACCGGAGGTACATAGGATTTAAGCTTGTTCACCCGATGAGCATCCCTTGTACACCCCTTGTACACGACTAGCTGCCAGCTATGGATGAGGCTGGAATGGCGTAAGTTAGATTGAAAATGGCGTTCGGATTGGCTTTTGAGTTCGGAAACAGGGAAGTGTCCAATAATTGGACAGTCCGGAGGCGGTCCGGATGGACTGGCTAATTACTATAATTGGGTTTTGCTCACAGGTTCCTGCCTGGGTTTGGTTGCGTCGGGAACGGGATGCCGCCGGGAGGCAGCGTTTAGCTTGCGTTGGCGGAAGCAATAAAAGACTTCCCAGATGCCGGGATTCGAGGTAGGGTAGGGTGTTAGCTTATTCAGAGATGGCATAGCCGGGCTCTCGCGTTGAGCTGCATGAAACTGTTAATATTCGCCCACACACCGCCGCCGCATCATGGCCAGAGCTACATGGTGCAGCTTCTGTTGGAGGGGTTGGGCGGGGACCACCGCCGCCGGAAACGGCGGGCGGCAGGTTCCGGGCCGGAGACTTCCTTCGGCATCGAGTGTTACCATGTCAATGCGCGGCTGTCGCAGAAGCTCGAGAATATTGGCGATTTGCGGGTCAGCAAGCTGATCCTGCTGCTGGGCTATTGTTTGCAGGCCATCTGGTGCCGTTTCCGCTACGGCGTCACGAATCTCTATTACATTCCCGCCCCGGGAAAACGGTCGGCCCTGTACCGGGATTGGCTGGTCATGCTGCTGTGCCGGCCGTTTTTCAAGCGGGTGATCCTGCATTGGCACGCGGCGGGGCTGGCACGATGGCTGGAACTGGCGGTGTCCATGCGCTGGCGCGTGCTCACGTACCGGCTGATGAAGCAGGTGGACCTGAGCATCGTGCTCTCCCAATACAACCGCGCGGACGCGGAGAAGCTCTTTTCCCGCCAAATCCGGGTTGTGAGCAATGGCATTGCGGATCCCTGCCCGGCGTTTGCCGGGGAGATTTTGCCGCGGCGCAAGGCGCGTTTTGCCGCCCGCCAAAAGCTCCTGTCCCGGCAGCCCCTGGAAGCTGACGAAGCCCGGCTGGCCGGCGCGGAACCGCATTTGATCCAGGTGCTGTACCTGGCGCATTGCACTCCGGAGAAGGGATTGTTCGACACGCTGAGCGCGGTGGCGCTTGCGAACGAGCGGCTCCAGCAGCGCCAGTCGCCGGTGGCTTTCCGCCTGGTGGTGGCCGGCGGTTTCGTCACGAATGAGGCCCGGGTCAAATTCGACCAGCGGATTGCCCGGCCCGACCTCGCCGCCTGCGTCAAGTATCTCGGGTTCGTTTCGGGCGCGCAGAAGAACCAGTGGCTGCGCGAGGCCGATCTCTTCTGTTTCCCGACGTATTATGAGAACGAAAACCAGCCGGTGAATCTGATTGAGGCGATGGCCTTTGGCCTGCCCATCCTTACCACCCGCTGGCGTTCGTTGCCGGAGTTGTTTCCGGCGAATTACCCGGGCCTGGTTGATATTCGCGCCCCGGAGCAAGCCGCCGACCGTCTCCTGGCCCTGATCACCTCCGAAACGGGCGAGGAACTTCGGGACATTTTCCTGCGCCACTTCACCCTCACGCGCCATCTGACCGCCATGGCCGAGGCCCTGAGGCAAGCCGAAACGCCGCCGCCCGCCGCCGTTCCCGCCGCGGCCGTTCGTTCGCTGCCCGGATAACCTCCGGCGGCGCGCTGCCTCACCGGCGCCGCAACACCCGCGCCACAAACGCCTCGACCCGCGCGCCCACTTCGTCTTCCTGCGTGTTGAACATGCAATGCGGCGTCGGGAAACGGCAATAATCCGAGCAGGGTTTGTAGGGACACGCCTTGCCTTCCAGCCACTCCGAGGCGGGGTTGAGGGGGGCGAACCATTCAGCCATTTGCGGGCCAAACAGGGTGAAGGTGGGCACGCCGCAGAAAGCCGCCAGGTGGCCGGGGCCCGAGTCGTTGCCGATGAAGGCGCCCGCCCGATCCACCAGCGCGAACAGTTCCGTCACCGTGCGGGGGGCTGCCACGTTTGTTTCCCCGGCCTTTACCCACCATTCCCGCTGATCGGGGTCGCAGGCGATTTGCACGGAGTGGTGGTTCCGGCGCAGCCGGGCAACCAGCGTGTGGTAACGTTCCAGCGGCCAGACGCGCACCGGCTGGCCGGCCCCGGTATGCACGAGAATCCCGCCTTCCGGGTTCGACCGGGGCCACGCCAGCGCCGCGCGCGGCGGCACCTCGATCCCCAACTGCCGGGCCATCACGCGCCAATGCTCGTAGCGGTGTTCGGTCGGGTCCGGGCGGGCGGGGGCCGCGCTCAGGATCATTTGGCTTCCCCAACGCGCGAATCCCAGCCGCCGCCGGGCTTGCGCCAGCAGCAGCAGCACGTGGTCCCGCGGGTCCCAGCGCGCCGACAGGCCGAAATCGAAGCGCTTCGCGACCAGCCGGCGTTGCAGCCGGAGCATCTCCCGCCAGGGCCAGCGCAGCAGCCGGTATTTGTGTTTGAAGGCGGTCCATGGCGCCACGAAAGGCTCCACCCGCACCTCCGGCCAGAAGCGTTTTTGCAGGTCCACCGCGTACGGCTTGGCCACCAGCGTCACCGCGTAGGACCGGCTGGCGGCTTGCAGGAAGGGAGTCGCAATGACCAGGTCCCCCAGGCCCCAAAGCTCCATTACCAGAAGCGTGGGCTTCGGGGCGTTCGGCGGGCAATCTGGTTTTGGCCTGGCCATTTTTCGGTTGTCTTAAGGCGGCAGAAAGTCATGGGCTGGGAAAGGCGATTGCCACCGCCCTTCTACGTCCACCCGGCGCCACGTTAGCCCCCGCGCCCCGCCCTGTAAAGCCCGTCTCCGCACCCTTGCCCGGCAACTCCCGTCTCGCGCCTGGCGGGCTTGCGCCGGGGAACAGCGGTTTATTTCCTCAGGCGGACCAGGGCGCCGCCGCCGGCGGGCAGATTCAGCTTGATGCGGCGGCCTCCCTCTGGTCGGAGCCAGGCTCGCGTGGGCGGGTGGAAGACTTCCAGCGGTCCCGGGCCGTTCAGGGTGAGGGTGGCCGCGTTCTTATAGTTCAGGTTCACCACGACCACGTGCGTGGGGCGGCGGGCGGATTTTCCGAAATAGCCCAGCAAGGTTTCCGCTGTCGCGGGTTCCGTCGCAAAGGCGCTTTCCGGCGGCAGTGCCTGTCCGCCCAGGGGAATGGTCCCGCAATGGTAAGCCCCGAGCGATTTGAGCGGCTGGAGTTCCGTGGCGATGGCCAGGAACTGGCGGTTGAGCTGCGCCACGGCCCAGTAAAGCGGCAAGGGAATGGTCTGCTCATTGGGGTCCCGCCAAAGCCCGGTGTCGTAGCGAAAATGGGCGATGCCCTGCGCGCCATAAGCCAGGGATGTATAGGTGAGCCAGCGCACTTCATCTTCACCCGGGGCGCGCCAGCCCTCGGCGGGAGAGTCGCAGGTCTGAATGATGTTCAGAAAAGGCTTTCCGGTTTCCAGCGCGGCCGCGCGGATCAGCGCGAGGTTGAGGAAGTACTGCGGGCCGTCGCTGGACTTGAGGAAGTGGTAGTGGTCGTAGCTGAGAAGATCGGGCTGGACGATGCGGACAAACTGCCGGAGGTGTTCGCGGTAGCGCAGCGCCGTGAAGTCGTCGGCCTGGAGGCCGGCGAAGTCCTGCGGGCAGCCCACCCGGGCGCGTTCGGCGGCATCGTCGCTGACTTGAAGCTGCCCGTCGCTGGCGTAGGTGGGCAGGAGGTTGATGTAGGCCAGGTGCGCCGGGTCGCGCTGGCGCAGCCAGGCGGCGAGCCGCCCCAGTTTGGGAAACGCTCCCGCGCCGGGCTCATCCACAAGGTAATAGGCATAGAGCGCCGGATGCGAGCGCACGCGCGCGATGAGCGCCGCCAGCGCCTGGGCCTGCGCGGGGTCTTCCACGTCGGGCGTTGCGATCTCCAGCATGACCCGGAGGCCGTGGCGGTGGTAGAGATCGAGATCCTCGGGCCGCTGGGTCCAGGCAAGGTTCCAGCCGCCGGCGCGAAGCTGCGCGGCGGCTTGTTCATTCACCGCCGTTCGGGAACCGGGCCCGGCCCAATAGGTGATGATGGGAGCGCCGAGCTGCCAGCGCGCCGCGGAGGACCGGGCGGGCGCCGCCGGTGAAACCGCGCCGCCGATTCCCAGGGCGGCGCAGACGACGGCGATCAGGATTGTGCGCGGACGTGGTTTGGGCGGGGAAGCGGGATTGGCTTTCAGGGCTGCGAGGGCGTTGGGGCGGGTTTGCTCCATAAGCGTTTAATGATTTCCACGGTGCGCTCGACGAGTTCCTGCCCGCCCTCGGGGCCGACCTGCCCGCTCTGGACGATGGCGCTGTAACCGCCGCCGGCGACGGCGCGCGGGGTGGGCAGGTAGCCGCTCGGGCCGCCCGTCAGCTCGATCACCAGCGTTTGCAAGGCCGGGCTCCGGCTCTTGATTTGGGTTCCGTAGTCCTGGAACAGCTCGAAGGGGTTGGTGGCGATGGCAATATCCCCGATCCGCAGGACATGCACCTCGGCGGTAACGGTGGGCGCGTCCCCTTGCGCCTGGTAGCGGTCCACGGTGGCCTGGTGCCACGCTATGCGGCGGGTGGCGTCGTTCTTTCCCTTGAGGGCCTCGATTTCCTTGATCGCTTCCGCGGCTTCCGCGTCGGTCACTTTGCGCGCGGGCAGCACCAGGTCCGCCACTTCGTGGGCGAAGGGGACTTCCCGCTGGATGTCGCTGCGGGTCAGCTCGCTGACTTCGAGGACCTCGCCCGCAATCCGGCGCCCGATGTCCTGGGTGCGCGACAGCCCGCGCAATTTGAGCATGCGCTCCTCGGCGGCCTTGCGGTAGAGCCAGTGGGGGGAGAGATCGCCGGCCGCCCCGGGCCAGCCGAGCACGCCGAGTTCGGCCCCGGCGGCGGCGCGCAGCCGTTCGCGAACATCGTGCCAGAAATCGGCGTTAATCGTGGTCCGGCTTTCCACCACCTGGGAGGGGCAGGGGATGTTGACGCCGGCCGCCAGGAGCTTCTTTTCCGCCGTCCAAAAGAACAGCAATTCCAGGCCGTGATCCGCGCCGCCCTCGATGCCGCGGAATTCGGGCGTGCTGGTGGCGCCGTACATTTGGGCGGTGCCGTTGGCATAGACGGCGCGGCGGTTGTGGCCCACCACGGCCTGCCCCAGCCCCCAGCTTACGCCGCCCGGCTGCCGCTGGTTCCAGGCGCGCACGCTGACGTCCACCAGCCGCGCCACGAGGAATTCCACGTATTCCCGGGGCGGCATTACCCCCTCCTTCGGAATGTCGTATTTCCCTTCTTCGGTAACCGGCCCGGTGTGGGTGTGCGTGGCGGTCAGGACCAGTTTGCGCGGATCGAAGCCGGGCAGTTGGGCGCGCAAGCGTTCGCGCACCCGCGGCGGGATGAACGAGCGGAACGCCACGAGATCGGCGGAGAGCAAGATGGCCTGGTCGGTCGTGCGATCGCCCACGCGCGCCTCGAGGGCCACCGCCGTGGCGGTGACCGGGTTGTCCACGCCCCGGGAGACGCGCAGGTTGAACTGCCCGTCGAGGGCCACGGGCTGGTCCGGGGTGATGCTGATGGCGGCCGTGCCGATGCGCAACTCGGCGGCGCAGCAGTTCACAGTGACGGCCGCCGCCAGGATCAGCATGGCGGACTTCGTGGTTTGCCCCCGGGTTGCGCCGGCGTGCGGCGCGGCGGGGTTGGAAGAATGAATCGCAGCAGTCATACATCGTCTAATCCCGGGCCTCAATCGGCGCGGACGCGGTAGAATTGCACGTTGGCAGGGGACGGATCCACCACGGAAATATCGGCTCCCGTTCCGTTGGTGGCGCCGTTCAGGTCGGACCAGTTGGCGTCCGCGAGCGAGTGCTTGTACTGAGGCTGGTAAAGGAAGCCGGCGGTGGAGGGCCAGGTAAGAGTGGGTTGGCCGGCGGGCGCGGTGATCTCCACCGGGAAAGGTGCCAGGGTGTTGGTGGAGAGGCTGAAGGCCATCAGGCCGTTGTTGGACTCGAGCGCGAAGACGGCGTCCGGGCTGAAGGCCACGGCGCCGGTGAGATTGCCGTTGGAATGGGTGCCCGGGAAGGGGATCGTGGCGTCCTGCTGCACGAAGCCCTTGGCCGTAAGTCGGAACAGCCGGAATTCGTGCCCCATGCCGCGCACGACACCCAGGAGATTGCGGCTGGCATCGAAGTTGAGCGGGCCGCCAGGAATGTTCAGGTGGTTTTGGATGAGCGTGGCGGTGCCGGCGCCGGTGTCGTAACTGAAGTATTGCAGCGGCTGATTGGTGGCCGCGCTGTTCTCCGCCTTGGCCCAAAAGGTGTTACCGGCTCCGAATGCAATGGTCACCATGGCGCTGATCCCTTGCAGGTCGGGGGCCTCGAGTTTCTGGTGCTGGAAACTGTAACCGTCCGGGGTGCTGAACCGCGCCACGACTTTGCCGGCGCGCGTGCCCGCCAGCAGCTCCGTGTTGCTGCCGCTGCCGCGCACGGCCAGGCTGTCGCCGAAACGCCGGTGGTTGAGGTTCGTATCCGTATCGCTTGGATCGCCGACATACGCCACGGTCGGGGCCGCGCTCTCGCTGGCCCAGCGGTAGAGGCGGAATGGACCATTGTTGCCGGCGGGCGTATTGGTGGAATCCACCGTCAGGTTGCAGGCGTAAATCACGCCATCCGACGCGACGCCGACGCAGTTGACCGGGAAGTTGATTTCCAGGAACAGGCCATTGGTGTCGAGCTCGCCGAGGAGCGCGCCCGTGCGGCCCTCGAGAATGTAGATCGCGGCATTGGTGGCCGGATAGCGGCTCACGGTCAGCAGATGACCGGTGGCCGGATTATAGGCGATGCTACGCTGGGTGTGGTTGGTGCTGGCCCATTCGTAGGTTGTCAGTGGCGGGATGCTCCACAAAGGCGCCAGACTAAACGATTGGGCCGCCCGCGCGCCGGGTGCGATGAGCGCCGCAAGCAAGGAAAGCGACAATACGCAGAGAACTGCCGGCTGGCGGTGGGCTTGAAGTGGGTGAGAAAATGCTTTCATGCGTAAAGCCTGCGCTCTTTGGCGAGGTGCTTCAAGCGCAAAGTCGGCGGCCGGTTGCGCAGCTCGGTGTTACTCCAGTACCACCCGCGCCGGGGTCGTCCCGCCACGGGTGAGGCTCAGTTCAAGCTCGCGGGTCTGGCCGCCACGCTGCACCACCACCCGGTATTTCCCGTAGAAGCCACGGAATCGGGCTTTGCCCTCCGGGTCGGTTTGGACCTGGGCGCGCGTTTTCCAGGTTTCGTTGATGAGCTGGTCGAGTGCGCGATAAGCTGCCTTGGACTGAAACTGGGCGTTCAGCAGGCCGCCCAGGGCCTCATTCTCGCCCTTTACCGCGGTTCCATCGCCCAGGTTCCACCAGGTGATGCCCGCCATCCGGGGCACGCTGAACCAGAGCCGGTAATGATCGCGAACCACGGCGGCCTGGAGTTCTTCCCCGTCTTGCCCCGCCGACGGGAAGGTGATTTCCGTGATGTAGAGCGGCAGGCCAAAGCGTCCGGCCTCCTCGTACAAGTTCAGTAGCCCCTGCGGACTGCAATCCTTGCCCGCCAGGTATTTATCCAGCGCCTCGCGGCGCATATAGTGGTATTGAAAGCCGATCCCGCGAATCGCGGCGCCCTGGTCCAGCAGTTGCCTGATTTGGGCCAGGTATGGGTTGGTTCCGACCGGACGGAAGTTGAAGCCGGTCACCTCATTAATCATCAGGATGGTCTGGGGCGGGAACAGCGGCGCCACTTCCTGGAACGCCCAGCCGACATACTCGCGCGCCGGGCTGTAGAGCGGGTAATTGGTCGTGCAGACCAGCGACTCGTTGACCACATCCCAGATGGAAATCTTGTCCGCGTAGCGGCGGCTGATTTCACGAAACCGCTTGCGGTAGAGTTCGCGCAACTCATTTGCATCCTTGGGCAACCACGCTGGATTGTAGGCGTGCCATAACAGCGGATGGCCCTTGAGCGTAATCCCGTGCTTCGCGGCAAAGGGGAGAAAGCGATCGGGCGGCGGGCGGCGCCAGATGTCGCGCGCCGGCTCGGCATACCGCAGTTCGCCGCGCGCCGGTTCGAGGCCTTCCCAGTAGAACGGCACGGTGGCAAAATTGAACAGGCGCGCGAAGGCCGCTTCGTAGCGCTGCTCCAGGTCCTCCGGTTTCAACTGGCCCAGCACGAACGCGTTGCAGCCAAACAGGAATTCGTGGCGGGTCTGGCGCGCCTCAACCCGCGCGTCCGGCACGGGCTTGCCAGCCGCATCCACCACCTCCAGCAGGCAATCGCCTTTGCGGAATTGCTCGATGCCGCGCTCGATGCGTGCGTTAACCTCGGGATGGCTCCACGAGGTGCGATATGATTCCGGGACAGCCGCCCGGCCCCCGTCCGCCAGCACGAGCGCCAGTGCGATTATACCCTGAACCGGGATGGGTGCTTTGGCGTTCCTTTTCCGTGGCGGGCAGGCTGGGCAGCGGCGCGCCAGCGCGTGCTCCGAAGCAAGTACAGTCTTTGGCGTCATCAAAGCTGATTCTGGAGGGACCGTCGAGCATGTCAATCTGACAAGCCCGCTGGGGCAGCATCGTGGCCGGACCGGGCGGTTCCCGGGCAGGCGCGACTGGACCACCACGGACGGTGACAAAGCCGACGGCGCGCGGGCGTCCTCGCCCGCTTTGGGCCTGGGAACGCCCAAAACCTTCCTCTTCGCGTGGGAGTGCAAACGATTTAAGCGGGCGGGGACGCCCGCGCGCCGGCACGATGGAAATTTGGTCACTGGCCCTGGCAGGACCACCGGATTGCGTTCCAGGGCCTTGCGCGGACGCAAGCGCGGTATCCTGCAGGGTGAAAGACTGCCAGGTTCCGAATCGGGTGAAACCGCCACGGAGGAGCTCGTCCGACCCAGGCGTTGTGGCTGGCACGCTCTTGTTCCCTCCCCAACATGAACACACCCGCCGCCAAACGGGCCAGGCGGAGGAGGCGAACGCTGGCGCCGGGCATCGTGTCGGATGGCTGGTGCAGCCGCTGTGCCTTATACGGTCCCGCGGGCGAGTGCTTTGATTTTGCAGCAAAAAGTGGGCGCTGCGGCGGCTGGGTTTGGTACGTGTGGAACGGCCAGCAGTGGCGGCGACGCTGGCGGAAAGGGTTTAATCCCAAGACCGCCAAGCGGCTGGCTGGAAGAAGACAGAGGACCAACGGGTGGAGAGTGACGTGTGGGATGAAAGGCTGAAAGACGGGCGGGGTTTCAGTGTTGGGAAGCCGAGGCCTATTCGCCCAGGTTGCGGCGCAGTAGTTGGCGCAGTTTCAGCGGGGACAGGACGGTGAGGTTCCGGCCGGTCACGGCGACCAGGTTTTGCTGGCGGAGCTTGGCGAGCGTGCGGGAGAGGGTTTCGCTGACGGTGCCCAACTCGGCGGCGAGCATGCGCTTGGTGGTCTTCAGTTCCACCGCGACGGGCCGGTCCGATTCGGGGTCGGGGCAGCGTTTGATCAGCCAGTTGGCCAGGCGGGTTTCGACGTCTTTGAGGGTCAGGTCTTCGAGTTGCGCGATGAGCGAGCGCAGATGCTGGCTCATCGAGCCCAGCATCCGCAGCCCCAATTCGGGCTGCTGCTTGAGCAGGGACAGGAACCCCGTCTTTTCCACCAGCAAGACCTGCGAGGATTCCAGGGCGCGCGCGTCCGCCGGGTAGCCGGACGCGGTCGCGAGGGCCGCCTCGGCAAAGGATTCGCCGTCGCGAAAGACGCGGATCACCTGTTCCTTGCCGGCGGCATTGACGCGGTGGACGTTGATGGCGCCCTTCTGCACAATATAAAACCCTTGCGCCGGGGCGCCTTCGCGAAAGAGGCAGCCGCCTTTGTTCAGCGGCTTGACGCGCGTGATGGCCGCAATGGATTTCAAGTCCGCCGTTTCCAGGCCGGCAAAGAGCTGGCAACCGCGGAGGGTGCGGACAATGGCGGCCTGTTTAAGTTCTGCGATCGAGTTGGCCATGTTGGTCTGCGCGCATTTGAACCGTTGCCGGGGCAAAAGTAAATCCCGCAAATCGCCTGCCGTAGCCGCGGCCGCCCGTGCCGGGGACTTCAGATATCAGCGAAGCTAATTACAGGATAACAAGTGGAGGGGCTGCCAATATATGTCTATTCTTTAGCAAGCATCGTGTAGAGAGCCGCGGGCGGGGCGGCCAAGGTAGTCTGGTTATTGTGGAAGAAGTCATTCCAAAATCCACAACTGCGGTTGGGCCGGCGGAAAAGAAGCGGAAAGGGCCAGAGCGGCTTCCCGGCGGCCAGGAAACCGCCTTTGGCTCGCCGCGCGATTTTTTGGACAATCGTTTCGTGTATGCGGTGGTGTCCGCGCGCGCCGGCGGTTTGTCGGTCGGCATCAACCTGACGCCCGACAAGAGCTGCAATTTCCGGTGCGTCTATTGCGAAGTGCACCGCGGAGAGGAGCGGCCGGCGGAACTGGTGGAGGTCGAGGCCATGGCCGGGGAACTGAAGAAGACGCTGGCCCTGGTGCGCAGCGGGCGGCTGCGCGAGCGGCCCCCCTACCGTGCGCTGCCGGACGACCTGCTGCAACTGCGGCACGTGGCGTTGAGCGGCGACGGCGAGCCGACGCTTTCGCCCCGGTTTGCCGAGGCGCTGCAGGCGGTCGTGCATGTGCGCGCCATGAGCGGCGCCCCGTTTTTCAAGCTGGTGCTGCTGACCAATGCGACCGGCCTGGACCTGCCGCACGTGCAGCGGGGGCTCAAGCATCTCACCAGCAGCGACGAGGTGTGGGCCAAGCTCGATGGCGGCACGCAGGACTACATCAACAAGGTCAACCGGCCGGCGGTGCCGCTGGAGAAGATTTTGTCCAACATCCTGCTGCTGGCCCGCCAGCGGCCGGTGGTTATCCAAAGCCTTTTTCCCGCCATTCACGAAGAAGAACCGCCGTCGGAGGAAATCGAGCAATATGCCCAGCGGTTGATTGAGCTGCGGCGCGCCGGTGCCCAGATTTCCCTCGTGCAGATTTATTCCGCCACGCGCCCGTCGCCCAATTCGGAAAGCGGGCATTTGCCGCTCCGGGTGCTCTCGCGCATCGCGCAGACCGTCCGGCAAACCACCGGCCTGGCCGCCGAAGTTTTTTGACGCTCAGGCCACCGGGGCGGTGAAGTCGGCCTCGTAGTCCAGCCAATACTCCTTTAGGATTCGCACCTTCTCCCGGAGGTCGGCAAAGCTGATCGGCTTGACGATGCACGCCTGGATATCCAGCGCGTAGGCCAGTTGCGTCTCATTCGGGAGTTCGGTCGAGCTCAGCACCACCACGGGCAGCTTGGTCGGGATTTCCGGATGCTCATGCAGCCAGCGGAGCACCTCCAGGCCGTCTTTAACGGGCATCTTCAAATCGAGCAGAAACAGCACCGGGAACGGATACGCGGCGCGGTCGGCGAACTGGCCCTGGCCCGCCAGGTAGTTAATCGCTTCCTCGCCGTTATGCACGATTTGCAAGGTGTTCAGCACCTTGTTTTCGCGAAAGGCACGGCACAGGAGCATGACGTCGTTAGGGTCATCTTCGGCTACCAATACCGGACTACGCTTTTGCATACAATGCTTGCGCCCATCCATAGCGGATTACCTGTGCGCTGGCAAGCCCGTTAAAGTTCGGGCGCGAGGCCGTTCCGGATCACCCAGCGGGGAGCCCGGCGGAAAGGGGGATGCGTGGCGCGGGGGGCGCGGGTTGCGCTGGGAGGGGAATGAAGCCCCGCCGCGCGCGGGTTTGTTCGGCGGCTTGACTTGTTCGTAGCGCCTTGAAACGATTTGAGGGTTCCTATGCAGCAAATCCGCACTACTAGAAAACGATTGTCCGCCGGGAGGAGAACCCCGGAGGCCAGGGGCGACGAAAGGAGCCCGCTCGTATGAACGTCACTGTCCATGGGCGCACCCGTCATTTCCGCACCGTCACGTTCGATGCCGGGCGCAACGCTGTTCGGCTGATTGAGCAACGGCTGCTCCCCCACGAGTTTCGGATTGTGGCTACACGCGATTTCCGCCAGACCGCGCGGGCGATCACCGATATGGTTGTGCGCGGCGCCGGCGCGATTGGAGCCACAGCGGCGTATGGCCTGGCCCAGGGCGCGCACGCTTTTCGGGGGCGGCGCCTGGCCGACTTCCAGCGCCACATGGGCGTGGTTTCCCGCGCGCTGAAAGCCGCGCGGCCCACGGCGGTTGATCCGGCTAACGCGATTCACTATGTCAGCCAGTTCATGCGCCGGGGCCGGACGATCGCGGAACGGCAGGCCCTGGCGCTGGCGGCGGCGGAGGAGTTTGCCAGCGCGGATGTGCGGCATTGTGAAGCCATCGGCCGGCATGGCGCCCGGCTCATACGCAGTGGAATGAACGTGCTCACCCACTGCAATGCGGGCTGGCTGGCCTTTGTGGACATTGGCAGCGCCACCGCACCCCTTTACGCGGCGCAGGCGCAGGGGCGGAAATTCCATGTCTATTGTGACGAGACGCGGCCGCGCTCGCAAGGCGCGACCCTCACGGCGTGGGAGTTGGCGCAGCAGGGCATTTCCCACCAGGTCATCGCCGACAACGCCGCCGGTCACCTGATGCAGCGGGGGAAAATTGACCTCGTCATCGTGGGCAGCGACCGCACCCTGGGCCGCACGGGCGAAGTCGCCAACAAGATCGGCACCTACACCAAGGCGGTGCTGGCCGGGCGGCACGGCATTCCTTTCTATGTGGCCATCCCGCTTTCCACGATTGATTGGGAACTGAAGTCCGGGAGGGACATTCCGATTGAGGAGCGGCACGAGGAGGAGGTCTTGGGCGCGTGGGGCGTGCCGGCAGGCGCGGGCCGGGCACGAGCCGGGCGGCGCGCCTATGTGCGCGTGGCCAATCCCACCAGCGGGGCGCTGAATCCCGGGTTCGATGTCACTCCGGCTGAGTTGATCACCGGCATCATCACCCCGGTGGGGATCCTGAAGCCGAGCGAGCTGTGGGCGCGACGGCGAGAACTGGGTTGGGCGGGGTGAGCCCGGCTTAGCGGGATTTCCAGAACTGCCACCAGCGCTTGCGGGCGCGCGGGTTCTTCCACTGCTCGTAGCGCCGGGTGATGACGGCGGCGATTTTCTCGTAGTTTTCCCAGGTATCCGCCACGTGCCAGAAGCTTGGCAGGCGCGCGGCCAGCGTCGTTTTGTAATCGGCGAAGTATTCGCCGCGCCGCCCGGCTTCGTCCACGTAGTAATACTGCACGAACTGGTTGCCCTCGTCGTTCAGGTCCGTTTCCGAGAATCGTCCCGGGCAGGCGGCTTCGAAGAACTGTCGGCCAGTGATCTCGCGCCGCTGCAAGCGCGCCAGGAGCGCCGCGGAATGCTGGCGGTGAAAGTCGCTCACCAATCCGTGCTGCACGGCCCAGGCGAGGAACATGCCGATATGCGTGCCGGCGTGTCCTTTGGGCAGCGGGTCGGCATCGGTGCTGTAATCAAAGTCTGCGCGGTCGTAGGACATGGCGGCTTCGATTATGGCAGGGGGCGTAGCCGGACGCAACCCGGGCCGTCCCGGTTAAAGCAACCGGGGTTGCGCCTTTTCCCGGGCGAGCCCTTCGGCCAGGCCGGGGCGGTGGCCGTTGCGGCGTTCGATAATGTGTTTGTCCACCGCCGGGTCGAAATGAACCGGGTAATGGCCGTCGTAGCAGGCCATGCAGAAGGCGTTGGCCGGCAGGCCGGTGGCCTGGAGCAGGCCGGCCTGGGAGAGATAGTTCAGGGAATCGGCGTTCAGGTATGAGCGAATCTCCTCCAACGAATAGTTTGCCGCCATCAGCTTGTTGCGATCCGGGAAGTCAATGCCATAGACGCAGGGATGGCGGTGCGGCGGGCAACTGACCAGCACATGCACTTCCCGCGCGCCGGCTTCTTTGAGGTTGTTGACCCGGGTCCGGCAGGTGGTGCCGCGCACGATGGAATCGTCCACGACGATCACCCGTTTGCCCTTTACCAGTTCTTCGATCAGGTTGAGTTTGACGCGGACATCGAAGTCGCGGATCAGTTGCGAGGGCTGGAGGAAGCTGCGGCCCACGTAGTGGTTGCGCACGAACGCCATCTCGAACGGGATGCCCGATTCGAGCGAGTAGCCGAGCGCGGCGCAGTTGCCGCTGTCCGGCACGGGCACGACGATGTCCGCCGCGATCGGGAATTCGCGGGCGAGTTGGCGGCCCATCTCGACGCGCACCTGGTAAACGCTGCGGCCGGCAATGGCGCTGTCGGGGCGGGCGAAATAGACGTATTCAAAAATGCAGAAGGCGCGCTGTGTATGGTCCGGAAAGGCCTGCCAACTGGTGAGGCCGTCGCGGTTAATGGCCACGATCTCGCCCGGCGCCACGTCGCGCACGTATTGGGCGTGAATCAGATCCAGGGCGCAGGTTTCGCTGGCCAGCACCCAGGCGCCATCAATCCGCCCGAGGCACAGCGGCCGGAAGCCGTGCGGGTCGCGCACGCCGATCAGCTCGCTTTCGGTCATGATGACCAGCGAGTAGGCGCCTTCGATGCGGTGCAGGCTGCGCACGAGGTTGTTGGGCTCGCCCTGCTGGGTTGGCTGGGCCAGCAGATGCAGGATAATTTCGCTGTCCACCGTGGTTTGAAAGATTGAGCCTCGGGCTTCCAGTTCCGCGCGGAGCCGGGCTGCATTGGTGAGATTGCCATTGTGTGCGATGGCGATCTGGCCGCGGGCACAATCCACCGTGAGCGGTTGGGCGTTGCGCAGGTGCGACGAGCCGGTGGTGGAATAGCGGGTGTGGCCAATGGCCATGAGGCCGGGCATTTCCTGCAGGACGTTTCCCCGGAAAACCTGCGGCACCAGGCCCATACCCTTATGCGTGTAGAACTGCCGGCCGTCGGATGTGACGATACCCGCGCTTTCCTGTCCGCGGTGCTGCAGCGCGTAAAGGCCGTAGTAGGTCAACTCGGCGGCTTTAGGGTGGCCATAGACGCCAAAGACACCGCAATAGTGTTTAGGATAAGTTTGCATGGAGCCGGCTTGCTTTTCTCAGTGCATGGCCTCGGCGATAGCATTCCACCAGCGGTCGTGGAGATCCCGCACGGGACAGTTCAATTCAGCTCCTGGGACCTGGAGCCGCAACGCGTCGCCGCCCACGGTGCCGAGGCGCGCCGTGGGCACGCCGAGAATCCGGGCCTGGGCGAGGACCTTGGCGGCATTGACCGCGTCCACCGAAATCAGGATTCGGCCCTGGGTTTCGCCGAACAGCAGCGCATCCAGGCGGATGCCGTCGCGCCCGGGGGCTTCGGTCAGCGGAGTGAGATCCACCTGCGCCCCGATCAGGCGCGGGGTTGCGCGCGCCACCGACTGGCTGATGCAGCCCTCGGCGAGCGCGACCGCCAGGCCGCCTTCGCTGCAATCGTGGGCGCTCTTGACCACGCCCGAATGAATCAGCGCCCGCAAGGCCAGGTGCAACTCTTTTTCCCGGGCCAGGTCGCACCGCGGCGGCGTGCCATTTTTCATGCCGTGAATCAACTGCAGGTAGGCCGAGCCACCCAAGCCGAGCAACGGGTCGCTCGTGTCCACCAATTCACCCAGCAGAAGGATGACGTCACCTTCGTCTTTGAACCATTGGGTGGTGATGTGCTCGGGGTTTTCGATCAGGCCGACCATGGCCACTGTGGGGGTGGGGTCAATGGGGCCGTTCGGATGCTGGTTATACAGGGAGCAGTTGCCGCCCGTGACCGGGGCGTTGAACGCGCGGCAGGCGTCAGCCAGGCCGCGCACGCTTTCCTTGAGTTGCCAAAACAGCTCCGGGTTATGCGGATTGCCGAAGTTGAGGTTGTCCGTCGCGCCCAGCGGCATCGCGCCGGTGCAGGCAAGGTTGCGCGCGGCCTCGGCCACGACAATCTTGCTACCTTCGTAGGGATCGAGATAGACGTAGGCGCCGTTGCCGTCCACGGAGAGGGCGATAAACTTCTCGGGCACGGGTCGCAGAGCGGAGGCGGCGTTCGGGGGCGCGGGCACCGAGTCTTCCTTGATTCGCAGCACCGCGGCGTCGCTGCCGGGGCCGACGACCGAGTTGTTGCGCACCATGTGGTCGTATTGGCGGTACACCCAGTTTTTGGAGGCGATGGTGGGCCAGGCCAGCAACGCCAGGAGATGCGCTGCCGGGTTGGTTGTATCCGGCACGCCGTCGAGGCAGAAGGCGCGCACCGCTTGCAAATACTCCGGTTCCCGGGCGACGCGTTCATACACGGGGGACTCGTCGGCAATCTTGCGGGCCGGAATATCGGCCACGACCTGGCCGTGGTGCCGGACGACCATGCGGCCCGTATCAGTCACCACGCCGATCTCCGCCCAAGGCAAGTCCCACTTGTCGAAAATGCGTTTTACCTCCGCTTCCCGGCCCCGGTGAACGATGATGAGCATACGTTCCTGGGATTCGCTGAGCATGATCTCGTAGCTCGTCATGCCGGGCGCCCGCTGCGGAACTTTATCCAACTCGATCTCGATGCCCGTTCCGGCCCGCGCCGCCGTTTCGCAGGTCGAGCAGGTCAGGCCCGCCGCGCCCATGTCCTGGATGCCGGCGACCGCGCCCGTGGCCAGCAGTTCCAGGCAGGCTTCGCACACGAGCTTCTCCATGAACGGGTCGCCCACCTGCACCGCTCCCCGTTGTTGCTCGGCGGATTCCGCCGTCAGGTCCTGCGAGGCAAAGGCCGCGCCCGCCAGTCCGTCGCGCCCGGTTGCCGGCCCGACGTAGAAAACCGGGTTGCCCACGCCGCGGGCATGTCCGCGGACGATTTGTCCGTGGCGCAGCACGCCGAGGCAGAACGCATTGACCAGCGGGTTGCCTTCATAAGACGGGTCGAAATAAATCTCGCCGGCCACGGTGGGGATTCCGAAGCAGTTGCCGTAGTGTGCGATGCCCGCCACCACCCCGCCAAACAGGCGGCGGTTGTTGGCGACGGCCGGTCCCGGTTCCCCGGCGGCGGTGATCGGTCCGAACCGCAGCGAGTTGGCGGCGCATACCGGCCGCGCACCCATAGTGAAAATGTCGCGCACAATGCCTCCCACGCCGGTGGCGGCACCCTGGAAAGGCTCGACGGCGCTGGGGTGATTGTGCGACTCGATTTTGAAGGCGATGGCCAGGCCGTCCCCGATGTCGAGGATGCCCGCGTTTTCCTCGCCGGCGCCCACCAGGATCCGGGGCGATTGGGTGGGGAAGGTCTTGAGCAGCGGGCGGGTGTTTTTGTAGGAGCAATGCTCGCTCCACATCACTGAGAAGATGCCCAGCTCGGTGTAGGTGGGCACGCGGCCCAGCACCGCTTTGAGCTTCTCGTATTCCTCGGGCGTGAGGTTGTGCTTTTGCACCAACTCGGGAGTAATGGCGGGGTCAGTCATGAGGATTCCAAAAGCGGGAGGATGTGGTTGTGTGGGCGGTCAAAAGCGCGGGTTTACCCGGCCGCTGTCGGCCGGGACGCCAGGGCCGCGATCATGCTTTCGAGGATCAGGCGGCCGTCGGTGCTGCCCAGGATGGGCTCGCTGGCGCGCTCCGGGTGCGGCATGAGGCCGGCTACGTTGCGCCCCTCGTTGCAGATGCCGGCGATGTGGTCGAGCGCTCCGTTGGGGTTGGCGTCGGCGGTGATCTCGCCCTGGGCGTTGACGTAGCGCCAAAGGATCTGGTGGTTTGCCTTCAACCGGGCCAGGGTGTCCGCGTCGGCATAATAGCAGCCCTCGCCGTGGGCGATCGGCAGCCGCAGCAGCTTGTCCGGCGGAATCCGGTTCGTGAACGGCGAGTCGGGAGTGGAGGTCTTCAGGAAGATGTGTTCGCAGCGAAACTGCAGCGAGCGGTTGCGGATCAGCGCTCCCGGCAGCAGCCCGGCTTCGCATAGAATCTGGAAGCCATTGCAGATGCCCAGTACCAACCCGCCCGCTGCGGCAAACTGCCGCACGGCTTCCATCACCGGGCTGAATCGCGCAATGGCCCCCGTGCGCAGGTAATCGCCGTAGCTGAAGCCGCCAGGCACCACCACCGCATCCGCCGCGCCCAGGGACGCTTCCTTGTGCCAGCGCAGCTCAACCGAATGCCCCAGCACGTGGCGCAGCGCGTGAACGACATCCTGATCGCAGTTGGAGCCGGGGAATTGGAGGACCGCAAAGTTCATCGGCACAGGCCTCCTTACTCGATCTCGAACCGGTAATCCTCAATCACCGGGTTGCTCAGGATTTTGTGGCAGGCGGCGTCAATTTGCTGGCGCGCGGCTTCCGGGTCGGAGTTCGTCAGCTCGATTTCCAGGTATTTGCCCACCCGCACGGCGCCGATCCCGTGATAGCCCATCTGGGTCAGGGCGTTTTGGATGGCTTTGCCCTGCGGATCGAGCACGGCTTGCTTCGGCATGACTACAATTTTTGCTTTCATGGTAGAAAAGGAGGCTCCACTACGGAAGCCGCGGGAAATGTGAACCAGTTGCCGCTTTGAAGCCAGAGTTTTTTTGTCCCGTACCGGAGTGCGCTGCAATTACGGATTGGCAAGCGGCGCGGGAGGGTTTACATAAAGCTCGAAAACCGAATGATTACGCCCGCCACCGCCCATCGCCCGCCCGCCACGGAATGAACCTGCCCAACCAACTGACCATCTCCCGCTTTCTGCTGACCATCGCCTTTTTGACGGTAATGTTTTCCGCGATCCAGTTTCACCGCACGATTGCCCTCCTGCTCTTCATTGCCGCTGCGCTCAGCGACTACCTGGACGGGGTGATCGCCCGGCGCCGCAAGCTGGTCACCAATTTCGGCATCCTGATGGATCCGCTAGCCGACAAGATCATGGTTTGCTCCGCCTTCATCGCGTTTGTCGGGCTGGGGTGGATGCCGGCGTGGATGGTGGTTATCATTGTTGCCCGTGAGTTGGCCATTACGGGGATGCGCTTGCTGGCGGCTTCCAGGAACGTGGTGCTGGCCGCGGAGGGCTGCGGCAAATACAAGACCGTCGCCCAGATCGTCGCCATCATCTCCATTTTTGTGGTAGCCAGTTACCCGGAATGGGGCGCGGTGGGCCGGGTTGTTTTTGGCTATCCGTGGCCCGGCCCAACCCCGTGGGCGCAATGGTTCACCGAGTTGGCCAAATGGGTTGCCGTGGGGCTGACCTTTCTCTCCGGCTGGCTTTATCTCTGGCGCAATCGCGCCATCTACCTTCAGGACCTGTGAAACTTTGGATTGCGCAAGGCTTCGGCGTTGGCCGCATTCCCCTGGCCCCGGGCACCTTTGGTTCGCTGCTGGGACTGCTCTGGTTCGGGCTGCTGCTCCTGACAGGGCATCTTTGGCTTTTTCTTGCCGGTACCCTCGCTGCCCTGGCCCTCTCCGTCTGGCTTTGCGGTGCTGCCGAGCGGTCCCTGGGGCAGACTGATCCCGGGAGCGTCGTGTTGGATGAAATTGCGGCCATGCCCCTGTGTTTTCTCGGCTGGATGGCGGTTCAATTCTGGCACACCGGGGCCTGGCCCGCGCTATCCGCATTTTTCTCCGCGCGGACCTGGCCTCTGACGCTGGCGGTCTTTGCCGCGTTCCGCTTGTTCGATATTCTCAAGCCCTGGCCGGTGCGCCAGAGCCAGTCATTGCCGGGGGGGTGGGGGGTGACGATGGACGACGTGCTGGCTGCGGTTTACGTCAACGTGATAGTGCTGCTGGCCATTGCCCTGGCCGCGCGGTTCTGATTGCCGCCGCCCACGGGAGCCGGGGCGGTTTTCCTCAACGCGCCGGGCTGCGCGGTGCTGGCGGCAGCGGCAGCGTTTCTCCCCAATTGTCCGGGGCGGATGGATACCGTCCGGGTGATACCTTCTTCAACGGATCATGATGCCGCCAGGCGACCCAGCCCCAGAGCGCCGCGATAAAGAGCGCGACGGCTCCCAGGGCGATCAGCCATTGACGCCACGCCACCTGCGAAAGCTGCAACATCAGGAAGTCTGCCAGGTTGCGCGGGCGTTTGGCCAGCGGCGGCGGCTCGGCGAACTTGGCACTGCGCTCCAGTTCCTGATCCAAAGCCACCATGATTTGCGGCACATCCAGCTTGAGCAAACTCGCATAACTGCGCACAAAACCACGCACATAAACCGTCGCGGAAAACACCTCATAATTCCCCTCTTCAACCGCTCGGATATGGTCGCTCCGCACCTTGGTGATCTCCGCCACCTGTTGCACCGTCAGGCTGCGAGCTTCCCGCCCCTGCCGTAGTTGTTCTGCGACTGTGGACATGTTCCCCATCTTTTAACGGTTTTAGCCCCGCTTGACAACCATGCAGGCAACGCATCCTGCAGGGAAAGACGCCCCGGACTTTTGCGCCCCGAATCTTCAGCCGCCCACCCGATCGCTGGCGTGGCGGGCGATCCATTTTCGTGACCACTCTACCGCTGCCAGGTTCATGTCGCACAACGGCGTGCAATGAAAGATCAGGCCTTCGATCTGCCCCTGGCTCAGCCACTGCCAGCCCAGACGGCATTGATGCTCCATGGCTTCCGTCGAAATCGGTTGGCCGGCGCCAAAGTCCCACATGTAAATCCCCAGCCGCGTCCGCCCGGTTGGGTTGATCTTGCGATAGGCGGCAAAGTTCCGCTCCAGGGCTGACAGGTCCCGAGCCTGCCACGTCCAGAAATACACCACGTCCACGTTCTCAAGATGCCGCTGGATTGCCGGGTGCAGTTGGTGGGAGTAGAGCACCAGGGACAATTCGAGCCGGCGTTTGCGGTTTGCCAGTTCCTGCTGAATCTGCCGTACCTGCTCGACGCTCAGATGCGCAGGGGCTTCTCCGCCTTCGGTCTTTGGAACCGCGTTGCCGAGGAAGAAATCATCCATATCCAACCCGACCAGGTTTGGCAGCTTCGCGGCTAAGCCGAGCGCCAACTGCTTCTTTTGCTCAGTGGTATGCCCGCTGTCTCCGTCCACAAAGCTCCACGTCAATCGCCGGGCGTGGGCGAATTGCCGGGCGTAGTCCTCGAACGGTGGTCGCGGCGTGCCCGTAAAGCGCACCATGCAGACATTGGGAATGCCCATATACTTGATTGCCGCTCCCGGGAGAATGTCTCCGCCCTGGCTGCCAATCCCAAACGAGTTCTTCAACGATCCGGCATCGTGCCCCCACATCCACAACCGGTCGCGCAGTTTGCGCCCGAAGGGCCGGATGTTTCCCAGGCAAACTGTTGGCTGCCCAGGCATTCCAGGCAGGGCGCAGGCGCCTGCCACCATCGCTGTGCGGGCGAGAAATCTTCGTCGGGTCAGGAAAGAGCTGGCAGGCGGGTGCATGGGAGCAGTTCCTATTCTATCGCTGGGGGGCGAGTAAGAAAGCCAAAGACGGACATCGTGCTCATTCTGTAGCAAATAATCACATAATGGGCGGCTGCGACAAGCTAATTAAGGCTTCTTTTGTTCACCCTGCAACCGCTAATCCGGGAACGTAAAAAGGCTGCGGACGGGATGTCGGCCTCGTGAATCACTCTATGCGGCCGCTGGGCAAGCTGATCCGCTTTGGCGGAGATGGGAGATGCCGTTTCCGGAGTCCGGCATAAGGGTGAGCAGGGCTGGTTCTGCCGGGGCGTTGCTGGCGATGCGTTCCCAATCCAGCAAGGAGATTTCGGGAGGCTTCGGTGCCTGGATAGATTTGAGGCTTACGGTTTGTCCTGCCGCGCCGTGGGCGGCTGCTGAAGAATGTCAATTCTTTGCCGATGATCCACGGTTGGCCAGTCCAGGCGATAAAGGCAATCGAAGAGCCGCTCCTTAAAAGAGGCCGGGCCGGTGGCCTTTTCGGCAGCGATTTCAGCGGCAATACCGAAGCACGCCAGAGCGCAGGCGGCGGCCAGCGTCGCATCGTGTTCCACCGCCGCAAAAGCCCCGATGATCGAAGCCGCCATGCAACCGGTTCCGACCACGCGCGTCATCAGGGAATGACCGTTTTTGACGAGATAGGTGCTTTTCCCGTTGGTGGCGATGTCCCATTGGCCGGTGATTACGACGGTGGCCTGGCGTTGGTCCGCCAATCGCTGCGCCAGCGAGACCAGGTCGGCGCTAATTTCCGTCGCATCCACCCCCCGGGTTTTGACGTCCGCGCCGCTGATCCTGGCGATTTCGGAAGCGTTGCCTTTGATCACGGTTACCCTGGCTTCGTTGAGGAGTTCCAGACTTTTTCGGTCGCGCAAGGCGGTTGCACCGGCACCGCAGGCATCCAAAACCACGGGGATGCCTTTCTGGTTAGCGCTCCGGGCGGCCAGTTTCATGGCCTCAACCAGATCGGTTGTCAAGGTGCCGATGTTCAAAACCACGGCAGAGGCGATTTGGGCCATTTCAGCGGCTTCCTCGCGCGCGTGAGCCATTACCGGCGATGCCCCCAGGGTTTTCAGCACCTGGGCGCAGTCGTAAATGGTCACCCAGTTAGTCAGGTGATGCACCACGGGGGATTGCTGCCGGATTTTCTCCAGCAGAACGAAGGTATTGGGGCTGGCCGTCATGGGGGAAAGGAGAAAATTCAGCTTGCCGAAAGCTCTGGATTACAAGTCGCCGCCATCCACCTCGGATTCAACAGCCTCCAGAAAAGCTTTGAGAGCCTTGACGCGCGGTTCGGCCAGACGGTGCGCAGATGGCAGTTCAAGCAGTGTAGGCAGGCGCTCCAGGTTGCACCGCAGAGCCTGAACAGCGTCGGCATGGCGCACGAACCTCGTGTCGCGGCCTACTTTGCTGACGACGCGGAGAACCGCGACGGCTCCGAGTTGTTCCAGCAAATCGGCATCCCGCAGCAGCGTGCCTTCAAAGCTGGTCGGCTGGCACGTGGGCAAGTGCGTCCGGACAGCTTCAAGGGTTGCGGGAATCTTGTCCTCCGGGAACCCGAATTGCCGGAGAATCGCAGGCACTTCTCTGGCCGCATACGCCACGTGGTCCCAGGCCGCAAGCGCCGCCGGTTCTTCCGGCCGATGCCCGACGAAGACCCCGAGGTCATGCATCCAGGCCGCCGCATACAGGATGTCGTCATCGTAGGGTTTGTCTTCTGCCAGCCGCCGAGCGAGGCGGTACAGCCGCGGTTGGTGGCTGAACTTATCCGGCGGCTTTGCCTGGGCGCGGATATAATCAGCGATCGCCTCGCGGTATCCGGGTTGAATCATGCCGCAGGATAGCAGTGCCGCCGTCAACTCTGTCAAGCGCCGCACATTGATCAAGGTAAGCGCGAGTTGCCAACCCTCCGAGGCTAATTCCAAGGGTAAATATTCCCCGCCCACTCGGGTCAAGGTGCGGGACCTGACAAACGCAACGGCCGAGTTCCTGAAGAGCTGACAGGGTTGGCCCGGGAAAGGCGTCCCAGGCCGGGCGTTGGCATCAGCGTCCGCTATCCTGGGGACGCAGTTCAAAACGAAGATGCGCCTTGAACCGAATCGCAGCTAAAAAAGAGCTTGCGTATTTATTTGGGAACTGCCAGTCTCTGGATGTCTGTAGATAGCTTGTCAATCCCATGGCATGGTAAATCTTCAGGTGAACTCAGTTCAGTGATGATTTGAAACCCGATGAGCGGGAACAGTCTGGCGAGAGCAATAGTTAGTCTAGGACAGTAGTTAGAGAATCGAATGAGTGCAAAACTGTTTGTAGGAAACCTTTCCTTCAACATCACCGAAAACGATCTGCAGGACGCCTTTGCCGTCCATGGCACGGTCGTCGAAGCCAATCTGATGATGGACCGGGCCACGGGCCGTCCGCGCGGGTTTGGGTTCGTTACCATGAGCACGCCCGAGGAGGCGGAAAAGGCCATTCAGGCCTTGAATAATACGGAATTGGCGGGCAGAAAACTGACCGTCAATATCGCCCGGCCTCGCGAAGAACGCCCGATTGGCGGCTCGCGTGGTTACGGCGGGCGTGGTCGCGAGCGGTATTAATTTAATCGCTTGCTTGGATTCAGGGGCCCGGGCGCACCGGGCCCCATTCTTTTTGCCGGCGGCGGTTATTGCAGCCGGAGAGGAGGGTAGGTTGCGGGCGGTGCGGGTGAACAAGGCGCCAATCGCCGGCCGCGGTAGCGGCACGCGTTCATGCGAGCGCAGCCCGGTCTAATCAGGCAACAAATTCCAGTTCCGGTTGCCGGGGGATCAGTCCGCGCGCCGCCGCTTGCCCCAGGAACCGCCGGATGGACTCGCGGCCTTTTTCACCGTAGTCGAGCGTCCAGTGGTTCACATACATGCCGACGAACTTGTCGGCCAGGTCCAGGCCCATGTCGCGGGCGTATTGCAGGGCATGCTGTACCGCTGCAGGCCGATGATCGAGGCTGTATTGGATGCTGGCTGTCAGCACATCCGACACCGTGCGGCGTATGGCCGGCGGGAAGCGCTTGTGGATGACATTGCCCCCCAGGGGCAGGGGCAAGCCTTCGTTGGTTCGGCCCCACCAGGCGCCCAGGTCCTCGCACATTTGCAGGCCCTGCTGCTGATACGTGAGCTGGCCCTCGTGGATGATCAACCCAACCTCGGCCCGGCCGTCCCGGACGGCGGCGAAGATTTGATCGAACGGGACCACAAGGCAGTCCAGTTCGCAGGCGGGCTGGTTCAGCCATAGCTGCAACGCGAGGAAGGCGCTGGTCATCGTGCCCGGCACGGCAATTCGTTTGCGGCGGATCTCGGCGGCCGAAAGCTTGTCCCTGGCCACGAGCATGGGGCCGTAGCCGTCGCCCATGCTCGCGCCGCTCGGCAGCAGGGCATAATGCCCGCTGACGTAGGCATAGGCGTGAATGCTGATGGCCGAGATGTCGAGCTCGCCGCGCGTGGCCCGTTCGTTGAGGGTTTGGATATCCTGCAGGATATGCTGGAAACGAAAGCCGCCGGTTGGAATCAAGTCGCGGGCCAACCCGTAGAACATGAACGCATCGTCCGGGTCGGGCGAGTGGCCAAGCGTAAGAGTGTTTTGCGACATGCGCGCAGGCTACTCCGTTTTCCGCGCGGTTGTCACGCCGAGAAGTTCGCCGCGCTTTTGCGCCCGGGTCGCCGGGTGCGTCCAATCCGCTTGTCTTCGCCTGCGCGCGCCCTAAACTGCGCGGCGATGGGCCATCTGGACACGCTTAACCCGCAGCAAAGACTGGCCGTGGAGACGATTCACGGCCCGGTCTTGATCCTGGCCGGCGCGGGAACCGGCAAGACGCGGGTGATTACGCATCGCGTGGCGCATCTCATCGAGCGCGGGATTGCCCCCGGCCACATTCTGGGCGTCACATTCACCAACAAGGCGGCGCGCGAGATGCAGGAGCGGGTCGCCCAACTGATCCGCAAACGGCTGCGAACTCCCGGGGGCGAGGCGCCGGGCGGCTCCCCGGCCTCCGCGCCCGCCGCGGCCCCTTTGTCCCCCACCATTTGCACCTTTCACTCCTTGTGCGTGCGCATTTTGCGGCAGCACATCGAGAAACTCGGCTACAAGCGCAACTTCGTCATCTATGACGAAGCGGAGCAACTTGGCGTCCTCAAAAAGATCCTGGCGCAGATTTCCACCCCGGATGCGAAGGCTGATCCCGCGGCAATTCTGGCCTGGCTCAGCCGGCTTCGCAATGGCGGCGAGCATGCGACGGCGTTGTCCGACCCCGGCTGGCGCGCCCTGGCCGAGCACCTCCGCGCCCGCTACGAATCGGCCCTGCGCGCCTGCAATGCGGTGGACTTTGACGATTTGATTCTGCTCACGCTGCGGCTCTTCCGCGAGCAGCCCGTGGCGCTGGAAGCCTGCCGCGCCCGCTACCGCTACGTGATGGTGGATGAATACCAGGACACCAACGCCGCGCAATTCCGCCTGGTCCATGACCTGACCCGCGAGCACCGCAACCTTTGCGTGGTCGGCGACGACGATCAAAGCATTTACGGCTGGCGCGGCGCGGAAATCGCCAACCTGCTCGAGATCGAGAAGCATTACCCGGAAACGCGGGTTATCAAGCTCGAGCAAAACTACCGTTCCACCAACACGATCCTCGCCGCCGCCAACGCGGTCATTCGACACAACGTCCGGCGCCGGGGCAAAAGATTATGGTCGCAAAAAGGCGATGGGCCGAAGATCACGTTGCATGCTTTTGCCAGCGATGAGGAGGAAGCGCGCACCATAGCCGAGCAGATCGAGTTTGCCCGGCTCGCCCACCGCACGCCCTGGGCCCACCAGGCAATTCTCTTTCGCACCAATGCCCAGTCGCGCCCGCTGGAAACCGCCCTGCGCCAGGCCGGCGTGCGCTACCGCCTGGTCGGCGGCCAGAGCTTCTTCGACCGGCGCGAGATTCGCGACTTCCTGGCGTACCTGAAGGCGCTGCTGAATCCGAGCGACGACGTGAGCCTGCTGCGCATCGCGAACGTGCCGGCGCGGGGCCTGAGCGACGCCACGATGGAGCGCCTGCTGGCGGCGAGCAGCGAGCGCAAATGCCCGGTCTTTGCGGCAATGAAGAACCCGGCGGTGACGACCTCCTTTCCCTCCCGCCCGCGCGAAAGCATCGCCCGCTTTGTCGAACTCATCGAGCGCACGCAGGAGCAGCTCCTGGCCCCGCGGGAGCCCGGGGCGCGCGATCCCCGGGCGCTGCAGAACTGGGCCAACGGCTTCCTGACCGAGATCGGCTACTTCGCGGAAATACGCCGGCTCGAAAAGAACCCCGAAACCGCGGAGAACCGGCTCCGGAACCTCAAAGACCTCATCGCCACTCTCGACGAATCCGCCAGCGCCGCGCCGTCCCGGTTCGAGGGCCTGCAGACATTTCTGGAGCAGATCACCCTGGACGCCGGGCGCGAGGAAGAAAAAGAACCGGACGCGAATGACGGGGTCACACTCATTACGATGCACAGTTGCAAGGGGCTGGAGTTTCCGCACGTTTACGTGGTCGGCATGGAAAACGGACTGCTGCCGCATTCGCGCGCACAGGCGGACGGCACGCTCGACGAGGAGCGCCGCCTGTTCTATGTCGCCATTACCCGCGCCATGCAAACGCTTACCATCAGCCATTGCGGCGCGCGGAAAAAATACGGCACCCCTGTGCCGTGCCATCCCTCGCCGTTCCTCCAGGACCTGCCGCCCGAATTGGTGGAGCACGCCGACGAGCGGGCCCGCCAGCCCGTCACGCCGCAATCCGCCAAGGCCAACTTCGCCATCCTGCGCGCCTCCCTGGACAACGCGGAGCCTCCACCGGCCCCGTCACGCGCCGGGCCGAACCGGGCGCGCGGAGAAACGCCTCGCTAGTCAGGGGTGGCGGACGGTTGCTTCCGGGGCGCGGCCTTTGCCCGCCCGGGCGCAGCCGATGAGCTGCCGCACGTCCGCGAGGTTTTCCTGGCGCATAAACTGGCGCAGGCCGGCGATGATTTGCAGGGCGGTTTGGGGGGCGTAGAAGTTCGCCGTGCCGACGGCGACGGCGGTGGCGCCGGCCATGATAAACTCGAGGGCGTCCGCGGTGTTCTGAATGCCGCCCATGCCGATGATGGGGATCCGAACCGCCTGGGCGGCCTCCCAAACCAGCTTGAGGGCGATGGGCTTGATGCACGGGCCCGACAAGCCGCCGGTGACGTTGGCCAGCACGGGACGGCGGGTTTCGACATCAATAGCCATCGCCGGATAGCTGTTCATGATGGACAGGGCATCGCTGCCGGCGGCTTCCGCCGCCTGGGCGTAGGGGACGATGCTGACCACGTTCGGACTCAGTTTGGTAATCAACGGCAGCCGGGTCGCCGCCCGGCACGCGGCCACCACCTGGCGAAGGAGCGCGGGGTCGGTGCCGAACTGCGCGCCGCCTTCCTTGATGTTGGGGCAGGAGACGTTCAACTCCAAAGCACCGACGCCGCTGAGGGCATCGAGGCGGCGGGCCACCTCGGCGTATTCCTCGACGGAGGTCCCCCAGATGTTGATGATCGTGGGCACTTTCAACTGCTGGAGAAACGGCCAGTAGCTGCGAATAAAGCCGTCCACGCCGGGTCCTTGCAAGCCAATGGCGTTGATCAGGCCGCTGGTGACCTCGACCAACCGCGGCGTCGGGTTGCCGCGGACAGGGTCGCGCCGGATTCCCTTAACGACCACCGCGCCGAGCTGGTTCAGGTCAAGGAGTTGGGCGTATTCAACGCCGTAGCCAAAGGTGCCCGAGGCCACGGTGACCGGGTTGGGCAGCGCCAGGCCGCCGATTTGGACGGCCAGGTTCATTCGGCCGCCTCCCAGGCAATTTGCCGAAAGTCAAAGACCGGCCCTTCGGTGCAGGTTCGCTGGTATTCCCAGCCGCCGGCGGTCTTGATGGGGACCACACACGCCAGGCATACGCCGATGCCGCATCCCATGTGCTGATCCAGCGAGAGTTCCGCCGGCAGGCCGTGCTCCGCCGCCAGCCGGCCGACGGCCCGCAGCATCGGCGTGGGGCCGCAGGCAAACAGTTTCCGCCCCGGCGCGCGCCGCTGGAGCTCGGCCCGCAAGGGCTCCGTCACCACGCCTTTCTCGCCGTGGCTGCCATCCTCGGTCGTCACGCGCACCTCCCAACCGAGCGCGCGAAACTCCGCCTCGCAAAGAATGTCAGCGCGCTGGCGTCCTCCCACGAATACCAGCCCCTTCCGGGGCGAGCGTTGCGCCAGCAGGTAGAGAGCGGCCATGCCGTAGCCCCCGGCGACCAGGAGGGGAATCTCGCCGTCCGGACGCGGCACCGTGAAGCCGTGGCCGAGCGGGCCGAGGAGGCTCAGTTCCTCGCCGGGCCGCATGCGCGCCAGCGCTTCGGTGCCCTGGCCGATGGTCTTGTAGAGCAAGGACAAGGTATCCCCCGCCACCTGGAAAACGCTGAAGGGCCGCCGCAGCAGCGCGTGCTTGAGGGGCAGAATCCGGACATGCACGAATTGCCCCGGTTGCACCCGGGGCGCAATCAGCGGGGCGCGCACCCGCAGGCGGAAGTAGGGGCCGGTGTCGCGCTCATTGGCGATAATCTGGGCGGTCTGCTCAACCATGGGCGCGCAAACGGGAGGCGGGGCGGTCCGGGCTTGTCCGGCGCACTGCTTCGGCGCGCGGGCCGCACCGCCGCGGGTCATGCCCGGCGGGCGGCGCTGTCGGGCGCCAGCAGTTGGCGATAAGTGGCCAGCGCCAGCAGCGGCCAGGAGTTTCGATACATGTCATATTTGAGGTAGAATACCTTCGGGAAGCCCGTGCCGGTGGTTTCATGCTCAGTCCAGGAGCCATCGGCATTTTGCGTGCGGACCAGGTATTCGATTCCCCGCTGGAGGCTGGGGCGTTCCGGGTCGCCAAAGGCGCAAAGCCCCATCACCGCCCAGGCGGTCTGCGAGGCGGTGCTGGGGCCCTGGCCTTTGAAGACGGGGTCGTCGTAGGTGTTGCAGCGCTCCCCCCAACCGCCGTCCTCGTGCTGCACGCTCTCCAGCCAGTCCCGGGCCTTGAGCAGCCACGGCTGGCGCATATCCAGGTTCAGGGCCCGCAGCCCGCGCAGCACCTGCCAGGTGCCGTAGATATAATTGACCCCCCAGCGGCCGTACCACGAGCCGTCTTCCTCCTGCCGCTCGCGAATGAACCGCAGCGCCCGCTGCACCTGGGGATGCTCCACGCTCCAGCCTTCGTAGCCGAGCAACTCCAGGATGCGCGCCGTGATGTCGGCGCATTCGGGATCCAGCATGGCGTTATGGTCGGCAAAGGGAACCTTTTCGAGCACGCCCTTGGTGCAGTCCTTGTCGAAAGCCGCCCAGCCGCCGTCCTTGCATTGGAAGGTCATCATCCAGGTCAGGCCCCGTTGGAAACATTCGTCACGTTTCTGCCGGTCGTCTGTCGCCACCAGCCGCAGCGCCAGCAGCACCATCGCTGTGTCATCCACGTCCGGGTTCCACTTGTTGTCGAACTCGAACACCCACCCGCTGGGCTCGACCTTGGCCGGGTTCTTGTAAATCCAGTCCCCGCGGAAGCGGATTTCCCGGGCCATCAGCCACTCGGCGGCGCGTTTCAACGCCGGGTGATCCGCGGGCACACCGGATTCACGCAGACAGATGCTGACAATGGCAGTATCCCAGACCGGCGACAGGCAAGGCTCGATGCGGACGCTCTGCTCGGTTTCGTGCTCGAGTTTCTTTAATTCCGCCGCCGCCCGCACCACCTGCGGGTGGTCGTCCGGGTAGCCCAGCGCTTTGAGGGCGATGAGGGAATTGAGCATCGCCGGGAAGATCGCCCCCAGGCCATCCGACCCCTCGAACCGTTCCAGCATCCACTGTTCGGCCTTGCGCAACGCCCGCTTGCGGAAGGGATGGATTCCGTGCTGCGCGAACCATTCCGCGAACTTGTGCACCCGGTCCAGCCAGAGAAAGAAGTTGCGCCACGTAATCCGTTCCGGGTCGGGCGCCAGCGCCAGGTCGCGCCCGTGGATGCCCTCCGGGTAAAGCTCGTCCAGTTTGACCCCGCTCTTCAGTTTGCGGGTGGGCTTGAAATGATTGATGATCGCCAGCGGCACGAACATCGAGCGGCTCCAGGAGCTCATCTCGTTGAAGTTCACGTAGAACCATTTGCCGATCAGGATCACTTCGCAGGGGATGGTCGGCACGTACTCCCAGGGAAACAGCCCCAGCAAGGCCAGGTACAGCTTGGAAAAGGTGTTCATGCGCGGCACCCCCCCGAGGTTGACCGCCACCTCGCGGGCGCGCAGCATGCGGGGGTCGGTGACGGGCACCCCGGCCAGCTTGAGCGCGAGATACGCCTTGACGGTCGCGTTCACCTCCGCCGGGCCGCCGTGGTAGATATTCCACCCGCCGTCGGGCAGTTGCTTGGAAAAGATGTGGTTGACCGCCTTGCGCTCCCATTGCGGGTCCACCTGGCCGTTCCAATGATGATAGGCCACCATGTCCGAGACCAGCGTGGCATCCACCAGCAACTCGCCGATCCAGTAACCCTCGGCTTTCTGCTCGCCGAGCAAATACCGCTGCGACCGCTCAATGGCGGCTTCCAACTCGACCCGAGGCTTGAACCCGAAGTCTGTTTGACGCGGGTTTCCCTCAGCACGGCTTTGGCGAAGCGATGCTACTTCCATCCGCTTATCCTGCCCAGTCCAGAGGCGGGTGTAAAGCTTTCATTCGCCCGCGCTGATCGGCGGCGCCCCAACCGCGGCCCCTTTGCGCCCGCCGCGGGCGGCCGGGAGCAACCGGAGCGCGCGGCCCACCTCCGGCCATCAGCCCGCTCAACGGTAGCGCAGGCTGCTGAGGTAGCCCCAGGCAATGCCCATCACCAGGCCCCCCGCATGGGCCGCATTGGCCACGTGCGGCACGATGGGCGTGAAACAGGCGAAGAACCAGATGATCATCATCGTCAGCGTCGTGGGATGCAGATACAGGCCGGACCCGGGATCAAATTTGCCCCGCATCCAAATGTAGCCCAACAGCCCATAGACCACCCCCGACATGCCGCCAAACACCGGCCCCCCGAACCAGAATTGCACCAGGTTCGATACCACCGCCAGCCCCAGCACAAGGCGGGCCAGCATGCCCGTGGACTGCCGCCCCTCAATCATGCTCCCCAAATCGTGCAGCCACAGCAGGTTGAAGAGTATGTGGAGCAGGTTGAAATGAATGAAGATCGGCGTCACCAGCCGCCACACCTGGCCCTGGAGGACTTCTGGCAGACCCGCCCCGGCGGAGCCCCCGGCAACGAAGTTCCGGATGAACAGCCCCTGAATCGGCCGGAAATCCTTGCCCATGCCGGACAAAATGAAAACCGTGACGCTGATGACCATCAGCGCAAAAGTCAGCGGCCCGAACCCGTAGGCGGTCGGTGCTTGAAAGAGATGCCGCCGTTCCTGCTGTTTCTTGCGATACCCGGCCTCGCGTTTCTCGGCCTCGGCGCGCCGGTCAGCCGCCTCCCGGGCCTGGGCGCGGTATTGCGGATCGGCGGGATTGCTGCGGAACTCGGTCAGCAGCCGCTCCGCATCCTGGATCTGATCCTCGTCCGCCACCCAAATGCCCCAGCCCTCCGCGGGCTCGAACTCGAGCTGCGTCTCGATTTGCCGGACATAGAGAAAATCCGCAAACGTGCGGGCGGCCTTTTCCTCCGCCAGGTAGCCGATTAAACGCATGCCGTTGGAAGCGGGGCCCGGGCCGAAGGCCGGGCGCTACGCGGCCCGCCACTTCAGCTCGACGACCTGCCCGTGCGCGCGGTGCGCGGGATCCATGCTCCGCAATTCGAGCCGCATCCCGCGCCGCTTCAAGGTCGCCAGCACCCACCCGGAAGGGTCTTCCGGGCGGAAGACATAGCCCAGCGCCGGCAGGTTGATCAGGTGAATGCCGCTGGGGTCCTGCTCCACGTGCCAGGAGTGGGTGTGGCCGTAGATATACGCCTTCACCTGTTTGCGCGGGCGGATGATGTTCAAAAACGCCTCCGAATCCTTGAGGTCGCTGCGTTTTGCCGTCGTGCCCACATTATGGTGAGCCAGGATTAACGTGGGCTTTTTCGGATGGTCGTCCAGCGTCCGGGCCAGCCAATCCAACTGCTCCGGCCCCAGCAATCCGGGCGTGGACAGGGTCTTTTCGAGCGAGTCCAGGATAATCCAGTTCACGCGCGGCGTCGGCAGCAGCGCAACCTGCCGGTCGGCCAGCGGTCGCGGGGGCGCGCCCCCGGCTTCCAGGACCGCCCGGAAACGCTCGCGGTTATCATGGTTGCCCATGGCGATGTAGACCGGGACCTGTCCCTGCCGCAACGGCTGCAACAGGCGCGCCAGGTGCTCATAATCCACGGATTGCCCGCTGTTAAAGGCGCAATCGCCGGTGATGATGACCCCCGCCGGGCGCTTGCGCAGGGCCAGCACCTCGCGCGTGGCCTGGGTGAAATGATCCGTCATGTTGATCCCGCGCTGAACCATGCTGGCATCCGCGGACAGGTGGATGTCGGACAGCAGCGCCCAGACATTCGGGTCCCGGCGTTGGGACGCGGCCAACAGCTCCGGCGCCAGCACCAGCGCCGCGCTGCCAACCAGGGTGCGAACGAGAAACTCACGACGTGAAAGAGCAGGCAAATGTTTCGACATGGTCTCTTCCTACCGCCGCCCGCCGGGTGACTCAAGCCAAAACGTTGAGGAACCCGCCGGAAATCTTTTTCGGGCTTGCCCGGGCGGCGGAACCGGCCCACTCTTGCCCCATCGCTTTTTTGGCATGGCAACCAGCAACGAGGCAAAGACCGCGCCCGGTTGGGGGCAGCGCGCGCTCATCGGGCGCCATCCCCGGCGCACGCTGGTCCGCATTATCCTGCTGGCCATCACCTCGCTGATCCTCTTCCGCTACGTGCTCCTGCCCGTGCGCGTAAGCGGCGGAAGCATGCTGCCGACGTACAAAGAAAACGGCGTCAACTTCGTCAACCGCCTGGCGTACCTGTTCCACGAACCCCGGCGCGGGGATGTCGTCGCCGTCCGCCTGCTGGCGGGCGCGCACCGGCTGTACCTGAAACGGATCGTCGGCCTGCCGGGTGAAACCGTGGCCTTCCACCACGGCCGGCTGTTGATCAACGGCCAGCCGCTGGCCGAACCCTACGTCAAGTTCCCCTGCGACTGGAATCAGAACCCCGTCCCGGTCGGGCCGGACCAATACTACCTGGTCGGAGACAACCGGGACAATCCCCGGGAAGGACACGAGCAGGGCCGCGCGGCGCGCGCGCTCATCATCGGCAAAGTGCTCCTGTAAAATCATGAAAGAATGGACGATCCGCATCCTGCTGGTGGCGGCCCTGGCCGCGCTGGGGATCTGGGGCTGGCGCACGCTTCATCCCGACCCGGAACAGGTCATCCGGCGCCAGCTCCAGGAGATGGCCAAAGCCGCATCGTTCACCGCGGAGCAGGGGCTGGCCGCCCAGGCCTGGTACGCCAGTTCGCTCCCCGAGTTCCTGGCCCTGGATATTGAAGTGACGCTGCGCGTGCCCGGAGTCCCGGCTACCTTGAGCGGGCGGGACGAAGTGATGCAGTTGCTGACGGTCTCCCGCCGGGTTTGCCGCAGCCTTCGCCTCCGCTTGCCCGACCTCAAAATCAGCCTTGCCCCGGACCGGACAATGGCCGAGGTTTATGCCACGGGTGAAGCCGACGTGACCTATGCATCCGGCGAGAAGGCGTCTTTCTTGCAGGAACTGCGCCTGCGCCTGGTCAAGGTCAAGCAAGGCTGGATTGTCCAGCAGGTCGAGACGGTAAAAACGCTTACCTAAGGCGGCGATTTGCCGGGGGACCGCCGGCCCTGGAAACAGGGGGTGCCTTTCCCGACGGTTTCCCCGGCTTCGGCCGCCGCTCCCGGGCCGGCTCCGCCAGTTGAAAATCCACCTGGCGCTGGCCGGTGTCCACTTTCGCCACCCGCACCTCCACCGTGTCGCCCAGCTTTAGCCCGCGCCGCGCACCGCGCCGGGGCGGCCGGCCCCGCTGGGCGTCGGGCGGCCCATCGCCGGCCCCCGCGCCTGCGGCCGGCACCAGCCCGCTTAGCCCCAGCCCCGGCACATCCACCCGGCATCCGAAGCTCCGCACCTCGATCACCCGGGCCTCGTAGTGCTCCCGGTGCGCGGATTGAAGCTGCGCCGCCAGAAACGCGAACAGCTTCGCCTCCCGGCTGTCGCGCTCCGCGTCATCGGAATTGCGCTCGGTCGCGGAAAGATGCTCCGCCATTTCCGGGAGCGGCCGGGCCGCCACGGGCCGCCCCGGCGGCCCCAACAGCGCCCGGTGAACCACCAGGTCCGCGTAGCGCCGGATCGGCGAGGTGAAGTGCGTGTAATCCGGCTTGGCCAAACCGTAATGCCCGAGCGGCTCGACCGCGTAGCGCGCGCGCGGGAGCGACTTCAGGAACCCGATCTTGAGCGCCGGGCCGATCGGCAGCGTCGCGAGCCGCGCCAGCAGCTTCTGCGCCTCGCGCCGGTTCGACAGCCGGCCGCAGGGAATATGCTGGCTCCGCACTTCCTGGCGAAACTCCTCGAGCCGCGCCTCCTCCGGCGGCTCGTGGACGCGGTAAATCGCCGGGCCCGGCCGGGCCCGCAGCCGCCCGGCCGCCGCCTCGTTGGCCAGCAGCATGTATTCTTCGATGAGCTGGTGCGCGCTGTCGCTCGCCTCCCGCTCCAGGCGCAGCACCCGCCCGTGCGCATCCAGCCGGATCTTGAGCTCCGGGAAATCGAGCTCCAGCGCCCCCGCCTGGAATCGCGCCCGGCGGATTTTCCCGGCCAGCGCATGCGCGTCGTGCAGCATCTGCTCCAGCGGGTTGCGGGGCGGACGCGCCAGCAGGGCCAGCACCTCGCCGTAATCATACCGGCGCTGCGAGCGGATCACCGCGGAATAAAACCGCGTCGCGCGCACCCGCCCGTCCGCCGTGAGCAGAAACTCCGCGCATTGGGTCAGCCGCTCCACCTGGGGCTTGAGCGAACACAACTCCTCGCTCAGCGCCGCGGGCAGCATCGGCACCACCCGGTCCACCAGGTACGTCGAGTTCCCCCGCCGGGCCGCCTCCTCGTCCAGCGCGCTGCCGGGCCGCACGTAATGCGACACATCGGCGATATGCACCCACAGCTTCCACTGTCCCGCCCCGGCGCGCTGCAGGCAGATGGCATCATCAAAGTCTTTCGCGTCGGACGGGTCTATGGTGATGACCGGGTGCGCGCGGCAATCCACCCGCCCGGCCCGGTCCGCCGGCGTCACTTCCCGCCCCAGCGCCTGCGCCTCCGCCAGAACCTTCCGGGGGAAATGCAAGGGCAACTGGTACTGGCGGATGACCGAAAGCATGTCCACTCCCGCGGCGTCCGGCGGCCCCAGCACCTCGATGACCTCGCCCGCCGGCCCGGCCTGGCGCGGCGTCCACTCCCCCAAACGCACGACAACCTTATCGTTGACCCGCGCCGGGCGCCCGGTCTGGCGCGGCGGCGGCACGTGAATCTCGTGGCCGATGCGCGGGTCATCCGGAAGCACGTAGAAGGATTGCCGGTTCCGCCGCAGCGTGCCGACTAATTGAGTGCGCGCCCGCTCCAGGACGCGCACGACCCGGCCGGCCGCCTCTTTTGCGCCCGTTCTCCGCGCCCGCGGCGGAGCGCCCTCCCGCCGCACCAGCACCCGGTCCCCATGCAGGGCCGGCGCCGTTGCCGGGCCGGGAATGCGAATGACCGGGATCCGGGGATCGTCCGCCTCCAAAAAACCCGTTCCCTGCCGGTTCATCCGAATGCGCCCCGGCACCAGTTCCGCCGCCCGCGGCAGCGTATAGCGGTTGCCCGGCCGGTTGCGCATGATTTGGCCGTTCCGCTCCATGCGCGCCAGCAGGCGCGCCAGGTCTTCCCGGCGATCGCGGCGGAAACCCAGCCGCGCCCGCAATTCGGCGACATTCAGCGGCGCGGAGTTGGCCCGGCCAAGCAGGGATAAAATCTTCTCTTCCATTTCAGGTGATTAGCCCCAGGTGAGGTGTCGGCGCGCAAAATGCACGGCGGCAGCCCCGCTGTCCAGCTTAATTGCGGCCGCTTAACCGACCCGCTTCGCCGCCGGCGGGTGCCGCCGCGACACAAACAGGCTGCCCGCCAGGTAAAACCGCAGCGGCGCGTCCGCCGCCTTTTTCAAGCCCACCCGCACCGTGGTGATCATGGGGCCTCGTTTCCGGCGAAATTCTGCCACCGCCGGGTTTCGGGCCACAAACAACGCCGCCGCCGCGTCGCACAAATCAACGCCGTCCAGCCCCCGGTCAATAGCCATCGCCTGGCACAGCTTGCCGGGGCCGCTGGTCAATTCCCGCGCACTCTCGGCCGACCGGTGCTCACGCATAAAGTCCTCTCCAAAAGCAACTTCCACCGCGCGAATCAGCACCGCTTCGGCGACCCCCGCCGGCTGGCAAACCACGTTGGCGCAGAAATAATTGCCGTAAATCAAATACACATACCCATGCCCCGGCGCGCCGAACATTACGCGATTCCGCGCCGTCAGCCCTGCGGCGCCATGACAGGCGGGATCCCCCACCAAATACGCCTCCGTCTCGACAATCGCGCCTCCACACGCCCCGTTGGCTGTGTTGCGAATCAACCAATGCCCCAGCAACGCCGGCGCGACCGTCCGGGCCGACGGCTCATAAAAACTCCGCGGGAGCGCCCGAAAACCATTCTTCATGCCCCGCCACTCTACGACCAAACCGCTTCCGCAACAACCCAACTCCTCCCGCAATCGCCCAACGAACTCCCCGCTCCCCCAATTCCGTCCCCGGACGCCATATCCCCGCGCCCGCCCCTTTCCACGCCCGTTCATCTCCGTTCCGCTCCCCTCCCGATACGCCGTGTACAAGGGGTGTACAAGGGATGCTCACCGGAAGTTCATAGGATTTTAGCTGGTACACCCGATGGGCATCCCTTGTACACCCCTTGTACACGGGCAGGAGGCAGGTATGGTTTAGCCTGAAAAGACTGGAGTTATGTGATTGGGGAGGCAAAACGGATGGAAAGACGGTTTGCAGGGCCAGGATTCAGTTCAGTGTCCAAAAAATGGACAGTATGGATAAGGGCAGAAAAGAGGAGCGGGTGATAGGGTAGGGTTGAGCGGCCTTATGGTTTCTGGCGAGGGAGAGGGTATTCGTTCGGCGGATTTCGAGTATGTCGGGGGGATTGGGGTTGTGGACGGTTTTCAGCCGTCGGCCGGAGGGTTCCGCTGGCGTCACGAAGATATTGCGTTTTTTCAGGAAGATGTTAAGGTGGGGATATGGCTGGATATCGCAGGCCACTTTCCCGCAGTGAATTGCGGCAAATAAGACGACAGAAGGGGCGCATCATTATTTGGTGCGGGGTGGCGGTGTTTTTAGCTTTGATTTCGGTGGTTGGCCTGGTTTGCCTGATGTACGAAATGGCCCCGCTTTGACCGGCGCGCCCGGCGGGTTCGCGTGCCGTCCTCCCGCATTGATTTGCCACGACCGTGGCTAAAGTGCTAGTGTGCCGGGTTATATGGGCAAGGCATTAATTATTGCCGAGAAACCGTCGGTGGCGGGCGACATCGCCCGGGCCCTGGGCGGCTTCGAGAAACAGGGCGACTACTACGAAAGCGAGCGGTATGTGCTTTCCGCGGCGGTGGGGCACCTGCTGGAGTTGTGCGTGCCGGACCAGTTCGAGGTCAAGCGCGGCAAGTGGACGTTTGCGCATCTGCCGGTCATCCCGCCGCATTTCGATTTGCGCCCCATTGACAAGAGCGCGGCGCGGCTCAAAGTGCTGCTCAAGCTGATTAAGCGGCCGGACGTGGCCTCCCTGATCAATGCCTGCGACGCCGGGCGCGAGGGGGAATTGATCTTCCGCTATATTGTGCAGTACGCGAAGACCCGAAAGCCGATCCAGCGGCTCTGGCTGCAGTCCATGACCCCGGCGGCCATCCGCGAAGGGTTTGCGCAACTGCGGGAGGATGCCGCGATGCGCCCGCTGGCGGACGCGGCGGTGTGCCGTTCCGAGTCGGATTGGCTGGTGGGCATCAACGGCACGCGGGCCATGACGGCGTTCAACTCGCGGACGGGCGGATTTCACCTGACGACCGTGGGCCGGGTGCAGACGCCGACCCTGGCCATCCTGGTCGAGCGCGAGGAGCGGATTAAGAACTTTGTGCCCCGGGATTACTGGGAGGTTCACGGCACGTTTGCCGCCCAGGCGGGCGAATACCCGGGCCGGTGGTTTGATGAGCGGTTTGCCAAAAAGGACGGCGATCCCGACCTTAAACCGGAGCGGATTTGGGACGCCGCCCAAGCGGAGGCCATCCGGGCCAAATGTCTCGGCCAGCCGGGGGTGGTGACGGAGGAAAGCAAGCCCACGACCCAGTTGTCGCCGCTGCTGTACGATTTGACGAGTTTGCAGCGGGAGGCCAATGGGCGGTTCGGTTTTTCGGCCAAGGCCACGCTCGGGCTGGCGCAGGCGCTGTACGAAAAGCACAAGGCGCTCACCTATCCGCGCACCGACTCGCGCGCCCTGCCGGAGGACTACCTGGCGACCGTCCGGAGCACGCTGGGGATGCTGGAGCAAACCCGCTACGGCGCCTTTGCCAGCCAGATCCTGCAGCGCGAGTGGGTCCGGCCCAACAAGCGAATCTTTAACGACGCCAAGGTGTCCGACCACTTCGCCATCATCCCGACTTCGCAGGCGCCCCGGCACCTGAACGAGCAGGAGGCGAAGCTGTATGACCTGGTCACCCGGCGGTTCCTCGCCGTGTTTTACCCGGCGGCGGAATTCCTGGTGACGACGCGCATCACGCGCGTCGCTGGCGAACCCTTCAAGAGCGAGGGCAAGGTCCTGGTCAACCCGGGCTGGCTGGCGGTGTACGGCAAGGACGCGCAGCCCGACGACGCTCCGAACCTGGCGCCCGTGCAGCCCGGGGAAACGGTGCGGACCGCCAGCGTCGAGGTTGTCGCCGCGCAGACCAAGCCCCCGGCGCGCTTCACGGAGGCGACCCTGCTCAGCGCGATGGAGGGCGCGGGCAAGCTCGTCGAAGACGAAGAGCTGCGCGAGGCGATGCGCGACAAGGGGCTGGGAACCCCCGCGACGCGCGCCCAGATCATCGAGGGCCTGCTCTACGAAAAATACCTGGTTCGCCAGGGCCGCGACCTGCAGCCGACGGCGAAGGCGTTTTCGCTGATTGCCCTGCTGCGCGGGCTGGCCATCCCCGAGCTGTCCTCCCCGGAATTGACGGGCGACTGGGAGTTCAAGCTGCGCCGCATGGCGCGCGGGCAGATGCAGCGCGCCGAGTTCATGAAGGAGATCGCGGACATGACCCGCGAGATTGTCGCCAAGGCCAAACAGCATGAGAGCGACACCGTGCCCGGGGACTTCGGCGCCCTGAAAACGCCCTGCCCGAAATGCGGCGGGGAAATCCGCGAGAACTATAAGAAGTTCCAATGCCAGAAGTGCGAGTTCAGCCTCTGGAAGATTGTGGCGGGCCGCCAGTTCGAGATTCCCGAGGTGGAGGAACTGATCGCGCGGGGCCGGGTCGGGCCGCTGACCGGGTTTCGCAGCAAGCAGGGGCGGCCCTTTGCGGCGGAGATCCGGATGACGCCGGACCTGAAGCCGGAGTTTGACTTTGGCCCCGGGAAGGAAGACGCGGAGGGCGAGGCGGCGAAAGCGGATTTTACCGGCCAGGAACCCGTCGGCCAGTGTCCCAAATGCCGCGGGCGCGTGTTTGAAACGCCGCGGGTTTATACGTGCGAGAATTCCGTCGGCGCCGCGCGCACCTGCGATTTCCGGTCGGGCAAGGTCATCCTGCAGCGCCCGATTGAGCGGGCGCAGATGCAAAAGCTGCTGGCGGCGGGCAAGACGGATTTGCTCGAGAAGTTCACCTCCCGGAAGGGGCGGTTGTTCAAGGCCTACCTGGTGCTCAAGGAGGGCCGCGTGGAATTCGAGTTCGAGCCGCGGGCGGCCAAATCCCGCGCCCGCGCCGCCAAACCCGCCCCCGCCGCCGCGCCGGCGCCCCGGCTTGACTTTACGGGCCAGCAGCCGCTGGGCCCGTGCCCCAAATGCCGCCAGCGGGTGTTTGAGGGCGACGCGGCATACGTCTGCGAACAGTCCCAGGCCGCCCGGCGGCCGTGCAAATTCAAGCTCAACAAAGTCATCCTGCAACAGCCCCTGGATCGGGAGCAGGCCGCCCGGCTGCTGGCGCAAGGCCGTACGGATCTGCTGGCGGACTTCGTTTCCGCCAAAACCGGCCGTCCCTTCAAGGCGTACCTGGTGATGGGCGAGACGGGCAAGGTCACGTTCGAATTTCCCGAGCGCGAGGCCGAACCGAAGGAGGCCCCGGCGTCGTGAACGCGGCGGCCCCGGAACCGCCGGTCCCGGATGCGTGGATCGGGAAGTTCCTGCAGCACCTGGCGGCGGATCGCGGGGCCTCGGCGTACACGCAGCGCAATTACCGGCAGGCGCTGGAGGAGTTCTGCCGCTGGCGCCAGGCGGAGCGCCTGCCGCCGCCCGGGTGGGAGGCGTTGCAGCGGGATGATTTCCGCGCGTATGTGCGCTTCCTGGGGCGGCAGAACCTGAGCCGCGCCGCGGTTCAGCTTCGTTTCAGCGCCCTGCGGACCTTTTACCGGTTTCTCGTGCGGCGGGGGGCTGTGGCGGCGTCGCCCATCCGGAACCTGGCCCTGCCCAAGGTCGCGAAAAGGCTGCCCCGGTTTCTCACGCCGGAGCAGATGGCCGATCTGCTGGCCGCCCCGCTCAAGCTCCGGCCGCCCCCCGGGCAAGCCGATTCCGCCCGCGCGGCGGCCGTCCTCGCGGCCCGGCGCGATGTGGCGGTGCTGGAAACCATATATTCCTGCGGCCTGCGCATCAGCGAGCTGTGCGGGTTGACGGCGCAGGATATTGACTGGCATGAACGCGTCGTGCGCGTGCGCGGCAAAGGCAAAAAGGAGCGGCTCGTTCCCATCGGCGAACCGGCCCTGGCCGCCATTCGAAACTACTGGGCGCTGCTGCCCCAGGCGCCGGCCGGTGACGCCCCGGTTTTTCTGGCGGGACCAAAGAAGGCCGCCGCCATCGCGCCGCGGCAACTCCAATTGCGGCTGAAGAAACACCTGGCGGCCGCGGGATTGGACCCGCACCTGACGCCCCATAAGCTGCGGCATAGCTATGCCACGCACCTGCTTGACGCGGGCGCGGACCTGCGCAGCGTTCAGGAACTGCTCGGGCATGCACACCTGGTCACGACCCAGGTCTATACCCACCTGACCACGGAACGGCTCAAGCGCGCCTACGACGCCGCCCACCCGCGGGCCTGAACCGGCGGCGCCCCGGCGGGCGGGCCGGGGGCGGGGCGCGCAAAATACTGGCAATTTGCCGGCGGGTCATTAGCTTGAGCCGCATGATGTACCCGAGCCCGATTTGGATCCGGACATGGAGCGTGCTGGCCGCGGGGTTGCTGGTGATTGAAATGTCGGGGCTGGCGCGCGCCGCCCTTTCCGCTCCCGTCAGCCGCCCCATCCGCGCCGTCCTGCGCGAACCGCTGCCGCCCGAGGAGTTGAGCCTCACGGAAGAGGCCGCCGAGGTGGTGGTGGCCGGCCCCACCTTTACTTACCGCGTGCAAAAAGCGACCGGGCTGGTCAGCGCCGTCCGGGTGGTGCGCGAGGGGCGGGAGGTCATCGCGTCCAGCGGCCCGGCGGAGCTCCAGTTGGATCAATACCGGTTCGCTTCGGAATTCAACACCGGCAAGCTGGTCGTCGAGCGCGCGGGTAAAGACCAGGCGGTCCTGCGGGTGGAGGGGACGCTGCGCGACCCGGCTCAACGCGGTCCGGAAGTGGATTACACGCTGCGGCATACGTTCTTCAATGATGGCGTGGTGGTGAGCGCGGTGAAGCTGACGCCGCGCGGGGAATTGCGCGTGGAGCGGGAGTTGGTGTACCGGCTTTCCGCGCGGGGCCAGCTCAGCCACTACCTGCACAAGACCCGGGGCGAAAACGGCAGCGACGCGGTGCGGGGCAGCCTGCCGCCCGCCGGCCAGGCAGTTCGTTTTACGGCGGAGACTTCCTGCCTGCAGGTTTTCAGCCCGGCGGCGGCGCTGGCCATTTTTACCGACGGCGGCGCATTGCACCTGAGCCAGCCGAAGCTGGACACGGCGGTGGTGGAAACCGCCGGGCCCGCGGACGGCCCGGGGCGGATTTCCCTGGCGCAGTACCTGATACGGATCGCCCCCGGCGACCCGCCCCGCGTGCTGAAAGCGGGCGAGCCGCTCACCTTCCGGGTCGGCCTCAGCGTGGCCCCCAACCGGCGGCCGCATCCCCGGATGCACGACCTGCGCATGTTCACCTGGATCGGGGATGAGAAACACCCTTACCCGACGGACGCGGAGATCAGCCGGGTCGCCCAGTTTGGTTTTACGCTGTTCCAGATGCACCGCGTGGGGACGCCCGGCCTGCCGCGCCCGCCCGCCGACGAGTTCATGCGGGTGCTGGACAAGGTGCATGAGCTGGGCCTGCTTTTTCTGTGGGAGGAGAACGCGGATTTGATGTATGACAGCGCGCCCGGGGTGCGGGAGTTGAAGGCCAAAGGCCAGTTCGCCCTCTGGCAGGGGTTCAATTACGGCGGCCGCTACACCGCGGAGATGGACTCCTACTGCGACCTCATCGCCACCTGCCTGGCTTCCCCGAACGGCCTGGCCGAATACCGCCTGGCCAACCTCGCGCGCATGATGGACCGGTACGCCGTGGACGGCATTTACCTGGACGACAACCTGGCTTACGGCAACTGCACGCTGGCGCGCGAGCATGGGCATCCGCGCGAGGTCTATGATTGCCTGATCGAATTGCATGAGATGAACTGGTGCCGCCGCGAGCTGTTGCGCCGCCGCTGCCCGCATACGGTGCTGGTCAGCCACAGCACGCGGGCTTTTGTCCTGCCGGTAGTGTGCAATTTCGACGCGCTGATCTATGGCGAAGGCTATTCCTTTGGTTCGCTGACGGATTACTGGAGCTATTTTGGCTTCGCCCATTGTCTTCCCGCCCAGGGCATGATCTGGCCCGGCGGCCAGGATATCGAGCGCTGCCCGGCGTCGCTGGTTTATAACTACGACCTGCTCACCGGCGGGGGCCAATACAGCCAGATTGACTGGCGCCTCTTTCCGCACAAGTTTCCGCATGCCAAAGGCGTCACCCCCCCCGAACCCTTCTACACCCAGGCCTACAACCTGGCCCAGTATGACTTCGGAATGTACGAGTCCCGGATCTGGCGGTTTGTGGATGCCGCCGACCTGTTCGCGGCCACGGCGCCCCAAACGTTCGCGACGGTGTATCGCAACCAGACGTGGGGAGACTGGCTGATTCCCGTCGCCAACATGGCGAACCAGGACGTCAAGACCGCCCTGGCTTTTCATTCCCCCGAGGCGCTGGGATTCGAGCCGCATAAAGACTACGTGCTGTTCAACGTTCATCGGCGGCTCGCGCGGAAGTTGCGGGGCGACGCTCTGAACGCGGCGTTCAGCGACCTCGCTATTTCCGGGGGGAGCCTGCAGCTCTTTTACCTGCGTGAAGCGCCAGGGCAAGCGCCTTTCCATCTGTGGGGCGGCAAGCGAATCTCGGAGCGGTGGGATGCCTCGGCCCGCAAGCTCACGGTGAGCCTGGACGGCCCGGCGGGGCGGCAGGATACCGTGTTCCTGGCCGGGGCCAACCACGGTCTGCAATTGGTTCTGGCCGGAGGCGCGCCGGCGCGGTTCTTCTTCGACCCGGCCCAGGGGCTGGTTCACGGGCAGGTGACCTTCACTGCCAAACCCCTGACCCTCGAAGCGCACTATTCCGTCAGCGGCACCAACCGGTTGCCCCACAAGGTGGCGGCGCCCGCAAGCCCGTACTTCTAACCGCCGGATTTCAGCTTCCGAAGGAACCGGCAACCGCCCGCCGCGCGAAGGCGCGCCGCCTGCAAGCGTCTTTCCTTTTCCCCGCTGACCGCCTGCCTGCGGGCGGCGTGGTACGGGCGAAACCCGCGGGCGGGAAACGCTTTTGCCCGTTCGCCGGGCGCGGCGGGCTGCCGGGGCGGGTCTTTGATGGGTGCTCGGCGCTTACGGAACCGCCAGTTCCAGGATGCGGGCGGCCCGGGGGGGCAGCTCCATTTCCATTTCGGAGCCGAGCTGGCGCAGGGTGCCAAGCTGCCGACGGCCGGTTTCATCCAGCAGATGGACCCGGGCGCGGCGCGGCAGGCCGTAGCGGTCGGCGGGGAAGTGGAGAGTGACGCGGGTGGGTTCGTCCGCGATGCTGACAATCGCGATGCCCACCTTGCCGTCCGGCGCCTGCCAGGCGGCGGCCAGCGCCAGCGGGCTGGTTTTCTGGAATGCCGTCAGGCCTCCCTCCCGCCCGGCGTAGATCGAGAGGCGCGACATGTCCAGGGTGGCCGTCGGGGCCTGGAGCCGCGGGGGGCGCAGGAAGGTTCCGCGCAGGAGATAATTTTCGGCGCGGTGGCGGAGGCGCGCCAGGCGCAGCACAAAGTCCAATTCCTCGGCGCGCTCGGTCAACTGGTTCGGGAGGAAATTGGCCAGGGTGGGTTGCTGCCCCCAGACAAAGGCCCGCGCCTGTTCGAGGCAGAATTGGCGGGCATATTTCCGGTCGAGGAGCTTGAGCGGCTCGGCGGGCGCGGACTCTGCCGGCCACAGGTCGTCGTAGGGCGGCATGGTCAGCGAAGCGTAGTTGCCATAGGTGATGGCGAAAGGATGGTACACCGCCGGCCAGAACGGAAGGGGATCCCAGCCATCGGGGGCGGCGTAGCGTTCGCGGCTGATTTCCAGGCCGAGCATCAGATCGAGGTAGGGCAGCCAGCATTCGCCGCAACCCTCCCCCGCCAGCACCACCGGCTCGCGGCGGTCGGCGCAGCGGCGGCGGATGTCCGCCTGGAGCGCCTGGAACCCTTTCATCCAGTAAACGCCGCCGCCCACGGGGTGTCCGTGCTGGGGGTCGAAACACGCCAGGCTGGTGCAGGCCTGGTCCATGTAGATGCCGTTCACGCCCAGTTCCTGGACCGCGCGCTCGGCCAGGCCGGCGTATTTATCCCGCCAGAAGGCGGTGCCCATGCACATCGTCGCGCAGGGTTGGCGGGTGAAGGTGTTATAGACTTCCGGGTGAATCTGGCCGTCCGGGCCTTTGACGGCGAACCGCGCGGCGGCTTCATTGGTCCAGCTTGGGGTGGTCATGCCCCAGAGCCGCTGGTTCATATACACCAGGGTGCGGATGTCTTTGGCCTGCGCGCGGGTCAAGGCGTTGGTGAAACTCTCGGCGCCCTCGCGGGGCGGCAGGTATTCCGGGAAACCGGCGTCGTAGGAGCAGCCATGCCACCAGTGCCAGAAGACGCTGACCGGCAGGCCCAGTTTTTCCCGCAGAACCATCGCCGGTTCGAGCACGCCCGGCGAGCGGCCGCGGTTCCAGACCCACAGCGCGGTGTTAAGCGCCCAGTCGGACACCCGGCCGCGCGCCAGCCGGCTTTCCCGGGCCCAGGGCTGGTTGGTTGCCCAGGCGCGGTAGCGCTCGGCGGCTGTGAACCAGTCGCCGGTGAAAGTCCCGAGTTGGACGGCGTAAGGCAGGCGCCAGGCCGGGACCGCTGCCGGGCGGCGCTCGGGCAGGTGCGCGATTTCGCAGTGCAGGCGGTTTTCGCGGTCGCCGAAGAACGCAAAGTCTTTGTTGAACCCGGCGGTATCGTTGCAGGCCACATACAGCCCCGGCCCATCCTGTTGGTAAAACGCCAGGCATTGCAGGGACAGATGGCCGGGATAGCTCCATTGGAACCGCCGCCCGTTCCCCGCCGGGCCGGCAAAGACCTGGCGCGGCTCGGTGGCGAGATACCCCATCCATGCCGGCACGGCCAGCCGCTCGTTGGCTTGGCACGGGATGTTTATGATGCGCGGAAAGCGGACGTGGGTGAGGCTCAATGCATTCAGACCGCTGACCGCCAGTTCCCAGTGGCTCATGGGTTGCCCGGCGTCCAGCCGCACCACCGCTTCCACGCGCAGTTCCGGCGCCGCCGGCAGTCCAAACTTTTCCCAGGTCAGGCGCAGCCCGGAGGGCTTGCGGTCAAGCGGTTGGGCGCGAAAGGACTGCGCGGATGACGCCGTCAGGGTCTGGTTGGCCGGCGCGAGCGTTAATTCCCAGAGCGGCGCTCCGGAGGGCATCGTGCCCGCAAAGTTCTGGCGCGTATGCGCGTCGGTGAACTCCACCAGGTCCCCGTGCTCGGGGCTGAAAGCGATTATCAGCCGGTCATTGGCGAGCCGGCAGGTGTTGGCATCCGCAGAGGCAAGGGGGGGGCCTGGCAGCGCAAGCAGCAGCACCAGGGCCGCGCGGCCCGGATGGGTCAGCACCAAAGGGTTCACGAAGTTATGAAGTGTGGGCAGTTTCATCTGGCCGCAAGGCTGGCTCAAACGGAAGGCCTGAACAATAAAAAACCGGCGGCGGGCAGTTGGGGCGGGGAAGGTTCTTTCTGGGGCGGCGTGCGCACCGCAGGCTGCATTGGCGCCGCCGGGAACCGCAGTCGCCGGCCTTTTCCTGCTCGACTTGGGGCGCCACCATCGCTTACGTTGCGCCTTGCCGTGGGCATGCCTGGCGCATTATCCGAATGGGGGCGGAAAAGTGGAACGAGATAGCGAAGAGCGTGTCTAACTTTCCCAAGCGCAGGCTTTGCGGGTGCGTCCGTAGCTCAATTGGATAGAGCTTCTGACTTCGGATCAGAAGGTTGCAGGTTCGAGTCCTGCCGGACGCGCCAGTTAAGAATGGAGTAGCTTGAGGAGAACCGGCCCGTTTCGCACAAGCCGCAATTTAACCGTTAGCTTGCTGGGCACTGCGATGGGGCAGAACCTTGCCGGCCTGCGGGTTGCGGTTTTTGTCGGCGTGGTTTCGGTTTTTGCCGCTAAGTATGAAGAAGGCCACGGCTCCGGGCTTGTGGGGGCTGGCTATACCGGGACGAGCCGAGAGCGAGTTGGGCGGATTCCAGGCTTGCGCGTTGGTGGGGAATGTTCAGACTTGGCGTATGCGAATGAATACAAACTTGGGCGGCATTCTGGCGGGAGTGTTAATGGCGTCCTCCTTGTTTGCCCAGCAGGCGACGGACCCATACATGGGCGATTGGCAGGGCGAGATCAGCGTCAATGATGAATCCCAAAAGGTGGGGGTTTATATGATCCCGCTGGGCGGGGGAAAGTACGAGGCGCGGCTGGTATCAGATTTTCTTCAGCGCGGACCGTATCTTTACCGGTTGAAAGGTGAGATTCGCGACGGGCAGGTCAGGTTCATGGATGACATCCCCTTTGATATAAGCCGGGTGTTTGGCACCACGGGAAACGGGGTGGTGCTAAGCGCGGCTTTGTGGTCCGGCGCTGTTGAGGGCGGGAACGCCCGGGGGACGATGGCGGGCCGGTTGCGCGGCACTTTTGAATGGAAGCAGACACAACGGATATCGCCGGAACTGGGCAAGGCGCCCCCGGCGGGAGCGATAGTGCTTTTTGACGGGAAGAACCTGGACCAGTGGCGGCACCGCGAGGAGGGCAAGCCGGTGAAATGGAAGGTGCTGCCCGATGGGGTGATGGAAGTAAACGGCGGTGACATCATGTCCCGGGAGAAGTTCCTCGATCAGCGGGTTCACCTGGAGTTCCGATTGCCGTATATGCCGACCGCCTTTGGCCAGGGCCGGGCTAACAGCGGAGTTTATTTGCAGGGACGCTACGAGGTGCAGGTGCTGGACAGTTACGGGCTGGAAGGGCAGGACAACGAATGCGGCGGCGTTTACACCGTGAGCCGGCCCCGGGTGAATATGTGCGCCCCGCCGTTGCAATGGCAGTCGTATGATATCACGTTTACGGCTGCCAAATTCGATGCCGCCGGCAAGAAGACCGCCCGGGCGCGGATTACGGTGGTGCATAACGGTGTCGTGGTGCAGGATAACCTGGAGCTGCCGGGCGTCACGGGAGGCGCGCTGAATGACCGGGAGAACGAGCCGGGGGGCCTTTTGCTGCAGGACCACGGCAATCCGGTGCAGTATCGCAATATCTGGGTGGAAAAGCGATAGCCGGTTAAGGAATGGGGTTTTGACCGCGGCAGCGCAAGGAAATGTTCTGGTTGGGGATTGGCGGCCAATGGCAGGGATACGGCGATGCCGGGGAAATCCCGCCGCGGCGCGAGGGTTGTCTTGGGGGTGATTTAATGCTAGGCGCCAGCGGGAAGTTCTGGAATGAAAAACATGGCTTAGTCCGTGACAGGGCTGGAGCTTTCGGCTAGGATGGGGTGTTGCATGCTTTGGGTGACGTTACGACAGCTAAAGTCCGGGACGGCAGCGACGCGCAGAAAGGCAGCGCAGGAGCTTTCGCAGGATCCTAAAGCGCGCACATTGAGCGCGTTGGCAACGGCGGCGTTGACCGATTCCGATGTGGAAGTGCGGCGGATAGCGGCGACGGCGTTGGGACGGTCGGAGCACCCCGGACGCTATGAACCGCTGCTGAAGGCGCTGGAGGACAAAGACCCGGAGGTGATTCGGGCGGCCCTGTTCGGCTTGCGAAAGATCGTTGACGAGCGGGTGTTGGTCGAATTGGTGCGCCTGCTCCGCCACCCGAATTTTCACGTGCGCGTCGGGGCGGCGCAAGCGATTGATACCGTGCGATGGACGCCCAAAGACCGGGAGGAACGCATCTGGTTTCAAAACGCCAAGGGATGGTACCGGCGGGCCGCGGCGGCCGGGGTTGACGCGCTTCCGGCGTTGCAATTGACGATTCAAACAGGGCCGGTTCAGGCGGCGGCCGGGGCGGTGGAAGCCCTTGGCCAGATTTCCGATCCGCGCATAATCAAGTTGTTGCGTTCAGCGTTGCAAGCCGAAGAGCCGACGGTGCGGGTTGCCGCGGTGGATGCGTTGGGAAAGGTTGGCGGAGGCGAGGCTGTGGATGCGCTGACCACCAGCCTGCGCAACAGCCATCCGCAGGTGCGAGTTGCGGCCGCGCAAGCGCTGGGGGTGTTGAGAGCCGCGGAGGCCATCGGCCCGATTTGCAAACTGCTGCGTGACAAGGAATGGGAGGTTCGCCAGGAAGCCGCCATCGCTCTTGGCCGGTTCAACAACCCGGCGGCCTGCGAACCGCTGGCGAGCGCGCTCAATGATACGGATGCCGATGTGCGCGAAGCGGCGGCGATGGCGCTAGGACGGATCGGCGATCGTCGCGGGGTGGCGCCGTTGATCCTGGCTTTGAAAGATGAGGTTACCAGCGTGCGGCGGATTGCCGCGGCCAGTCTCGCCCGTATTGATCCGGACTGGGCCTCGCTGCCGGAAACGCGCGGGGTGGCGGAGCAATTAAAGCTGGCCATCCAGGATGCAGAGCCGGCGATTCGATTCTTTGTCGCCCAATTACTGGTGAATCTGGGAGAGATGGCGGCGGACCACACGTTTGAATTTACGCCCGAGGACCATTTGGGTTCGCCGGCGATAAAACGCAAGCGCATGGCGACTCATCTCTTCATCGGCATGCTGGAGGATCCGGATCGGGATGTCCGCCAGGCCGCTGCCGAAGCGCTCGGGCGTTTGGGCGGCGAACGGGCCCGGCAGGCGCTGGCACGCACCGCGGCCGATGTGGACGGGGATGTGGCCGCGGCGATACAAATGGCACTGCAGGCGCTCGGAACTGAGAGCGGCAGCTAAGACGATATGCAAGAGAACGACCCGCAGCACCATCAATTTTTGATTATCGATGACGATGCACAGTTCCTGGCGGCCATCGGGGCTTCGTTCAAGGAATTGTCCGGGGGGCGATGGGCGATTCGAACGGCGACCAACCACTCCCAGGCCCTGGAGCACTTGAAAGCGCACCCGATGAATTTGGTGGTGCTGGATGTCGAGATGCCGGTTATGGACGGCGTCGAGTTCCTGCGCCTGCTGGGACGCACCCATCCGGGGCAGCAGGTGGTCATGCTTTCGGAACGCATGGAGGAAACCGTGCGCCAGACTTGCCTGGACCTGGGGGCGATCTTGTTCCTGGCCAAGCCGTCTTCGCCGGAAGATTTTCACAACCTGTTTATCACGTTGGATTCCCTGGCGACGGCGCGGTCGGCATCGGGATTCCGCGGAGTCATGCAGCAGGTGGGGTTGGATGATGTGTTGCAAATGGAGTGCCTGGCTCGCAAGTCGTCTATTTTGAAGGTGACCACCGGCAAGCGGCAGGGGCAGATATATATTAGCGAGGGAGAGATTATTCACGCGCAAACCGGGCAATTGGAGGGGGAAATGGCGTTATACGGCCTGCTGGCTTTAAAGGGCGGCGAATTCAAGCTCCAGCCCTTTGCCGAGCCGGCCCGTCGCACCATTTCCGGGCAATACCAATTCCTGCTGATGGAAGCAGCGCGGCTGCGGGATGAGGGCGAATTGCAGCCGGGGCGGGGGTTCGGCGGGCTGGGGCGCCCAGCGGACTTTGGCGCGACGTCGTTCGATGCTTCCGCCCCCACAGAAGCCCGCGGAACTCAGATCGAGGAGGTGCTGCTCTGCTCGAATGCCCGGGAAGTCCTTTACGAGTCCAAGTGTGAGTCCATTGAAAACCGCCTGGAACTGTTTGCCAAACTTGAGCAACAGGCGAACCAGGCGGCCAAAGGCACGCCCAGCGGACGATTCCACCGGATGTGGATGAGCACCGGCAGCAGCCGGATGCTGGTTCAAATCCAGCCTGCCTTCAAACTATTGGTGCGCAGCGCGTTGCCACCCGCCTCCGACGCCGAATGAATAACGCACTGGAGACCTTTCTTTCGTCGCGCCTGCCGATAGCCGGCCTGGTCGCGTATAGCATCCACCTGCCGGATCGTGTGCTCGAGGTCCAATGCCTGAGCAAGTCTTTTTATCCCTCGGCGGCGGAGGATATGCTGACGGGCCTGGTTTATGCCGGGCAAACCCTTTTACCTGCCAACCAGCAAGCGGCCCACTACTGCTGGGTCTTTGATTGTATTCGGGTTTACGTTGCAGCTCGATCGGATGGAACCAGCCTCGCGCTGCTGGTCGAAAATAATCCCGGAGCAGAGATGGATCGAATCAAAGATACCCTGACTGCCTTTATTGAGCAGCCATCGTCTTGAGCCTGTCGACCAAGGGAGATTCCGGGTGGGAATGACGTCCGCACGATGCGACGGAGAAGCGATTAATCAACTGTCAGCATTGGCAGGCGTGCTGGAGTTCAGCGGTGCTCCGCGCGCCCTTCGGGGATGCCCATCATTTGTTGGCAAACTCGGTGGTGTCAAAATACACGGTTCGCGTCTGACCTTCCGCCGTGGCAATCTCAAACACGGCATATTGCCGGTTGGCCAGGGTTTGCGTTGACTCCTTCGCCGCGCGATATCCTGGATAAGTTCGCTCCAGCCACAATCTTTGTGCCAGAATGCCTGCTTCCCGGCAGTGCGCTTCACGAATGAGGATGGCCTGCTCGTACGAAGAACCATCGCCGCCCTGGTAAGCTATCGGGTTGACGGAGGTTCGCGAAGTCTGGCAGCCGACTGCCAGGAGGGCGAGACATGCTATTATCAGTATTCTCATAACCAGCGTTGCTTTCTCAGTTTGAGCAGGGCACAACGTGTGCCACGCGTTTTCTGGCGCAAAATTGCGAATCCGGGCGGCTAAATTTGCCAAAAACACCTCTGCCAGAGAGGTTCAACCCCGCGAACGCCGGTTTTTTCCGCCTCTCCGGCGTGTAATTTCGCAAAACTGATAATTTGACGATCAGGATTCCGCGGACTGTTCTCGGGAAGTCCGAACAGGTTTGCCAGCCTCCGGCGGCGGCCCCGGGTATTTATAAGACCCAGTTGTTTGCGCGCGCACAGCGCCCGGGGAGCCTGCTTCAGCCGCGTAACGCCATAGGGGAAAAGGGTCGCTGCTTTCTACGCTGGCCGCAACCCGGAGGCGGGAGCCACAAAGCCGAGAGGCTAGGCGGCAGTGGGACCGTTTGAAGATGCCGGCGCAACGCCGATGATCCGCTCGTCGTTGGTGGCAATCACCGTTTGCCCCGGGGACACGATGAGAAAATCCGATTCCGGCCATTCGCCCGCGAGCAGTTGATGGAGCAACCGGAGGTCTCCCGGGATTTCGTCGTATTGCCAGCCTCGCTCCGCGCAGATCTGCCGCACCTGCTCATTTAACTTCAGGTGTTGGACTAAATCAAAGTGGATCAAGGTGCCATGCGTATAGGAATCCGCCCAGCGATTCATTTCCGTGAGCAGGTAATCAGCCTGGCTCTCGCCGTATTTCTTCACCCATTCCTCATAATAGGTTGCCTTGATGCTGTCCTTGGTGCCGGCGGGCAGGGAAGCGCCGTCCCAGGTGGCTCCCGTTCCCCGGCGCCGGGTGGCGCATTCCAGCCAGCCGGAGGTGTAGTAGTAGGTGCCGGGCCGGGCGTCGAAGCATTTGCGGTAGCGTTCCTTTGAGCCCAGGAAGAACGTGATGCAATCGTGCGCGCGGGGAATCACCAGCGGCGTGTGCGCCGTCGTCAACCCGGGGAGGATGCTGCTGCATAACCCGTAGCCAAGCAGGATTGCGTCGTACCTGCCGGCGGGCACGGCATCAATGCGCTTCTGGATTTCCGCGCGCCCCGCCCCGGGAATATCATGATAGCCCTGGGTCAGGAAGTCGAAGTCAACCAGGTTCTGCGACTGGGATGCGGCATGGCAGAGCTCGCGAAAGGCAATCTCGCAGGCGATGACGTGGAAGAACATGAGGGAGGCGGCGGCTGACAGGATAAAGGCGCGAAGCTGCCGGGGCGAATGCGAGCAGGTTCCGATTTAACCCGGTTGTTCCATGCGCAGCCCGGGCAGTTCAATGCCGGCGCGCCACCCAGCGGATGGCTTGCCGGAGCAGTTGCTGGTAATTGGGGTTTTCGTAGGTCTGGCGATCGTGGCCAAGCTGGAGATAAACCACCCGGGCGCGCCGGTAGGTTTTGGCCCATGAGAGGACTTCATTGTTCTCCGGTTCGTCGGTGGTCAACAGTGGATGGCATTTTGGGGCGACGTCGAACCATTTATAGGTTTCATCGCGAACCATGAAGTCCTTGATCCCGCGGGTCACCGGGTGGCGCGGGTCGGCCACGTGAATCCGAAAAGTCATATCATCCCGGGCCTTCGAGCGCGGTTTGGCTACGCCGTTAATGTTTGTTGCCGCCAGGTAGTAGCGCGCGCCGATGATGTTCCAATACTCCGGCCAGTTCGGGTAAGCGGCGATGGCGTGGTGCAGAGCCACCAGGCCTTTCCCCTCCTTGAGCCGCGCCAGGAAATTCGCCTTCGCTTCTTCCGAGATCGCTTGGTTGTAGTCGTAAGTGACGATCACGTCGTACTGCTTCGCCGCCTCGGCCGTCAGCCGCGCATGCGCGTTCGGGTGCTCCACCGCCTGATAAGCGATGTCGGGGTTATCCGCGAAGAGCTGGAAAAAGGAGTCCTTCTGGAATCCGTGTCCGCCGGTGATCACCAGCAGGCGAATCTTATCCGGAGACTTCTGCGCCGCTCCCGCCGCCATCTCCGGCAGCAGGCATGCCCAGGCTGCGGCTGCGGCAACCACCAGCAAACGTATCGCTTTCATAGGCCCTTTTGTAGCACAAATGCGCCCCGGTTTCAAAAGCAATCTGTCGGCAAAACGATTGGCGAAGCGCCATCCTGGCCGTGCGGGAGCCTCGCGGGTTCAATCAATCCGCGCCGGGGAGCACGCGTTGATTCGCGCGCGTTTTCCCTTGAATTTGGCCCCGCCGGGAAGCCGCTGCGAGGCCCGGCTTCGGCGCGGCCTGGCCCGCTGCGGATTAGCCCGGCCACCCTTATTCGGGGACGGCTTCTTCGCGGGGCGCTATTCGATAATAACCTTGATCTCAGCCCAATAGGCGGCCTCGAAGGCCCAGCCGGAGGGCTGGTTCACCAGTTCAATTTGCGGGGCCTTCTTGCCGGCGAACTGGGAGAGATCCACTTCCCGCACCAGCCACGGATCCCGGGTGGCGGTTGCCTTGCTCACGGGCTGGCGCAGCAATTCCCGGCCGTTGGCGCGCACGATGAGGTCGAAATCCCCTTGCGGGTCGTGGCCGACGACCAGGCGCAGCCGCGCCGTTTTGCCGGCGGGCACTTTGACGCGGTTGCTCAGCGTGCAGCCGGTGTCCTTGTCGAGCGGGTGCGTGGCCAGGACATTCGGCTTGCCGCCCCACTCCGCGCGCAACCCGGGGTCCATATCCAGGCCGCAGTTGGCGATCTGCCAGCCCGGGGCGAATTTTCGGACAGCGGCATGCATGTGGGCGGGCACGTTATCCACCCGGATTTGGGCCATCTCCGCGGGCGTAAAGCGGCTGTTGGCAATCGGGCCGGGCGCCCAACTGAGTTCCAGCTTGCTGGGTTGCGGCGCGCGCACCGGGATGAGGAAAAACTCCTCGCCTTTCCGGCGCGTGATTTTGCCGCCGGCGCTCTTGACGACCTGGCGGGCGAGTTTTTCGCACACAGCCACCAATTTGGGGAAGTTGTACGCGGTGTGATCGAAGAGAGTCTTCTGGTTCAGTTCCTGGGTGAAGCGTGGCGGCAGGTTCGCAAAGCCGATGGTGGTGAAGAGCACCCCCGCGGCACTGGAAGGGTTGCAATCCGAATCCTGTCCGCCACGCATCGAGATGATGATCGTGCGGTCGGGATCGCGCTGGCCCCACAGCAGGCCGAGCAGGACGTAGGCGCCGTTAATCTTGCAGTCAATGCCGCCGTTGGAGGCTTTCTGATATTCCGGGTCCTCGCGGTATTTCCGCTGGCAAAGCTGCCAGGCCTTTTCCCAGTCGTTGGGGTCGGCACGATACCAGGCAACCAGGTCGCGGACCATTTCGGCGTACTGACAGTCCGCCGGAATGGCCCGGAGGGCGGTTTCGGCGATCGTCACCGGGTCGCTCTCGAAGAATGCGGCCGCGTACATCGCGCCGATGAATTGCCCCGCATACATGCCGTCGCCGTAGTTCATCAGGCGGCCGAACTTTTCCCCCATCTCAATGGCAAACTGCGGCAGGCCGGGCGCGATCAGCCCCGAGTAATCCGCCTCGATCTGGTAATCAATGTCATTCGGGCACTGGTTGAACTTCGGGTGGCCGGAATCCGGCGGCGCGATGCCGGCGCGCAGATTATCCCGGCCGGCCCGGTTCGCGCACCAGAGCGGGTAGCCGCTGTTGGCAAAATCCAGACCCGCCTGCCGAATGGAAACGTTCAGGCCGTATTGTTCGAGCGTGCGCAGGAACGTCATCTCGACGTAGAGATCATCCTGGCCGAACGCGTCGTTAATCATCGCGGGCTTCCAAACCGGGACCTTGTCGGCGGGGATGATTCGATCCCGGAACTTGAACTCCGTCGGGGCGCCCCACGTCACCCCCGCGATCTGCCCGATCCAGCCGGCTTTCATCTTGTCCCGGTATTCCGTCAGCGACAGGCGGCGAAATTCCGTCGCCTTCTCCGCCGCGGCCAGCCGGCCCGGCGGGATGAGGGTGCAAACCAAAGCGAGCAGCAGCGGAGCGAACGGTTTCATGCCGTCATCGTGGATGAAAATAGCGCCGGTGTAAATGGGAAAGCGCGGGACACCCTTAGTCCCCCTCGCGGAGCCGGGCCCCGGGCAGGGCCAGCGCATCAAAGCGGTTGGGGTCAGCCCGGCCGGCCCAGGCGATGCCCCGCAGCAGCAGGAGCCGAACATAGGGATCGTCGAAGGTCCAGGTAAAATGCCCGGGCACACAGCCAAAAACGCGGCCGTTGCCGGGTTCGCAAGTCCAGAACATGACTTGCGGCTGCGTCACCTCCGCACCCGGCTTGACGGGCTCGGCAGAACTGGCCAGCACGGTGTAAGCCGGCGCGCTGGGCGGGGGCGTGGCCGGCCAATAGGTCTCATCGGCCAACTCGATTTGGCGCGGCAGGCCCCGGCAAATCGGATGCCCGGGCTGCTTCAGCCGGAGCCGGACCGGGCCATGCCGATAAAACTCAAAGCCGCCGATTCCAGTCAGCGCGCCCACTTCGGCGGAGGGCCGGGGTTTGGTCCAGGTGGCGGAATGAATGACCACCAACCCTTTGCCGCGCGCGAGGTGTCGGCGGACCTGCTGCAGGCGCGGCGCATCCCAATCCAGATAACAGTACGCCACGAGAACATCCGCCGCCGCGAATTGTTCCGGGCGGGGCCACGCCTGGGCTTTAAGCACGCGAACGCCCGGCGCCTCGGGCGTTTCGGCGGGCGGCAAAGCCGTTTCGCCAAACAGGTTCACGGGGCCTTTGCCCCACGCCGCCGACCCTCCCAGCAGGCGCGCCCACCTTTCCTGCCACCGCGGGTAGTCGTGGGCCTCCGCGCCGTGGTCCTGCGCGCCGGCCAGCAGCAGAATGGTCATCGGGCCGGCGGGCGCCGCCGCGTTCGTGCTTTGCGCCTTCGCCAGGACGCGCTCGACTTCCATTCGGCTGCGCGGCGGCGGCGGCTGGACCGGTTCCGGCGGCGGCGCGGCCAGGGCGCACCCGGCCAGGCACAGCAGCCCCGCAAGGCCCCGGCGCGCGGGGGCTGCGGGGGATCGAAGCCACAAGGACACTGCCGTCAGTTCGGCTCCGGGGCGGCCCGGAGCACCGCCGAAAGATGTTCGAGGCTCCGGGCGGCCTGCGCCGGCGTCCCGCACTCAACCGAGAAAACAATATCGCGCGGGCATTTCCGGCGGACAATATCCACAATCCGCGCCCAATCGAGCACGCCTTCGCCGCAGGCGCAGCCGACGGGCGTTCCCGTCACCTTGCCGCGTTCGGCTTCCGCGTGCGACACGGAAATATCTTTCGCATGGAGATGCACCAGCCGCGGCGCCACCCGCTCCAGCCACGCATACACGTCGTGCCCGCAGAGATAGGCATTCCCGGTGTCGAAGTTGATGCCGATGGCAGGCGATTTGACGAGGTGATAGATGCGGTCCAGGCCGTCCGGGTGCCGGGAATACTGGGCGTGCGGCTCCAGGCCGATTTTGACGCCCCGCCGCTCGGCAACGAACGCCGCCTCCTGCAGCGTGTATTTGATCAGCACGAAGTCTTCCGCCTCCGTCGTCCAGGGCGCCTTGATGCCTTCATCGGTGTTGACGACCGGGACGCCGATTTCCGCCGCGGCCCGGATGGCGAGCTTGAGGTATTCGCCATGCACCTCGGGGCGGCCCAGCGGCCCGTGCGATTGCAGGCCCGAGATCTTCAGCCCCGCCTGGTCGCACGCTTCCCGGATGCGCCAGGGATCATCAAACAGCGAAACCGTGTGGAAATACCCGGCTTCGCTCATCAGTTCCCGGCCCCAGTGGACCATGGGTTCGAAATAGGTGTAGCCCATCTCCGCCGCCTTCTGGACGGCCCACGTGAATGGTTTGTCCGAGCTGCGCGAGAATTCCGCGTTCAGTCCAATATGTATCTTGCTCATCTTCAGGTTTCTTTGTGTTCGGGTTTTCAGGGGTGCGGCCCCGGCGCGGCTCAGAGCTTCCAGCCGTTGTACAACGGTCGGCGGAGCCGCCGGTTCGCCTCGCGATTGCCGATGAATTTTTCTTTCACCGGGTCCCACTTAAGCCGGGTCTCCAGCCGCGCCGCGATCTCGGCCAGGAGGCCCAAATACGACGCCACGTGCGTTGCGTCCACGTCCGAGATGGGATCCTGGCGGCTGCGAATGCAGTCCAGGAAATTCTGGCCGTGGTTGAGGTCTTTGAACGCCGCGCGGTCGCCGGTTTCCTTTTTGATCAACACGACATCCTCGCCGGGGCCGGTCACCGGGTACAGGTGCGTTTCGCCGGGGCGGAGCAGGACCCGCAGCAGCGATTGCGGCTCGGCGGAAATGCCGGCGCGGCTGACGTGCACCCATCCCTGGTCGCCGATGAACCGCGTGCCGGTCTGGAGCTCCCGCTCGCTGCTGCAGTCAGTGAAGCGCATCCGCAAGCCGCTGGCGAACGTGAAGGTGGCCTGCCACCGTTCGAGGTTGTCGGTGAAGCCCTGCTTGCGATAAACGCCCTGACACTGGATTTCACACGCCTCCCGCGCCAGCGCCGGGCAGCCCCAGGCGGCGATATCGAGATAATGCACGCCCCAGTTGCAAATAAAGCCGGCGCAGTAGTCCCAGATCAGATACCAGTCCGGCCAGGCGACGCGCCCGGGATTATAGGGCTGGGCCGGCGCCGGGCCGCGCCACATCTCCCAGTCGAAGCCGGCCGGCACCGGCTGCGGTTCGAGGGACCCGGCATATTTGGGCTGGTATTCCGGGCCGGGAGCGGCGACCTGGATCTCGCGCAGTTGGCCAAGGTAGCCGTTGCGGACCAGTGCGCAGGCCTGCCGGAACTTCCCTTGCGACCGCTGCCATGTGCCCGCCTGGAACACGCGCCGGTGCTTCCGCACGGCCCGGCGAATCTGCTGCCCCTGCTCGACCGATACGCCCATGGGCTTCTCGCAATAAAGATCCTTGCCGACCGCCGCCGCCGCCGTCGCCATCAGCGCGTGCCAATGGTCCTGCGCGGCGATCATCACCGCGTCAATATCCGGCCGGGCGATTAAGGAGCGGTAGTCGGCATACATCTCGCAGCCCCGGTCGCCGTAATGCGCATCCGCCAGCTCTTTGGCTTTTCGGCGCCGGTCCGCGTAAACGTCGCAAACCGCCACGACCCGGCAATCGTCCAGGCCCAGAAAGCTCTTCATATTGCCGACGCCCATTCCGCCGACGCCGATGCAGCCCAGCGCGATCCGGTTGCCGGCGCCGAACGCCGAGGCGGGAATGAAAGTGGGCAGGCTGAGTGCCGCGACGGCCGCCGCCGAACTTTTCAGAAAGTCGCGGCGGGTGAGGGCGGCGGGCTTCAAGGGAATGGTGGGGATGGATTTTTGCATGGGGTAGTGATGGGGATGCGGTGTCATGGGCCAGGCGGTTTACGGGGTCTGGGCGACGGCGCGGGTCGCGGCGCGGCCCAGCCGGTAATGGTGATGGATTTCCGCGGGCGGGAGCACCCGCGGGTAGATGGCGATTTCGTCAATGCGCCCCTCGAGCGTGGCCTCGAGGTCGCTCCGGCCCCCGAAGAAAACCTCCCGGGATGGGTCCGGCGCGGCCTCGCCCGTCAGCTCCGGATCGGGATTGCCGTCCAGGTAAACCGCCACCCGCCGGTCCTCCCGCACCAGCGCCACGTGGTGCCACGTTTTCGGAGCGATGACCGTGCGGCCCGTCAGCGGGCCATACGCCAGCGTGCCGGCGGCGCCGGCGGTTCCGTTGAGCGCAAGCGCCTCGCCGCCGCGCCCGTACAGGTAGCCCGTGACCGGCCGCGCGTCGTGGGGCAGGCCGTTCCAGAACCAGAACTCCACCGTGCTGTTCCGCCCCGGCGGCTTCAGCTTCGCGCGCAGCCGGCCGCCGGCGAAATGCGGGCAACGGTTAATCGCGTCCCGCCCGGAAAAAGCCGGCGACGGCGGCCCCTCCAGCCAGCGGACAACGCCCGGCTCATAGACGGCCGGCCAGCGCGCGCCGACGGCGTTCCGCGCGGCCGGCCCGCCGGGTTCCTCCAGCCGCCAGTAGGCCAGCGGTTTGCCCGCCCGCACCGCCTGCGCGTAGGCGCCGTCGGTGACCGTGAGCGGGCGGCGGGGCTGGCCGCTGACCTTTTCCAGCAGCCCCAGCAGCGCCGCCAAGATCTTGGGTTCGGCCTGGGGTTCCAGGCCGGCGGTGCGGCAGGCCCAGGTATTGTATCCGCCCAGCACATGCAGCTCGGGCGGAGGGATGTAGCCCTCCTCCGCGTTGGCCAGCTCGATGTTCATCGTCGGCTGGAGCGGGCTTTGGGCTTTGAGCTTCAGTCCGCTGAGCGCGAACACTTCGCAGGGCCAAATGGCGATGCCCAGCTCCCCGACGCGCAAGGCCTGCAAGGGCACGGCGCGGACCGGGTTCTCGTGCAGCCAGAGTTGCTCGCGCGCATAAACCTCCGGCAGCGACCGCGGCGGGCGTCCGTCGAGTTGGGCGGCCATCTCCCGCGCCCAGGCCAGCCGCTTCGCATCCGGCTGGCGCGTCGCCAGCCGCAGCGTTTTCTGGCGCATCGCCAGCGGCGCCCAGTCATGGAACACCATCTTCCGGTATGCCTCCGCCGCTATTTGCGCCAGCTCGCCCGCGTAAGCGTCCCGGGTGATCTCGCGCCGCGGCTGGCTGTAATCCATCCACTGCTGATCGCCGCTGGTGCCTTGCGACATGATGCCCACAAAGGCCGGGCCCGCTCCGTCCGCGCCGAGCAGCGTCCCCAGCTTTTCCGCAAACACTCCGTAATAGTCCGCCGAGAGCGCGGGGGCGCCAAAATAGTGCATCGAATAGTTCGCCAGCACGGCGAGGGGCCGTCCCGCGGGGGATTGCACCGCCAGCAGCGTCAACGCCGGGTCGGACGGCCCCGACGGCCCGATGGTGTCCGGGTTCTGGTGGCCGGGATGCATATTGGCGCGAACCGTCAGCTCGCCAAACGGATCGGGCAGCCGTTTGTCTGGGCGGCGAATCCACACCCGCGTGTGTGTATGCTCCGGCGCCGCCGCGACGGTCCAGCCGACGCGGGCCGGGGCGAGATTCGCCACCGCGCGCTGCAAACCGTCCACGATGCGGGGCAGCGCAAACGCCGGGTAATGCGGGTCGGCGTCGGTCCCCAGGCAGCGCATGAGCGACGGCGTGCTGTGTGTATGCACCGCCGAAAGCATGATGCGCTCCGCCGGGATGCCCGCAAGCTGCTGCGCGCGCGCCCGCACGGCGTCGGCGAACTCGACCGGGATCAGGCACGTATCCAACACCCCCAGCGCCACCCGCGCGCGCCCGTCATCCAGCACCAGCCAGCGCACATGCAGGCGGTCGTGAACCTGATCCGCCGTCTGGGTAAAGAAGCCGCCGTTGACAATCACCGGCAGATTCGTCGGCGTCACATCCACCGCGGCCGCACCCGCAAGAAAGACCCGCCCCCGGCCGGCCGGATGCGCCGGCTGCGGAAGCCCGCCCGGCGCGGCGCTGGCCGCCAGCGCAAGGAAAAGAACCAGCCCCGCAAAGTGCGGCCACTCCGCCCGCGCCCGGACCCGCCGTCCGGGGGTGCTCCCGCGTCCGCCGCTTGCGTTAAACTCCGGGCGTTTCATGGCGCGGCGGCCCGGCGGCGAACGGGATCGGAAGGATGCAGGTTCACGCCCCCTTTATAAAGCAATCGGGCCAAAGCGCAATTCCCAAACTCGGCGCCCGCCGCCGCCGCGGCCGGACGCCGCCGGCGGCGGGGCGGGGGGCGGCGGGAGCGGGCTTCCGGCGGCCGCGGTTGGCGGGCTTCGCCGCCGTGCCTCAACCCGCGCGCCGGGCGGCTTCCACCACCTTGCGCATGGCTTCCTCATGGCGCTCGAAGGAGTCCACCATCTTGAATTGGACCCGGGCGCGGTCCGCGCTGTGGCCCGGCCGATGCACCTTGAAGTAGCGGTCGCCCTCCAGGTGATCCGTCAGGAAACGGATGCCGATCTCGAAGGTGATGAGCCGGGCGCAGAAGACCAGGTGATCCTTTTCCACCGGGTTAAGGAACCCGCCCGCGGAGTCCAGGTAGCCGTTCACCAGGGCCGCGAACATGTCCAGCCGCATTTCAACCCGCGCCAGGTCGCGCTCGTCTTCCGCCGTCGGGCAGGTCGCGGTGCGGCACATATCGCCGAAATCATAAAGCGCCAGCCCCGGCATCACGGTGTCCAGATCAATCACGCAGACGCCCTCGCCGGTGGCGTCATCCAGCAGGACGTTGTTCAGCTTGCAGTCGTTGTGCGTGACCCGCTCGGGAAGCAGGCCGCGCGCGTGCAGGCCGGCCAGCACGTCCACGATGGGCTCGCGGCGCAGGGCAAACTCGATATCCGCTTTCACGCCGGCGGCGCGGTTGCAGGGATCCCGCGCGAGGGCCCGGCACAGCGCGTCGAACCGGCTGCGGGTGTGGTGGAAGTTGGGAATGGTGTCGCGCAGGCGGGGCGCGGGCAGGTCGGCGAGTTGTTGCTGGAACCGGCCGAAGGCCCGGGCGGCCTCGAACGCCTGCCGGGGCGTCTCGACCCAGTCGTAGCTCCGGGCCTGCTCAATAAAAAGATAACAGCGCCAGTGGTGGCCCTCGGCGTCGGCGTAAAAGCATTGGCCCGCGCGCGTCGGCACCAGGGTCAGCACCCGGCGGGAAACCGGGTCGGCGCCGGCGGCCTCCAATTGGCGCCGGATGTGGGCCGTGACGCGCGCCACGTTATCCATCAGCCCGGCCGGGTCTTGAAAGACGCGCGCGTTGAGGCGCTGGAACAGGTAGCGCATCGGGCGGCCGGACTGGTTAAACACCACCGCGTACGTGTCGTTGATATGGCCGCTCCCGTAGGGGGCGGCTTCGCAAAAATCGCCGTAAATCTGGAATTGCCCGGCGACCGACGGCAGGTCGTGCTGGGGCGGGGAAGCGGACATGGAACCGGCTCAGCCCCAAAGGCGTTCCGGGTACTCGCCGGCGCGGACCAGCGCCCGGATGCTTTCCGTGACCACCGCGCGGTCTTCCCGGTAAGTGACGCCGAACCAGGCGCAGGGCGTCGGCAGCACCTTCACGCGCGCCCGGCCTTCCTGGATCAAGGCATTCACCGCCGTTGGCAGGTAGAACTCGGCTTTGAGATCCCCCTGGTGCCGCGCCAAAAACTCCGCAAAGAGGCGTCGCAAGACGTCCAGCAGCTCCGGCGTGAACCCCCAGCAATTCATCGAGACAATCTCGCGCCCGGTCAGCGGCCGGTAATGGCCGTCCGGCTCCCGGTTCCGGGCGCCGCCGGGCTGGCGTTCGATGGCGGTGAGCTCCTCCACCGACACGAGGTAACCCTCCGCGTCGGCCTGGCAAAGGCCGCGCGCCACCGTGCCGTGCTCCGAAAGCGTGCGGTCCAGTTGGAAGCCCACCATCGCGAACCGGTCGGACGCCGCCGGCCCCGGCGCCGCCAGGAACCGGGCGAGCACGCGAAACGACTCCGCCCCATAGAAATCATCCGCATTGATGACCGCAAACGGCCGGTCCAGCAGCGGCGCGGCGCACAGAACGGCATGGCCGGTGCCCCACGGTTTCTGGCGTCCGGGCGGCACGCCGAACCCGGGCGGCAGCATTTCAAGCTGCTGAAAAGCGTAATCCAGGCTGACGTGCCGGGCAAAACGGCGGCCGAAACGGTCCCGGAAGTCCTGCTCGATCTCCCGGCGGATCACAAAGATAAACTTGCCAAAACCGGCCCGCTGCGCGTCGAACACGGCATAATCCAGCACCGCCTCGCCGGCGGGACCGACAGGCTCAATTTGCTTCAAACCGCCATAACGGGAACCGATGCCGGCGGCTAAAACGACCAATGCAGGTGCGGTGCTCAAACTCGACCGCAGACGCTACCGCCCCCCCGGCGCGGTGCAAGTCCAAAAAACGGCGGCGCGGCGTCAAAAACGCGCCCCGCCGTCCGCGCCCCCTCCCGGGAACCGGCCCGGGTCTGGCTTGCGCCGGGGCGCATAATGTGTTCCGCTGGGCGGCGGATATGGCTGCTGCAACCATTGGCAAACTCACTTTCGGCGCCGCCGCGTTCGAGGTCGTCATCAGCGACCTGCTCCAGGAACCGGTGGAGTGCATCGTCAACGCGGCCAACGGCGAACTCGCGCACGGCGGGGGAGTGGCGGCCGCCATCCGGCAAGCCGCCGGGAGCGAACTCGACCAGGAATGCCGGCAACGAATCCGCGCCCACGGTCGCATCCCCGTGGGAGAAGCCGTCGTGACGACCGCCGGCCGGCTGCCCTTTAAGGGCGTCATCCATGCCGTGGGCCCCCGCTTTGGCGTGGGCGACGAGGAGAACAAACTCGTGCAAACGCTCAAAAATGCTTTTCTGCGCGCGCACGAACGAGGCTGGAAATCGCTCACCTTTCCCGCCGTCAGTTCCGGCATCTTCTCCGTGCCGCACGACATCTGCGCCCGGGCCTACCTCCGCGCCGTGCGCGAATTCTTCACCCTATACCCGCAATCGCCCCTCCAAACCATCCGCCTCGCCCTGTTCCCGGGCCCCCTGGCCGAACACCTGCGCCAGAACGTGTTCCCCCCGAAGGGCGCCGACGAAGGATGCCCAAAGCCGGGGCAGCCTTAACCCCCATCCCAAACGCGCCTCGCGTCCTCGTCACAGCCCCCGGCGAGCCGCTGGTCCGTGAAATAGCCTCCGCCCCTTAACCCACCGCTCCGCTTTCCGCCATCGCCCCCGATTGTCTAATTTTTGGACACTCCCTATAACGCCATTTTCGTCCTTTCAAGACCGCTTCAGCCAAAAACCCCGCCATCCTTACGCATCCGCCATAATTCCAAGGCGTTACATAGCCAGTAATAAGTCGTGTACAAGGGGTGTACAAGGGATGCTCATCGGGTGTACAAGCTAAAACTCTTTGGGCATCCGGTGAGCATCCCTTGTACACCCTTTGTACACGGCGCTTTGGGAGCGGGGAAATGGGGGTATCGAGGGGAGTTGGGCTGCTGGCAGGGAGGGGGTTGGAGGAGGGGATGCCGGATGGGCGGGCTGGGGTCGGAGCCGGATATTGCTTTGTCAAGGAATCCGGAAAGGCCTGGGTTGGAGTGCCAACCGGGTGGCGTCGCCGAGGTCGAACTGTGCCAAATTGGCACAGTTGGAATCGGGTTGGGAGGTTGGCGGGAAAAAGGGGGATTTAGGAGACTGTGAGTGGCTGAAGCCGCTGGGGGTTGGGGATGAGGTCAGTTTGGCCGATGGAGATAGGGAGGGGGAGATTCTGCCGGTTATGGGAGGGGTGCATATCCGGGGGCCTGTTCCAATGGAGCAGGCCCGAATCGGGAGGGGGATATGGGCAAGGGCGCTGCCGGGGCTGGCTTCGGCGCGCTTCCTTTATTGTGCGAACTGTTCTAACAGCCAGCGGCAGGCGATTACTTTCTCGACGAGGTCCAAAGGCAGGTAGAAATATTGGCAGGAGGGTTCAAAGCCGATCCGCGAATCCTGCCGTGTGAGGGTGTAGAGCTGGCGCGCCAAAGCGATTTCGGACTCCAGGCAGCGAGCGGCTTCCGTCCGCAACCGCCGGCGGTCTTCGGCGGGGAGGGCCGCCGGGGGGCGGGCGAGCGCGTCGCGGGCGAGGATGAAACGCGCCTGGTTGGCCACGGACTGGAAATGAATGGCCGCGGCCTGGGCCAGCCGCAGGTCGGCCCGGGCCTCGGCGCGGCGGCGGGCGGGCGCTTTGGCCACGGCCTGCCGCAATTCGGCAATGCCCGGCTGCCAGCCGGCGGCGATCTTCTCGAATTGCGCCGCGAAAATCTCCGGCGGGTAAGGACCGCGCCAGCCCTCCAGGTCGTCGTAGGGGAATCCCCACATGGTCGCCCGGTAGCCGGTTTTCACCGGGTAAAGCGCGTTGGCGGGGCCGTATTGGACGGGGGAGTTATAGACCACGCGGATATGAAAGGGGTACTGGCGAAAGGCATCGCTCATCAGAGACCATGCCTTGCGGGCGTGCGCGGCGCCAGCTCGGCCAAATCGTTCCCGCGCCAGCTCGTCCAGCGCGGTTTCGGGAGATGGCGCCGGGGAGCGGCTCAACCGGGCGGCAAGCTGGAGGTTAGGCGAGGGATAGCCGCCCATGGTCCAGCCGATCAGTTGGGCGTTCAGTTGGGTTGCGGAAACCAGCTTATGGGCGTGCGCGGCCACGAGGTCCAGCACCGGGAGGCAGGGCAGGCTGGCGATTTCGCAGGTGTTGTTGAACGGGATTTCCGCCCCGATTTTCAGCCCGGCTTGCCGCGCGGCCTGCCAATGCGCCAGCGCGCGCGGGCCCGGCCCGACCGAGGAGATGGAATACTCGCCCACGGTGCTCGGGATGCCGCCGCGCTCGATGGGCAGGTCCCATTCGCTGACCGACATCAGCCAGGCCGTTCGGGGCAGGCGCGCGATGATGTCCGGGGCGCGGCCATGCCCCCGCCAGCCCCAGTCCGACAGGAGCACGCGGGCCGCGGGGTTGCCGCGGTGGACCCCCGCCTCGAGGACGGCCGCCACCTCGGAGATGATGTCCGCGTCGCTGCGGGCCTGGCAGCGCTGACAGGAACGCCAGTTGCCATGCGACGCGCAACTGGTCAGGTTCTCCGACGCGGTGATCGCGTACACGCCCGCCAAACCGGGCACCCGCGCGAAGACGAAAGCCAGCGCGTCCTCCATCCATTGGCGCACCGCCGGGTGCGAGGTGCAGAGCGCGGTGGCATCGTCTTCCCGGACGCCGGCGAGATCCGGGCGTTGCGCGAAGAAGGCCGCGGGCATCGCCCGGGGTTCATTCAGGTAGAGATAGACGCCGATGCCGTAGTGGCGCGCCCGTTTCACCAGGGTCTGAAGGTTGGCCAGGCGCTGTTCGTGGTGGACGCCAAACTCGGGGAACGCCGGGCCGCCGGGCGCGAGGTCGCGCAGGACGGCGTGCAGCCAGACGCCATTGATGCCCGCCGCGGAGAGCCGTTGCAGCAGTCCGTCGGGATAAGGATTCAACCGGGGGTTCAGCAGCGGGTCGCCATAGACGGCGACGTAGGAATAGACCAGGCGCAGGGGGTCAGACTCGGCGGGCGCCGGTTTCCGCGGCGGGGCGCCTTGGGTTCGGGCAAGCTGCCGGACGAAGTCGAAGCGGGGCTCGGCCGGGCGCCGGATTTCCGCGCCAAAATCCGCCTCGACCACGCGGCGGATTTCGGCGGCGCGGCGCCGGGCGGCTTCGTCCGGAGGCTGGTAGCCGAGCGGCGCGCACCGGGGTTTCAACTGGCCCAGCTTGATCCACAGGAAGTCCTCCTCGCGCAGCATGAACGCCAGGCGTTCGGGCGTCAGCTCCAGCAGCTCCAGCAGTTGCTCATACGGCAGGAGATGCCAATTCCGGCGCAGCAGGGTGATATACCCTCGCTCGCGGAGCGCGCGGGGCACTTGGGCGGCCGGGGGCAGGCCCATGGACGCGGCCAGCGCGGTGATGTCCCGTTCCGAGGCTCCGACGATCTTTGCCAGCCGGGCAGGCTCGACGGCCTGCCAGTTGCGCCAGACGAACTCGTGGAGGCGGTCGGGGAAATGGCGGCTGATAAGGGGGGCTGGCGCGTCGCCGGCGGGCAATAATGTTTCCGCGGCAAAGCCGCCGCCCGCCCCGCCCAGGGCGGCCAGGCCCGCGCAGATGAGCGCCATGAGGCCCTTGCGGTGGAGACGGGAGAATGGGGTTTGGTCCGCAACCGCGCGGCCAGGCCGGGTCGAGTGGCGGGGCGGCTTATCCACAGGAAGCGGCCCGGGAGCGCGGGCGCCCGGGGAGCGCGGGGCGGAGCGGGCGGATGAAATGGCCGACCATGCGCCGACCCTGACAGGAACCGGCGCGGGAGTCAACCCCCGGGGCGGCGGAGCAACTCCGTCATTGTCTGCCGGGGCGGTTTCCGTGATAGTCTCGCGCTCATGGCAATCGGACGCAGACAGTATCCGTTTCATTTGATAGAGCCCAAATGGCAGCGCCAATGGGACGAGCAGCAGACGTTTCGCGCATGGAACCCGGGGGAGACGGTTCCGGCCGGGCATCCGTTTGCCTGGCGGCACGCGGGCGCGGGGCCGGAGCGATTGCCCAAGTTTTATATCCTCGACATGTTTCCCTATCCCTCGGGCGCGGGGCTGCACGTGGGGCATCCGGAGGGATATACGGCCACGGATATCCTGGCCCGGTATCGGCGCGCGCTGGGCTACAATGTGCTGCATCCGATCGGCTGGGATGCCTTCGGCCTGCCCGCCGAGCAATACGCCATCAAAACCGGCCAGCACCCGCGCCGGACGACCGAGGAGAACATTGCGACCTTCAAGCGCCAGATCAAGAGCCTGGGCTTCAGCTACGATTGGAGCCGGGAGGTGGACACGACGGAACCGGAGTATTTTCGCTGGACCCAATGGATTTTTCTGCAGCTTTACCATTCGTGGTTCAACCCGCAAAGCAATAAGGCCGAGCCGATCGCGACGCTGCCCTACCCGCCGGAGCTGCAAAGCGGGGCGGGCCTCCCGGCGGCCGAGCTGGAGTCGAAACGCCGCGCCTACCGCGATGCGAAGCGGCTGGCCTATGTCACGGAGGCGCCGGTCTGGTGGTGCGAGCAGTTGGGCACGGTGCTGGCCAATGAGGAAGTCGTGGACGGCAAGAGCGAGGTGGGCGGTTTTCCCGTCACGCGCAAGCCGATGCGCCAATGGATGCTTCGCATTACGGCCTACGCGGAGCGCCTGCTGGAGGGCCTCGAGACGATCGATTGGAGCGACTCGCTCAAAGAGATGCAGCGCAACTGGATCGGGCGCAGCGAGGGGGCGGAGGTGGACTTCCGCATCGTCGGCGCGCCGGGGGTTATCCGCGTATTTACCACCCGCCCGGATACCTTGTTTGGGGCGACGTATATGGTGCTGGCGCCCGAGCATAAGCTGGTGGATGCCCTGACCTCGCCGGCGCAGCGGCCGCAGGTCGAGGCCTACCGGGCGGCGGTGGCCCAGAAGAGCGATTTGGAGCGCACGGAGCTGGCCCGGGAGAAGACCGGCGTTTTCACGGGCGGCTATGCCCGCAACCCGGTGAACGGGCAGGAAATCCCGGTCTGGATTGCGGACTATGTGCTGCTCAGCTACGGCACGGGGGCGATCATGGCGGTGCCGGGGCACGACACGCGCGACTTCGAGTTTGCCTCCCGGTTTAAGCTGCCGATCGTGCAGGTGGTCGAGCCGCCGGCCGGCGTGGATTGGCGCGGTTTTGTGGAGGACGGCATTTCGGTGAACTCGACCGGCGCGGATATTTCCATCAGCGGCCTGCCCACGCCGGAGGCCAAGCGCAAGATCACCGCGTGGCTGGAGGCGAAGGGGTGGGGCAAGCCGACCGTCAACTACAAGCTGCGGGACTGGCTGTTCAGCCGGCAGCGCTACTGGGGCGAGCCGTTCCCGATCCTTTGGAAGACGGGGCCGGACGGGCGGGCCTACCACGAGGCGCTTCCCGAATCCGCGCTGCCGCTGATGCCGCCGCCGCTGGAGGATTACAAACCCACGCCGGATGGCCAGCCGCCGCTGGCGCGCGCGCGGGAGTGGCTGAACCTGCCCGAGGGCGCGACGCGCGAGACCAACACCATGCCGCAATGGGCCGGCAGTTGCTGGTATTACCTCCGCTATTTGGACGCCCGCAACCGCGCGGCGTTTTGCGCGCCCGAGGCCGAGCGTTACTGGATGGGGACCTCCGCGCCCGCCGCGGCGCCCGCCGCGGCTCCGTCCGCCCCCGGCGTGGACCTCTACGTGGGCGGCACCGAGCACGCGGTTCTCCACCTGCTGTATGCCCGGTTCTGGCATAAGGTGCTGTATGACCTGGGCCACGTATCCACGCCCGAGCCGTTTTTCAAGCTCGTCAACCAGGGGCTGATTTTGGGCGAGGACGGCCAGAAGATGTCCAAGTCCCGCGGCAATGTAATCAACCCGGACGACATCCTGGCGGAGTATGGGGCGGATGCGTTCCGGCTCTACGAGATGTTCATGGGGCCGCTGGAGATGGTCAAGCCGTGGAGCACCAAGGGGGTGGAGGGGGTCTATCGGTTCCTGGGGCGCGTCTGGCGGCTCTTTGTGGACGAACAGAGCGAGACCGAGTTCGAGCAGGCCCTGACCGCCGAGCCGCAACGCGGGCGGGAGCTGCTGGCGGTCATTCGCCGGGCGCCCGGCATCGCCGATTGCCCGCCGACCGCCGCGCAGCTCAAGGTCCTCCATGCGTGCATCAAGAAGGTGACCGAGGACCTGGACGGCCTGCGTTTCAACACGGCCATTGCGGCCCTGATGGTTTTTATCAACGAGGCGATGACGTGGGAGGCGAAGCCGGTTGCCGTCCTGCGCGATTTTCTCGTCCTGCTGCACCCCTTCGCGCCGCACCTGGCCGAAGAGCTTTGGAGCCTGCTTTTCGCGGCGGGCGTTTCGGAGTCCGGGCCTGCGCGTCCGCTTCCGGCCGGCGGCCCCTCTCCGGCGGGCGGGGCGGCCGGCGCGCCGGCGGTTCCCCCGCTGTCTTACGCGCCGTGGCCGAAGTTCGACCCGGCCTTGCTGGTCGAGGATACCCTCGAGATTCCCGTGCAGATTAACGGCAAGCTGCGCGACGTCATCACGGTGCCGGCCAATGCTTCCCAGGCCGATCTGGAGGCGGCGGCCCGGGCTTCCGGGAAGGTAAAGCCGTTCCTGGAGGGCAAAACGGTCCGGAAAGTGATCGTGCTGCCGAAGAAGCTGGTGAACATCGTGGCGGCGTGAGGGCGGGGAACCCGGGACGGGAGCGCGCGCATGGTTTACCAGGACGAAATATCGGTATCCACGACAGGGCCGGGCGATCTGCATGATCTGACGGAAGCGGTGCGGCGCATTGTGGGCGCGTCGCGGGTGCGGCGGGGAATCGTTCATCTTTTCAACGTGGGCAGCACCGGCGCCCTCGGCACCATCGAACTGGAGCCGGGGCTGCGGGAGGATTTGCCGGCGCTGCTGAACCGGCTCATTCCGCCCGGCCGGAACTACGGCCACGAACGCGCGTGGCATGACGGCAACGCCCATTCGCACTTGCAGGCCACGCTGCTGGGGCCGTCGCTGACGGTTCCCATCCGGGACGGCGAACTGGTGCTGGGCACCTGGCAGCAGGTGTTTCATCTCGAATGCGATGTGCGGCCCCGCCGGCGCACGGTGGCGGTCACGGTGATGGGGGATGGGCCGGACGGTGTCCGCGCGGGTGATTGACGCCGCCGCCCGCTGCGGTATATTCCCCCCCGTGAGCCACTTGACCAGGCAGGAACAGATCGTGCTGAGCCTAGTCTTGAGCCTGCTGCTGGCCGGTTGGGCGGTCAAAGCTTGCCGGGCGGCGCCGGCGTCGGCGCAAGTGGCCGAGAGAGTAGAGTTAGAACATGCAAGAAGTCAGTTTTGAACAGGCGCTCGACGCCATACAGGCCAAAGGCCCGCGTTATCACCGGGAAGCCTACCTCTTTGTGCGCGAGGCGCTTGAGCATACGCAGAAGTCCATCGCCCAAAGCTCCCGCGGGCGCGTCCGCCACGTCACCGGCCAGGAATTGCTGGAGGGCATCCGCACTTTCGCGCTGCAACAGTTCGGGCCGATGGCCAAAACCGTGCTGGAAGAGTGGGGCGTGCACCGCTGCGAGGATTTTGGCGTGATCGTTTTCAACATGGTCGCGGTGGGGTGGCTGGCCAAAACGAGCAAGGATCGCCGCTCCGATTTTGCGGGCGGCTATGACTTCAACGAGGCGTTCGTCAAACCGTTCCTGCCCAAAAGCAAACAGGCGGCCCTGGCCCCCGCGGCGAAATCCTAGACGCGCCGCGGCATGCCTACGGATTCCTCCTCCGCCGACCCCCTCCCCGCCATTCCGCCGGGGGTCACCCTGACCACGCTGGAGAATGGCCTGACCATCATCGTGCGCGAGGACCACAGCGCGCCGGTTGTTTCGGCCCAGGCCTGGTGCATGGCGGGCAGCATTCACGAGGGCCGGTGGCTGGGGGCGGGGCTTTCGCACGTGCTGGAGCACATGCTCTTCAAGGGCACCACGACCCGGCCCGGCAGCCGCATAGACCAGGAGGTTCAGGAGGCCGGCGGCTATATGAACGCCTACACCTCCTTCGACCGCACCGTTTACCACATAGACGCGCCGAATACGGGCGCGCCGGTCGCGCTGGATGTCTTGTGCGACGTGATGCAGAACGCGACGCTGCCGCCGGACGAACTGGCCCGGGAACAGCAGGTCATCCTGCGCGAGATGGACATGAACACCGACGACCCGGCCCGCCGCGCCAGCCGCCGCCTGTTCGAGACGGTTTATACCCGCAGTCCCTATCGGTTCACGGTCATCGGCTACCCGGACATTTTCAACGAGCTGAAGCCGGAGGACATCCGGGGGTATTACCACGAGAAATACGCGCCCAATAACGTCTTTTATGTCGTGGTGGGCGATGTGAAGCCCGGCGAGGTGGTCGCCCAAATCGGCAAGGCATACGCGAAGACCAAAGCCCGGGCGCTGCCGCCGGTGGTCCTGCCCGTGGAGCCGAAGCAGGCCGCGCCGCGCGAGATTTGCGAGGAGGCGCCCATCGAGCTGGGCCACGTTCACCTGGCCTGGCATATCCCTGAACTGCTTCACCCGGACGTGCCGGCGCTCGACGTGCTGGCCGCCTTGCTGGGGCATGGGCGCAGCTCGCGGCTCTACCAATCCGTGCGCGAGAAGCAGGGGCTGGCGCACTCGGTCGAGGCCTGGACCTACAGCCCGGGGCTGCCCGGTTTGTTCGGCCTCAGCGCCGTGGTGGACGCGGATAAATTCACGGCGGCGCGCGCGGCCCTGCTGGCCGAAGTGGAGCAGATGAAGGCGGCCCCGGTTCCGGCGGCCGAGCTGGCCAAGGCGGTCAAGCAGTTCGTCTCGGCCACCCTGTCGGCGCGCAAGACCATGCAGGGCCAGGCGCAGGACTTGGGGGGAAGCTGGCTGGTGGCCAACGATTTGAACTTTTCCCAGCGCTACCTGGCGGCCGTGCAGCGCGTGAATCCCGCCGACCTCCAGCGCGTGGCGCGTGAATACCTCACGCCCGAAAACCGCACGCTTTACTCGCTGCTGCCCGCCGGCGCCGCGCCCCGGCCGGCCATCACCAGCGAGACTTCCTGCGATTATCCGGTGCAGAAGTTCGACCTGCCCAACGGCTTGCGCCTGCTGGTCAAGGAGGATCACCGCCTGCCTTTTGTCGAGTTCCGGGCCGTGTTCCGGGGCGGGGTGCTGGCCGAGACGCCGGAGACCAACGGCCTGACCCAGTTGACCGGCAAGCTCCTGCTCAAGGGCACGGCGCGCCGTTCGGCTGAAGACATCGCCCGCGAGATTGAGTCCGTGGGCGGCAGCCTGAACAGCTATGGCGGGAACAACAGTTTCGGCGTCAATGCCGAAGTCCTGAACAGCGATTTCCCGGCGGGGCTGGATTTGCTGGTGGACGTGCTTTTGAACCCCACCTTTCCGGCCCCGGCGCTGGAACGCGAGCGGGAGGTCCAGTTAGCCGCGGTTCGTGATCGAAAAGACCACCTGCTCCAGAGCGCCCTGCTGGCCATGCGCCGCGCTTTGTTTGGCGAGACCGGGTATGGCCTGGACGCGCTGGGCGCCGAGCGCAGCCTGCGGCGCCTCCAGGTTGCGGACCTTCGGGCCTTCCACGAGCGGTTCGCCCGCCCCAACAATTGCGTACTCGCAATTTATGGCGATGTCCAAACGGCGCCGGTTCGGGCCGCGGTCGAGCGCGCGTTTGCGGCCTGGAAAGCCGCGCCGCTGCCGGCCTTAAACTCCGGGCCGCGGGCGCTGGACGCGCTCCAGCGCGTCACCGAAACCCGCGACAAGAAGCAGGCCGTGCTGGTCATCGGCTACCGCGGCGTCACGCTTCAGGATGCCGACCGCTACCCGCTGGACCTGCTGCATGAAGCCTGCAGCGACCTCGGCTCGCGCCTGTTCCTGCGCATCCGCGAACAGTTGGGGCTGGCCTACTATGTCGGCGCGCTCAACGTCGTTGGCCTGGCGCCGGGCTATTTCGCGTTCTATGCCGGCACGGCTCCCGACCAGGCCGCGCGGGTGGAGGCCGAACTCCTCAAAGAGGCCGAGCTTTTGCGCGCCGAGGGGCTTACCGCCGAGGAGCTTCGCCGTGCCAAAGCCAAAATCATTGGCCAGCGCAAGATCGCCCGCCAGGACCTCGGCGACTTCGCCACCGCCACCGCCCTTGATGAACTCTACGGCCTGGGCCATGCCTACACCGAAACCGAAGACGCCCGCTACGAGGCGGTGACGCTGGAGCAACTGCAGGCCGTCGCCGGGAAGTATCTTCGGCCCGAAGCGCTGGTCATCTCCCTCGTCCAACCTGCCCGGCCTTAACCTGGCAGCGCTTGACGGCCGGGAGGATGCGCGGAGATTTCCGCCCGCCACCTGGCCTCGGGGCCAGCCGGGGGCTGGTGGCGGGGAAGGTTGATGGGGTGGGAAACCGGGACGCGCTGGCCGGCCCCTGCTAATAGAGGTTGCACCGGCGGGCAATTTGGGTATCGTGAAGCAGGTTAAGGGTGCAATGAATCGTTCGCGGTTAATATTGTTCGGGGTATTGTCCTGCCTGGCCGCCCTGGCGGCGCCGGGCGCGGAGGTTGGGTTGATCAAGATTAACGGCGCGATCGGGCCGGCCACGGCCAGTTATATCACCCGGGCGATTGAGGCCGCTGCCGAACGCGAGAATCGTTGCCTCATCATCCAATTGGATACCCCTGGCGGCTCCCTCGAATCCACCAAGCGGATTGTGCAGGCGTTTTACGCCTCGCCGGTCCCGACCGTGGTGTATGTGGCCCCGGAGGGCGCCTGGGCCGGGAGCGCGGGGTGCTTCATTACCCTGGCGGCGGACGTTGCCGCCATGGCTCCCGCCACCAGCATTGGCGCGGCTCACCCGGTGTCCATTGGCCCCGGGGGCGAGGAGAAGACCAGCGAGGTGATGAAGGAGAAACAAGAGCAAATCACGGGCAGCTTCATCGAGGGGATCGCCAACCGGCGCGGGCGCAATGCCGAATGGGCCCGGGCGTCGGTGGTGGAGAGCAAGGCCATCACGGCTGACCAGGCCCTCGAACTGCACGTCATTGACCTGGTTGCCAAGGACCTGCCCGATTTGCTCCGCCAACTGGATGAGCACGAGGTCAACGGCAAGCCGCTGGAAACGGCGGATGCCAATGTTGTCGAGATTCCCCGGACCACCCAGGAACGGCTTTTGCAACTGCTCTCGCACCCGGAATTGATGATGATCCTGATGCTCGTGGCGATCTATGGCATCATTGGCGAGCTCAGCAATCCCGGCGCCATCCTCCCCGGGGTGGTGGGCGCGATCGCCCTGATCCTCGTGCTGTATATGGCGACGATCCTCCCCATCAACTCGGCCGGGCTGGCGCTGATTGGCCTGTCCATCGTCCTGTTTATCATGGATATCTTCGCCCCTTCGCATGGCATCCTGACATTTGGCGGCATTGTCTCATTCCTCCTGGGCGCGCTGATGCTCTTCAACCGCGCCGACCCGATCTTTCGGCTGTCGCTGGCGTATATCATCCCCGCCACCCTGGTGACGGCGGCCTTCTTTATCTTCGTCGTGGGCTCGGGCCTGCGCGCGCAGTGGCTGCCGGTGCGCGTGGGCCGCGAAGCGCTGCTGGGCCGGACGGCCCCGGCCCGGGAACGCATTGATGCGGCCGGCGGCCGGGTGTTTATCGAGGGCGAATACTGGAACGCGGTCAGCGAAGTGCCCATCGAGCCGGGGCAGCCAGTGGAGATTATCGCCGTTCATGGCCTGACTTTGAAGGTAGTGCCCAAACAACCTCCCATCCGCTAAACGTCCTGATAACTGGAGTATCCTATGGAAGACCTCATCGCTCGCATGTTCAACCTCACGTCCTGGATTGTCCCCCTCATCATCCTGGGGGCGATTGTCCTGCCCCAAGCCGTCCGTGTCCTCCGGGAATACGAACGGGGCGTCATCTTTCGCCTCGGCAAACTGCATGCCCGCGGCGCCAAAGGGCCCGGCCTGATCTTTCTCATCCCGGTCGTTGACCGCATGGTAAAGATGGACCTGCGCGTCGTGACGATTGATGTCGCCCGGCAGGAAGTCATGACCCGGGACAACGTCCCGGTGACGGTGGATGCCGTGGTTTATTTCCGCATCGTGCAGCCGGTTGACGCGGTGGTCAAAGTCGAGAATTTCTACAAGGCCACCTCGCTCATCGCGCAAACCACGCTCCGCAGCGTCCTGGGCCAGTCTCCGTTGGACGACCTGCTGTCGCAACGCGAGGCCATCAACCTGAAGTTGCAGGAGATCATTGACCGCCAGACCGAGCCGTGGGGCGTCAAAGTCACCGCGGTTGAAGTCAAGGATGTTGCCTTGCCGGACAGCATGAAGCGCGCGATGGCCAAGCAGGCCGAGGCCGAGCGCGAGCGCCGCGCCAAGATCGTCAATGCCGAAGGCGAATACCAGGCCGCGGAGAAGATGGTGCAAGCCGCCTCGATGATCAGCCAGGAACCGATTGCCCTGCAGTTGCGCTTCCTGCAGACCATGCGCGAAATCTCCAGCGAACATAATACCACCACCTTCGTGCCGATTCCCATTGACCTGTTCGCGCCGTTTATGAAAGGCCCGCCCAAGGCCTGAGTTTTCACACCGCCCGGCGTCCTCGGGGCCGCAATGGGTCGGCGGCAAAAGCCGTTCGCGCCCGGAGTTGCGACCGCCGCCGGCTTGAAAAAGGGAAACGGGTCCCGGCGGCGGGCGCAGGAGAATTGACAACGCCGCTTCGCTGCGACACTTTCGGGGCATGGCTAAGCCAGCTTTGGGGCGCGGCCTGGGGGCGCTGTTGGGCGAGAGTCCAATCGCCAAGCCGCCAGTCCCGGCGCCAACCGCTCATACCGCCCTGGACGCCGTCCTGGCGGCCGACCCGCGCGCGCGCGTGCAACGCGTCCCGCTGGATCGTATTCGCCCCTGCCCGCTGCAGCCGCGCAAGGACTTTCCCCCCGAGACGCTGCGCGAACTGGCGGATTCCATCCGGGAGCAGGGCATCGTCCAGCCGCTGATCGTCCGCGAGCGGGACGGGCACCTGGAGCTCATCGCCGGGGAACGCCGCTGGCGGGCGGCTCAACTGGCCGGCCAGATCGAGGTTCCGGTAATCCTGCGGCAGGCGGATGACCAGGCCGTGCTGGCGCTGGCCCTGATCGAGAATCTGCAGCGGGAAAACCTTAACCCGCTGGAAGAGGCCCGCGGCTACGCGCAGCTGGTCGGGCAGTTTCATCTCAAACAAGAGGAAGTGGCCGCCAAAGTCGGCAAGAGCCGCGCCGCCGTGGCCAACGCCCTGCGTCTTTTGCGGCTGCCCGCCGCCATTCAAACGCATATCCGCGAGGGACGCCTGTCCGTTGGCCACGCCAAGGTCATTTTGGGCCTGACCGACGAGAAACTTCAGCAACGGGCGGCCGACCGCATTCTTAAGGAAGGGCTCAATGTTCGCCAAACCGAGGTACTGGTCAGCCGCTGGCTGGCCCGCGAAACCGGCGCCATGACCCCGCCCGCCGCCGCGCTGCCATTGTCCCGGGACGCCCATGTGGCCAACCTCGAAAACCAATTGCGCGAACGGCTTGGGACCAAGGTTCACTTCCGCTATAACAAAGGCAAGGGCCGCCTCGAGATTTCATTCTTCAGCGACGCCGAGCTTGAACGCATCCTGCAGCTCCTGGGCGTTGCCGGGGAGTGAAGCGGGGCGGGGCGGCTTCCCGCGGAAGGACAGCGAAAGCTTTACTTGCCCCCGGCGACCCGGTATTTAAATCCCGTGGCCACACACAGCCGAAGCAAGTTTTGCGGCAATCCGCCCTTGCCCGTGGGGCCGGGGGCCGCGGCCCTGATTTGTGGGCTGGCTGGAAAAGCAGCGTTGCCGGCCTTTTGCCCGCAGTATTTGATTAGACAACTTTCTTATGCGTGAACAGACAGCTACCCAATTGCTGAACGCCGGCAGCCGCGTTGGCCGAATGACCGCCTTCATCGGCCTGGACGGGTTCGTTGATGACATCCTCCATGTGGTGGATAAACGGGAAAGCGCGGAGAAGTATACGCGGCTCCCGACCATTGCCCAACTGGCGGAACGCCTGGCTGGCGCCGCGGGGCGGAGCACGAACATCGAACTCGTCAGCCAGCTTAACAAACTCGGCGGCAACGGCCCCATAATGGCCAATGCCCTGGCCAGTTTCGGGCTGAAAGTCACCTACCTCGGCATCCTCGGGTACCCGAATCTGCATCCGGTGTTCGCGGATTTCGCCCGGCGCGCCGAGGTGCATTCCATCGCGGAACCGGGCTACACCGACGCGCTTGAGTTTGAGGATGGCAAGATCATGCTCGGCAAGCACCAATCGCTCCGGCAGATGAACTGGGAGAATATCAAAAGCCGGTTCGGCCTGGACAAGTTCAACGCCAGCTTCGGCAGCGCCGACCTGGTCGGCTTCGTCAACTGGACCATGCTGACGCACATGAGCGACATCTGGGCGGCGGTGCTCAAGGAAGTGTGCCCCGGGCTGAAAGGCCCCCGGCGCAAGCTCTTCGTGGACCTGGCCGATCCGGAGAAACGCCCCCCGGCGGACATCCGGAGCGCCCTCCAGTTAATTACGGCTTTCCAGCAATACTTCGACGTCGTGCTGGGCTTGAACGAAAAGGAAGGCTTTGAAATCGGGAAAGCCCTGGGATTGAACCCCAGCGACCATTCCCAGGAGGGCCTGCTCAAGCTGTGCCAGGATATCCACCAGCGCGTCCCGGTGGACACGATCATCGTCCATCCAACCGCTTATGCGCTCGCCTCCGGGCCGGAGGGCACGGCGATCGTTCAAGGACCATATACCCCCAAACCGAAGATCACGACGGGCGCGGGCGATCACTTTAATTCCGGGTTCTGCCTCGGCAAGCTGCTGGGGTTCCCCACGGAACGCTGCCTGCTGACCGGCGTCACCACCAGCGGCTTCTACGTGCGCACCGGCCAAAGCCCGGCGATAGCCGACCTGGCCGAAATGCTGCGCCACTGGCCCGCCTGATCATGCCGCTGGTCGTCGTCAAATACGGCACGCCGGTGCTTCGCCAGAAAGGGGAGCGCATTGAGAGCATTACGCCGGCGATCCGGCAGTTGGCCGCGGACATGCTCGAAACCATGTATGTGAAAAGGGGCATCGGCCTGGCCGCACAGCAGGTGGGCGTCGCCACGCAATTGGCCGTCATTGATGTGCGGGGCGTGACGGACCGGCCATCGTCCCTCGAACGGCACGGCAAATCCGCCAACGTGGACGCGTTCATGCCGCTGGTTCTCATCAATCCGGAACTCAATCCCCTGGGCGAGCCGGAGTCCGGCCCGGAAGGCTGTTTGAGCTTCCCGGAGATTTACGCCGACATCACGCGCCCCGCGGGGGTGGAGGTCAAGGCGCTCGATTTGGAGGGCAAGCCCATCGAATTCCGTTGCGGGGGTCTGCTCGCCCGCGTCATCCAGCATGAATGGGATCACCTGCAGGGCATTCTTTTCATAGACCGAATGGACCGGGCGACCAAGGCGAGCCTCAAACCCGAATTGGATCTCCTTATGGCGGAGACAAAGGCCGCCCTCAAGTTGTAGCGGAATCGGGCCGCCCCCCGGCGCGGCCGGTGGTCCGGCCATGCTTTCGTTCCGAACTGGCGCTCCGCCCGCGTCCCCGCCCGGCCCATCTCCGGGCCGGAATGCGGGTATTCAGATGACAATTATCGTCCGACAGGTTAGAATAGAGCCTAAGATTCATGAAACATAATGGGAAACCGCCGCGGGCATCCACGTTGGAAGCTGAATTAACCAAGCTGGCCGCATTAGTTCGTGAACGACGAAAGCAATTACGGCGCCTGGCCAAGTGTCCGAACAAGGACTGTCCCTGCCGTTTTATATGGAGGGAACACGTCGAAACGAACCTGGCCAGCCAGATCGTAAAAATCCAGCGGCAAGTCCGCCGCCAGACTCCCAAACCTGCCCGCCCCCAAAAGCGTTCCGTGCGCCGCTCGCGTTAGCGCCGGACGAGTCCCCCCACCGCCAGGAACTCCGCGGATTCCGGGCCGGCGGGCGGCGGCTACTTTTTAATCATCGTGGCGATGTAAAGGAGCAGGGCCAGGATCACCAGGCCGAAGATGATCCCCCCCACGATGAAGATGCGGTTAACCGGGTTGTCTTTCCTGGCGAAGCCGGCACTTTTCGTATCGAACCCCGGGCCCACATGCGTGTAATCGAGCTCGCTCGCCTTTACGCCGCCCGGGATTATGGTGGTGCGGTCAAAGTGCTTTTTGCCCGGCGCCGCCGCCGCTGCTGCTTCGAGGCGCATCTGAACCTGTCCGAGCCGCAGAATCTCACCGGGGCGGAGAACTTTCTCCGGGGCCACCCGCTCGGGGCCGATGTAGGTGCCATTGGTGGAATCCAGGTCGCGAACCACCACGTCCTTGCCGCGGAGCAGCACTTCACAATGGTGGCTGGACACCGAGGGCTCCGCGATGGGGAAGGTGTTGTCGTCCGACCGGCCAATCGTCGTCTTCTCCGCCGTTAATTCACAAGCCCGCCCCGCCATTCCCGCACTGAGGATCACAAGCTTCAGCATAAATCATCCGGCTCACACCTTTGGGTTCCGCACCCGGCTCACCCCCGTGAGCCGGGAAAGAATGGTCGGGGCGGTGAGATTTGAACTCACGACCTTCTGAACCCCATTCAGACGCGCTACCAAGCTACGCTACGCCCCGAATCCTTCGACTGGCGGCAAACCCCCAGTCCAGCCCAGATACTAATACGCCGGGCTTTGAGTTCAAGCCCCAAGTTTGCCCGATTTTCCGGCCGGCCGCGGAGAACTCCCCGGCGTTCGCCCGCGCGCGGCGGGTCAGTCGGCTTTCTTGCGCAGCAGGGTATGGGTCGCGTGGCCGTAATAGGCCTCGGCCGCCTCCATTAACGTCTCCGACATGGTGGGGTGCGGATGAACGACCAGGGCCAGGTCTTTGGCCGTGGCCCCCATTTCAACCGCCAGCAAGCCTTCCGCCAGCAGTTCCCCGGCGCCCTGGCCCACGATGCCGACGCCCAGAATGCGCTCCGTATCGGGGTCAATAATCAGCTTGGTCAATCCCTCGGGCCGGTCAAAGGTCAAAGCCCGCCCGGAAGCGGACCAGGGGAACTTGCTCACCTGCACCTCGAGTCCTTTGGCGCGCGCCTCCGCTTCCGTCAGCCCGCACCAGGCGATTTCCGGATCGGTGAAAACCACCGCCGGGATGGTGACGTCCACAAACGCGCTCTTTTCCCCGGCAATAACCTCGACGGCAATGCGGCCTTCCTTCGTCGCTTTGTGCGCCAGCAAGACCCCGCCCACAATATCGCCGATGGCGTAAATGGCGGCATCGGTGGTCTGCTGCTTCTCATTAACATGGATAAAGCCCTTCTCGTCGAAGGAAACCTTGGTGTTTTCCAGGCCCAGGTCGTCCGCGTTGGGCACCCGGCCGACCGATACCAGAACCCGGTCGTAGAGTTCCTCGAGCTTCCGGCCATCGGTTTCCGACACCACCCGAATCTGCTTGCCGCTGGTGGACATCTGACTGACGCGGGTCTTGAGGCGCATTTCCTTAAACGTCTTGCGCGCATAGTTCACGATGGGCCGGGCCAGGTCGGGATCGGCGCCCGCCAATATGCTGTCCAACGCCTCGACCAGAACCACCTTGCTCCCGAACGTGGCATAGACCGTCCCGAGCTCCATGCCGATATAACCGCCGCCAATCACCAGCAGGTTCTCCGGAATATCCTCCAGCTCCAGGGCCTCCGTCGAGGTCATCACCCGCGGGTTGCCCAGGTCGAAAGCGCGCGGCAGGGCGGGCTTGGAGCCGACCGCGATGATCGCATGCTCGTAGTGGACGAATTGCTGCCCTTGCGCGGTCTCCACGCGCAGGGTGTGCGAGTCCTCAAAATAACCCCGCCCCGTTAAGACCTGCACGCCGCGCAGCTTCGCCAGTTGCGCGATGCCGCCCGCCAGCCGGGTTAAAATGGATTCCTTCCAGCTCCGCAGCCGGGCCAGGTCCAACTGCGGCGGCCCAAACACAATGCCCCGGTGCTCGGATTCCCGCGCGGTGGTAATCGCGTGGGCCGCGTGCAGCAGGGCTTTGGAGGGAATGCAGCCGCGGTTCAAACAGACCCCGCCCAAACGGGGCTCGCGCTCTACCAAAATAACGCGCTTGCCCAGGTCCGCCGCATAGAAAGCCGCGGCATAGCCACCGGGGCCGGCGCCGACAACCACGATTTCTGTCTTGATGGGATTCATAATGACTCAGTCCTTCTATAGTTTCACCGCTTCTTCCGGGAAGTTCTCAAAGGCCTGCACGAGGTCCACGGTGAACCGCGCGGCCGCCCCGCCATCAATGGCGCGGTGGTCGTAGGAAAGCCCGAGGGGCAGCCACAGCCGGGGCTCGATCCGCTGTTCGCGCACCGTGGCTTTCATCGCCCCGCGGCCCAGGCCGAGAATGGCCACCTCCGGCTTGTTCACAATCGGCGTAAAATGCCCGCCGCCGATGCCGCCCTGGTTCGAGATGGTAAAGGTGCCGCCCTGGAGCTGCTCCGCGGTCAATTTGCGCTGGCGCGCCTTGCCGGCCAGGTCTTCCAGCTCCCGCGACAGCTCCAGCAAGCTCTTCTTGTCCGCATCCCGGATCACCGGCACAATCAGGCCCGCCTCGGTGTCCACGGCGATCCCGATATGGTAGTATTCCTTGAGCACGATCTCGTGCGCGCCCTCGTCCAGGCTGGCATTGAAGAGGGGATGCTTCTTGAGCGTGTCCACCACCACCTTGAGCGCAAACGAGGTCAGGGTGAGCCGGGCTTTCTGCTGCTCGTAGGCCGGGGCATACTTCTTCCGCAACGCCATCACGGCGGTAATGTCCGCCTCGTCAAACTGGGTGACGCGCGGAATGGTGCTCCAGCTTTCGCTCATGCGCCGGGCAATGACCTCCCGGAGGGGGGAAAGCGGTTTGCGCGAAACCGGCCCCCACTTCGCAAAATCTATCCGCTCGGCCGGCGGGGGAGGCGGCGCGCCGCCGCCCGCCCGCGGCTGGGTGGCCAGCCGCTGCAGCTTTTGAATGTATTCGCGCACGTCCTCCAGCAAAATCCGCCCGCCGCGCGCGCTGCCGGCCACGCGGGACAAGTCAATGCCCAGATCCCGCGCCAGTTTGCGGATGGACGGCGCCGCCATCGGCGGCACGCCGGCCTTCGGCGGGGAGGCCGGTTCGTCGGCGTCCGTGTCGGGAACCGGCACCTGTTCCGGCGAAGGCGTCTGGATCAGGCGCTCGCGGCTGCGCCGGGGCGCCGGGGCGGAAGCCGGGGCCGGGGTTTCGGCCGGGGCGGCTCCGGCCAGCGCCAGCATCCGCTGGCCAACCTTGAGCTTGTCGCCCGCGCTGACAAAAACCGCCGTCACCGTCCCGGCCGCGCTGGCGGGGATGTTGACGACCGCCTTTTCATTCTCCAGCTCGAGCACGGGCTGGCCTTGGGTGATCGTATCACCCGGTTTGACAAATACGTTGACCACGGTGCCGGAATCCGCGCCTTCGCCCAGGGGAGGAAGTTTCATTTCCATAAGTCTATAAAGAGTTGAGTTCAGCCCGCATGAAAGAAACGCCGGCGCGCTACGCCGGGGTGATCTCCGGGTGCGCCTTTTCCGGGTCCACCCCCAGATCCTTGATGGCCCGGGCCACGACCGCCCGCTCAATCTGGCCCCGCTCGGCCAGCGCGTATAAGGCGGCAATGACCGTCAGCTCGGCATCCACCTCGAAAAACCGCCGCAGCCGCTGCCGCGTGTCGCTGCGGCCAAAACCGTCCGTGCCCAGGGTCGTCAACCCCCCCGGCACCCACGGCGCAATCTGGTCGGGCACGATCTTCATATTGTCCGAGACCGCCACAAAAACCCCTTGCTCGTTGGCCAGCACCGTTTCCAAATAAGACTTCCGCGGCGGCGCCGCCGGATGCAGCATGTTCCAGCGCCGGGCTTGCAGCGCGTGGTTCCGGAGGGTCTTGTAGCTGGTGGCGCTCCAGACATCCGCCGACACCCCAAACCGCTCTTCCAGGATTGCCTGCGCCCGCAGCGCCTCGCGGATGATCGGGCCGCTGCCCAGGAGATGCACCTTGGGCGCGTTCGGCTTCGTCCCGGGCTTGAAGCGGTAAAGCCCCTGCAGGATTCCCTCCGCGACCCCGTCGGGCATGGGCGGCATCTCGTAGTTTTCGTTATACAGCGCCAGGTAGTAGAACAGCTCCTCGCCTTTGACAAACATGCGCCGCAGGCCATCCGCGATAATCACCACCAGCTCGTAGGTGAACGCCGGATCGTAAGTCAGCAACGTCGGAATCGTGCTCGACAGAATCAGGCTGTGGCCGTCCTGGTGCTGAAGCCCCTCGCCATTGAGCGTGGTGCGCCCCGAGGTGCCGCCGCACAGAAACCCCTTCGCCCGCATATCCCCCGCCAGCCACATCAGGTCGCCGATGCGCTGAAAGCCGAACATCGAGTAATAAATATAAAAGGGAATCATCGGCACGCCCTGGGTGGCGTAGGCGGTGCCGGCCGCCACAAAGGAGGCCATCGCGCCGGCCTCGGTGATGCCTTCCTCGAGGATCTGGCCGTCCTTCTGCTCGTTGTAGTAGAGCAGCGACTTGATGTCCACCGGCTCGTAAAGCTGCCCCTTGGAGGAGTAAATCCCAATCTCGCGGAACAGGGCATCCAGGCCAAACGTCCGCGCCTCGTCGGGAATAATCGGCACGACCTGCCGGCCGATGTTCGGGTTGCGCAGGAGCGCGCCCAGCAAGCGCACCAGCCCCATGGTCGTGGAAACCTCGGTGCGCGTCGAGCCTTTCAGCAAATCGCCCAGATCCGCAAGCTGCGGCACCGCCAGCGGCTGGGCTTTGACGACGCGCCGCGGCAGCACCCCGCCCAGCTTTTTGCGCTGCCCCAGCAGATACCGCATCTCCCGGCTCTCCGGCGGCGGCCGGAAGAAGGGCGCCTCCGCGATCTCTTCATCCGCAATGGAGATGGCGAACCGCGCCCGGAACTCGCGCAATTCCTTCTCGTTCAACTTCTTCTGCTGGTGCGTGATATTGCGGCCTTCGCCGGCTTCGCCCAGCCCGTAGCCCTTGATGGTCTTGGCCAGGATCACCACCGGCTGGCCTTTATGATCCATGGCGGCTTTATAGGCGGCATAGACCTTGCGCGAATCATGCCCCCCGCGCAGCAGCTTGTGAATCTGCTCATCGGTCAGGTGGTTGACCAGCTCCAGCAGCTCCGGGTACTTGCCGAAAAAGTGCCGCCGCGTGTAGCTGCCCGGCTCGACCGAAAACTTCTGGTAATCGCCGTCCACCGCCTCTTCCATCCGCTTGAGCAGCAAACCCGTCTTGTCCGCCGCCAGCAGCTTGTCCCAGTCCGAGCCCCAGATGACCTTGATGACCTTCCAGCCCGCCCCCTGGAACGCCGCCTCCAGCTCCTGGATGATCTTCCCGTTCCCGCGCACCGGCCCGTCCAGCCGCTGCAGATTGCAGTTGACCACCCAGATGAGATTATCGAGCCCCTCCCGCGCCGCCAGCGTCAGCGATCCCAGCGTCTCCGGTTGATCAGTTTCGCCGTCCCCGATGAACGCCCACACCTTGGGCTCCTCGCCCTCGACAATGCCCCGCGCGCGCAAATACCGGTTAAAGCGCGCCTGGTAAATCGAAAGCAACGGCCCCAGCCCCATGGAAACCGTCGGAAACTGCCAGTAATCCGGCATCAAATACGGATGCGGGTAAGAGGATAAACCGCCCCCCTCGGCCAGTTCCTGGCGGAAGTTGTGCAAATGCCGTTCGTCAAGCCGTCCTTCCAGGAACGACCGCGCGTAAACCCCCGGCGCCGCATGCCCCTGAAAGAACACCATGTCGCCCATGAACTTCTCCGTGCGCCCGCGGAAGAAATGGTTAAAGCCCACCTCCCAAAGCGTCGCCGCCGAGGCATAGGTCGAAATATGCCCCCCCAGGCCGCTATGCTCCCGGTTCGCGTTGACCACCATCGCCATCGCATTCCACCGGACGAAGCTCTTGATGCGCCGCTCCATTTCCCAATCGCCGGGAAACGGGGCCTCTTTCTCCGCGGGGATCGTGTTAATGTAAGGCGTGCCGACCACATACGGCACTTCCTTGCCCCGCGCCCGCAAGCGCTCGGTCAACCCGTCCAAAAACCGGCTCGTCTGCTGCGGCTTCAAATCTTTCAACGCGAACTCGAGCACCGTCTCCAGCGAATCCAGCCAGTTTTCCTCCTCGGAGCGTGAATCCACCGGAGGCGCCGGCTGGCTGGCGGCGGAACCTTTCTTTTCTGTCTTGGGCACTTTCACTTTATTAATAACAAGTTATTTACCTATACTCTCTCTGGCTGCGCGTCAAACGCCTTAGCTTAAATCTAATTACAGCATACTTTCCGCCGGTTGTCAGCTAAATATGGCGGCCGATAACTGCAGGCTCATGAAACTTTGCGACCTTACGCTGCCGACGCCCGAGGAAAACCTCGCCGCCGACGAGGCCCTTCTCGACCTGTGCGAAGCCGGCGGCTGCGGCGAGGTGCTTCGTTTCTGGTCGCCCCGGCATTACTTCGTCGTCCTCGGCTACGGCAACAAAGCCGCCACCGAGGCCAACCTTCCCTTCTGCCGCGAACAGGGCATCCCGGTGCTGCGCCGGTGCACCGGAGGCGGCACGGTGCTGCAAGGCCCGGGCGTGCTCAATTACGCCCTGATCCTGCGCATCGCCGGCAACCAGCCCTGCCAGAGCATCGCCGCCACCAACCAGTTTATACTCGAACGCCACCGCGACGCCCTGGCCCCCGTCCTTGCGGCGCCCATCGCATGGCGAGGCCAGACCGACCTGGCCATTGACGAACTCAAGTTCGCCGGCAACGCCCAGCGCCGCCGCCGCCGGTTCCTGCTTTTCCACGGCTCGTTCCTCCTGCGCCTGGACCTCGCCCTGGTCGAAAAGACTCTCCCTCCGCCCTCCCTCCAGCCGGATTATCGCCTCAACCGCGTTCACGGCGATTTCCTGCTCAACCTCAACGTCTCCGAAGACGCCGTCAAAACCGCCCTCGCCAAAGCCTGGAAAGCCGCCACCCCCCTCACGGCTATCCCCCTGGACCACATCCACCGTCTCGTTGCCGAAAAATACTCGCTCCGCGAGTGGAACTTCCGCGTTTAGCTCCCTCCGCCCCCTTCGAAAACCCCTTATTTTCCGCCCTCTCCACCGCGTGTACAAGGGGTGTACAAGGGATGCCCACCGGGAGTTCATGGGATTTTAGCGGGTACACCCGATGAGCATCCCTTGTACACCCCTTGTACACGGCCTGCTGGCAGGGGGAGATAAGGGTGAGGGGCAGGGATAGGCCGTATTGTAAAAGTCCTGTAAAATGAAGTAGTTATAGTAGAAAGCCGGGATAAAGAATGGGTTTTAAGCGAAGAAATAGGGGACTATTTCCCAGTCGGGCGGAAAACCGTGCGAACGAGGTCGGAAAGCAGGGGTGGAAAGGCAGGAATAAAGGCCGTATTGGGGGGGCTGGAGGGCTCCTTGCGGCTGATGGTACGGCAGGCGGGGTGCGCGGTTCTGGATATGAGTCGGTTGCCGCCGGTGCTGACACGGCTTCAGGCGCCTCGAACAGGACTGGCCTCGGTTGGGCATCCCCGTTCCCGGGGTGTTAGCTGAGGCGTGCCGGAATGGTGTTGGAAACGGTCTTGAGGGGGCGCTTGCACGGCAATCGCCTTACGATGCGCCCCCCTGGCCTGGTGCCGGGACTGGCAACGGCTGGCCTTTGGTCCCGCGTTATGGGGACGGGGGCTAGGCGTTGGATTTCGGCGCGATTTTGCGCACCGACAGGCGCATTTCCCGGCCCGCCTTGAACTTGACGCCATAGCGTTCAGGGATCGGCACTTGAGACTCAGGGGCGGCGGGATTGCGCCCGATCCGGGCTTTTCGCAAACGCACTTCGAATATCCCAAAGTTGCGCAACTCCACTTTCCGCCCTGCCGCCAGGGCGTTGATGATATGATCAAAGGTGAGCTGAACCACATTGGAGACCTGATGGTAGGGCAGCTTGGTCTCTTCACAGATGCCAAGCACTAAGTCGCGTTTTGTCAGAGTCATAGGCAAGAATGTTTATTAAGTCCCGTCAACTAAGCTAGTTATAGCCTGCCCGGATTTAAAAGGCAAGTTAAAAGAGAAGGAAAAAGGGAAATCTGGGGACATCGTGACCCTGGTAAAGGGGTTTGGGCAAGTAGAAGTGGTGACGTTTGGCGAGGTCAAGCGGTCGCCAGTCCAGGACCGCTCCAACCAGGGCTGGAGCCTGGCGTTGGAGGATTTGCAACGGACTCTGCCATTCCTTGCCGCGATTGGGATGCCCCAGATTGAAGTAGAGCCAGTAAGTGATGACCTTGGCCCAGAAGTCCGTTGGGCTGCGGAAGGTTTCCCGATCGAAGCACTCATCTTCGACGCGTCGGGGCACCGTTTCGACATCGCTTTGCCAAGGGTAGCGTTGGGGCGGAATGTAACGGTGCTCGCACCCCAAGGCGCACTCGGCGGTGGGCAGCCCTTGCGCTGGTTGATTTTCCAGGAACTCACTGCCGTTGTCGGTTTGCCCGACCACCCCGGAGAGGTCCACGCCGTGACCGGCCAGGGGCACCGCCAGTTGTTCGGCCAGGAGGGTGGCATAGCTTTTGGACCGTTCATCGGCATAACCGGTAAAGCAGGCGCCGGAGACGGGCTCGCGGACGGTGTATTGGAAGCGGGGCAGGTTGAGGTGGGTCATTTGCGGCCAGTGATGAGGGATATCCTGGAGATATTGGGTGTCGGTGGAGAGCTGGCCAAAGAGTTTCCAGTGGCGTTTGACCGCGCGGAGTTGCTGTTTGGGGGCGGGTTTCTTTTTCCGAGGCCGCGCCCGTTGATGCGTTCGAAAGACCCGGGCAAGGGCGTTGTGGCGGCAAGGCAGGTGAAATTCCCGCTGGAGGCGTTGGGCGCCGAAGCCGGTTGGGCCGCGCAGTTTGACGATCTGGCCTTCCAGACCCTTGGGGATCTGGTTGGGCGAGTGTTGGGGGCGACGGCTGCGTTCGACCCAAGTGGAGGGTTTACCGGGTTGATAACGGCGCCGCCATTTGCGGACGGGGTTGCGGGAGCCGCCGAACTCGCGGGCGGCAGCCTTGATGCCGTTGGCGCGGGCCCAGGCAACCAGTTTCTGATGCCACCAATGACGGTCGGGGCGCCTACGATAGAGTTCAAAGTAGGTGCTGTGCCCCCGCGGAGGGTGGCAGATTTTTCGCGCCGCGGCTGCGCCTCCTCCGGAGGAGGCGCAGCAGTTCCATTCTGCGTCGGGGGCTCAACACCTTGAGTTTCACCACCAGGGGGTCACGATGTCCCCAGTCCTTCCCAAAAGCCAACCTGCGCCACGGCAGGACATCCTGGGTCATCGCTCGCTCAACACGACCGAGCGTTATCTGCGCCTGGCCATCACCGACTTGAAAGAAGCGCGCCGCAAGTTCCATCCGAGAGAGCGAGGGGGAACCTTAATTTAATTATGAAACGCTATCGGACTTGTCAGAACGGCTCACTTGGCCGACATTTTGGCCGCGTGAGCATTGCTGCTGAGAAAGTGGCCGAAGTGCTGGCCCTGCCCGGGCAGGACCGCGCGTATCGGGCTCGCCAACTCATCGCCAGTCTTGACGACACCATTGACGCGGGCGCCGAAACGCAGTGGAACGAAGTCATTGACCGGCGCTCCCGCGAGATGGCCGAGGGCCGGGTGGATGCCCGGCCAGAGGAAGAGATGATCCGGGACATCCCGGCCAAGCTCCATACGCGTCATCCGGCATTCTGAAGTTCCTCAAGAGTTGGAAGCCGCCGCGCTTTGGTATGAGGAACGCCAGCCGAAGCTGGGCAGCGACTTTCTTGAGGAATATCGAGCTACGCTGGGGCGCATCCTGGCCGAGCCGGAACGCTGACGCAAAATCCGGGGCGACAATCGCAAGCTCAACTTCCACCGCTTTTCCTGCGCCATCGTTTACAGCGTCAGCGCCGGCGCGATCTACGTCAAAGCCGTGATGCACCTGCATCGTCGTCCATTTTACTGGATGCCACGCCAGTTCCCGGCTTGACCTTGAGCCGCCAAAATCCGCTTGGTGATGGGAGGGTATGAAGACTAAGCAGGGAGAGGTTGTCAGCTCTCTGCTGGCACTGTTTCAATCAGTGGTTTTGCTGGTGGCCTGGCCATCGGGCAAGAAAGGATGCAAGGGGGGCCTTGTCTGGCCGCCACTCCTTAAAGGCGCTCAGGCAGCCGTTTGTCCAGGACGGCTGCCTGAGTCGTGATCCTTCCCTTTAAACGACTGCGGGGCGGAGCGGTTCTACAAGAATCAATTGCGCCAATTGCTGGCTGATGGCCAGGCGCGCGTTGCACACCTGGCAGATGAAATTGGTCTGGCTGGTCAGCAGCTTGATGATTCGGTCTTCGCCCAGGCCCAGTTCGCGCAGGCGGTTTTGCAGTTCGGGCGCACCGCACAATTGTTTGATGCGCACCGCGACGCCGGCCTTAATCTGGCTCAGCGGACAAACCTCGCAGCGGCACTCTTGCTGGCACCTGAACTCGGACTTGCTCTGCCGTTTCATTTTTTCGTCAGGAATCTCGGCTAATCCACTCGTTTCAACCACACGTTTTTTGCCGTTTTATATGCATAAATTGCACGGCTTTTGGCCGGGGCGCCTTGACTTGGGTCAAGCAATTCGCCCGGCGGCGGCGCGGGGGAACTGGTTTGCACCGCCGGGCGCGCGGGCGCGAGGGGAATTGAATTGCCGTTGGCGGCGGGGGCGACTACGGTATCGTTGCGAATTACTGGCAAACGAGAATCTTATTTGGCTGATAGAGTTTTTATGACCAAGAAACCGCTGACAACTCAGGAATTGCAGGAATTGACCGTGGCGCTGAACCGCGTGGCGCGGAACCTGTGGTGGACGTGGAACCAGGAGGCGCAGGACGTTTTTCAGGAACTGTCGCCGCGGGGCTGGCAGAATCTCTACCACAACGCGGTGGCAATCCTGCGCGAGGTGTCGGATTACGAGCTGCGGGTGCGCCTGCAAGACCCGGATTTCTGCGACCGGGTGAACGAAGTGCTGCGGCTTTTCGAGACCTACATGAATGACTCGCGCACCTGGGCGCATGAGCACGCCCCGGCCCTGCGGGCCAACCCGGTGGCTTATTTCTCGGCGGAATTCGGTTTTCACGAGGCCTTGCCGATTGCGGCGGGCGGGTTGGGAATCCTGGCCGGAGACCATACGAAGTCGGCGAGCGACCTGGGGGTGGGCTTTGTGGGGATCAGCTTGTTTTACCGGGAGGGCTATTTTCAGCAGGCCATAGATACGAACAACTGGCAGACGGAGTATTACACGCAGTTGAAGCCGAAGAACCTGCCCATCGAGCCGGTGCTCAACGAGAAAGGCGAGCCGGTGGTGTGCCGGGTGGGGATCGGGATGAACGACGTGGCGTTTCAGGCCTGGCGGGTGAACGTGGGGCGGGCGACGGTTTATTTGCTTGATGCCAACCGTCCCGAGAACGAGCAGCATTTCAGCGAGCTGACCCAGCGCGTCTATGGCGGCGACAGCACCACCCGCATCATGCAGGAAATGCTGCTGGGCATCGGCGGGGTGCGCCTGCTGCGCGCCCTGGGAGTGAAGCCGTCGGTGTATCATCTGAACGAAGGGCACGCGGCTTTTTTGACGCTGGAGCTGATGCGCGAGCGGCTGGCGGCGGGCCGGAGTTTCGCGGAAGCGTTAAGCCAGACCCGGGCCGAGTGTATTTTTACGACCCACACGCCGGTCGAAGCGGGGCACGACCGCTTCCGCCCGGACCTGGTGGACTACGCCATGCAACGGTACCGGGCGGAACTGCCGGTGCCGTTTTCGGAGGTGCTCAAGCTGGGCCGGGTGAACCCGCAAGATGCGAACGAACCGTTTTGCATGACGGTGCTGGCGTTGAAGATGTCGCGGGCGGCCAACGCCGTGAGCGAATTGCACGGCCGGGTCAGCCGGCAGATGTGGCACTGCCTGTATCCGGACCGGTCGGTGGACGAGGTGCCGATCGGGCATATCACCAATGGGGTTCACCTGCTGGGCTGGATGAAGGGGACCGTGCGCCGGTTCTGGCAGCGCAAGCTCAAAGCCAGCCTCGCCGACGCGGCGCCGCCGGGGTTTCGCGGGCCGGGGGCCGATTGGGCCGCGCAGGTCAATTCCCCGGAGTTCTGGCAGCGGGTTGCGGACCCGGAGTTTATCTCCGACGAGGAGCTGTGGGCGTTGCGTTATAAGCTGCGCCGGGAACTGATCGAGTTCGCGCGGCGGCGGCTGCTGATTCAGCAGCAGCGCCTGATGCACGGCGATTTCATTGCGTTCGACCAGTTGCTGAATCCCGACGCGTTGACGATCGGGTTCGCGCGCCGGTTTGCGACCTACAAGCGGGCGCCCCTGGTGTTTCAGCAGTTGGAGAATATTGTGCGCCTCACGCGCGACCCGGAGCGCCCGATCCAGTTTATCTTTGCCGGCAAAGCCCACCCGCGCGATGACGAGGGGAAGCGCTACATTCAGTATGTGATTCACCTGAGCAAATACAGCGATCTCAAGGGGCACCTGGTCTTTCTGGAGAACTACGACATTCATGTGGCCCGGCAGATGGTGTCCGGCTGCGATGTGTGGCTCAACACGCCGCGCCGCCCGCTGGAAGCCTCCGGCACCAGCGGCATGAAATCCGGCACCCACGGCAGCCTGAACCTGAGCATCCTGGACGGCTGGTGGCGCGAGGGCTACGACGGGAGCAACGGCTTTGCCATTGGCGAAGATGCCCATGCCAGCTCGGTCGAGGAGCAGGACAAGGTGGACAGCGCCAATCTTTACAAGGTGCTGACGCAGGACGTGATCCCGCTGTTCTTCCAGCGCGACGCGCAGGGCATCCCGCGCCAATGGATTCAGCGCATCCGCCGCGCGGTGGTGACCCTCGTGCCGCAATTTACGACCGCGCGCATGGTGCGGGAATATACCGAGAAGTATTATCTGCCCAAGACGTAGCCCGCCCGCTTCGACCGGCTGGGCGCCGGCCTTCCCGGGGCGGGAGATCGGAGGGTAAAATAGGGTCTCGTTGCCGGGGCGGCTCTGCGCTACTTTGTCCGGGTGCTGACGGACATCAAATCGCAGACGGCGGAGGAACTGGAAAACCAGTTTCGGGCCTGGGGCCAGCCGGCTTACCGGGTTCAGCAACTGCTGGAATGGCTTTATGCGCACCGCGCCACAAGCTGGGAGGCCATGACGAACCTGCCCCGGGCGCTGCGGGAGGAGTTGCGGCGGCATTACTCGCTGGCGGTGCTGGAGTTGGTGCGGAAGCAGGGAGCGCGGGACGCGACGCAGAAGTTTTTGTGGCGGCTGAGCGATGGGGCGCTCATCGAGAGCGTGCTGATGGCAGCCAACCCGGCGCTTTATGGCGAACCCAGCGACCGGCATACGCTGTGCGTTTCCACCCAGGTCGGCTGTGCCTACGGGTGCAAGTTCTGCGCCAGCGGGCTGGCGGGCTGGAAACGAAATCTGCGCGTCGAGGAAATCGTCGAGCAGGTGCTGGCCGTCGAGCGGTGGAACGCCGGGGAGAGCGCCTCCGGGGCCGCCTGCGAAAACCCCGGCTTCGGGAACCCGGGACCGGAGGCTGGCGGTGAGAACGGGAGGGCGCAAGACGCGCCCGGCGCCAGGCCCGGCGCATCCTTCGTGCCACACGGCGCGCCGTTCGCCTCCCCGGCCCGTCTGGTAAGCAACCTGGTAATCATGGGTATGGGCGAGCCGCTGGCCAATTTCGATAACCTGCTCAAAGCCCTGCGGATTCTGAATGCGCCGTGGGGCGGGGGCATTGGCGCACGGAAAATAACCATTTCGACCAGCGGGTTGGCGCCGCAAATCCGCAAGCTGGCGGAGGAGCCGCAGCAGTTCCGGCTGGCGATTTCCCTGCACGGCGCGACGGATGAGACGCGCAGCCGGATCATGCCGGTCAACCGCAAGTATCCGCTTCGCGAGCTCACCGCCGCCTGCGAGGAGTACCAGCGGAAGCGGGGGCGGATGATCACGTTCGAGTATATTCTGATTGCCGGCGTGAATGATGGCCTGGACCAGGTCCTGCCGCTGGCGGCCCTGGCGCGCCGGTTCAAGGCCAAGGTGAACCTGATTCCCTATAATCGTGTCGAGGGCCTGGCTTGGGAGCGCCCGGCCGAGGATGTGCAGGAGGCTTTCCTTCAGGCGCTGGCGAAACAGAAGGTCAAGGCCACCCTGCGCCGCGAAAAAGGCGGGGATATTGACGCCGCCTGCGGGCAGTTGCGATTGAAGACGGAGCGGGAGCTTGGCCGCCGCGCTTCCTGATGGCGATGCGGCGGCGGCGGCTTTCGCGGGGGCAACGGCATGGAGGCATGCGGGAAAGCACCCTCCGGCGCCAGGGCCGCCTCTACTCCTGGCCACTTGGAGCCGTGCGGGGAAAGGCGCTGGCGGAGGCAGCCGTGGCGGCAGGGCCTGCGGGCGCCCTCGCCACGCCGGGGGTGGACGCCGGACTCCCCGCGGTTCCGCATTTTTCGATCCCGAACGCCCGGGGCTGGGGCCGGGCGTCGAAAACCGGGGTTGCTTTCAGCGGCTTCCCCGCTAAGGTGGCACTGTGGGCAGTGAGTATTCAACCGCGGCGCATTGGCCGCATGAGTTTAGCGAACCGGGCCTCCAGAAATGGGCGGAGAATCTGCGGCGCCAGTTGGCCGCGCCGCGGGTGTCGTTGGGGCTGGTTTTCATGTCTCCGCGCTTTTTCGATCGCGCGCAGCAGGTGCTGGAGATTCTGCGCGTGCATGCTCACATCCCGCTGCTGGCGGGCTGTTCCAGCCAGAGCCTGATCGTCGGCGACCATGAAGTGGAGAAAGACGCGGGCTTGACCCTGGGGCTTTATGCGCTGCCGGGGGCCGACTTGCGGGCGGTTCATTTTTCGCAGGAGCAGGTCGAGGAAGCCAACGGCCCCGGCTATTGGCACCTGGAAACCGGGGTCGAGCCCGACCGGAGCAACGGCTGGCTGACCTTCATTAACCCGTTCCACCTGGACAGCGAAACCTGGCTCCGCACCTGGAACGAGGCTTACGCGCCGTTGCCGGTGTTGGGCGGCCTGGCCAGCGGCGAGTCCGACGCGCAGGCCACCCAGGTGTATCTGAACGGCGAGGTGTACCCGGAGGGCGGCGTGGCGATTTCCGTCGGCGGCGCGGTGCGGGTGGTCGGCGTGACGTCGCAGGCCTGCACCCCCATTGGCCAGACCTGGACCCTTACCAAGGTGGAGCAGAACATCATCCACCGAATCGGCAACCGGCCCGCCTATGAAGTGCTGGCCGAGACCTTCAACCAACTCCCCTCCGACCAACAGGAAACCGCCCGCGGCAATCTCTTTATCGGCCTGGTGGTTAACGAATACCTGGAGGATTTCCAGCGCGGCGATTTCCTGATCCGCAACTTGCTCGGCGCCGACCCGCAGTCGGGCAGCATCGCCGTTGGCGCCCTGCCGCGCCTGGGCCAAACCATCCAGTTCCAGCGGCGTTCGGCCGCTACCGCCGATGAGGACATGCGCGAGTTGCTCGCGCGCGCCAAGCAGCAACTGGGCGATACCCCGATTTATGGCGGCTGCCTGTGCAGTTGCAACGGGCGCGGCCAAAGCCTGTTTGGCCAGCCCAATCACGACGCCCAAATGGTCCAGCAACGATTCGGGCCGCTGGGCCTGGCGGGCTTCTTCTGCAATGGCGAGATCGGCCCGGTGGGGCAGAAGAGCTTCCTGCACGGCCACACCGCCTCGCTCGCGCTGTTCGTCAAAAAGACCGATTAGGCGCTCCGCGTGCTGGGTGGCAGAGTCCGCAGGGTTGCCCCGGCGGCCCCGCGCGCCGCGGGAAGCCCCGGAAGGAGCGCGGGTATGCGGGTTATTCCCGGAGCGCAGTTCCGCCGGGTGGAGAGGGATGTCCGCGCCCGCTTTGGCCCGGCGCCATTTCCTTGTTTCAAGGGCTTGCTTCCTTTTGCTGCGCTTTTTACGCTGACAGCATGAACAGGTTCGCGAAACATCGGCAGAACAGCGGAGCGGCGTTGGGGACGCTGCTGGCACTACTTGTCCTTTCCTCCAGCCGCGGGGCGGTCGGAGACTTTACGTTCATCCATACGAGCGATTTGCATGCGCCGATGGCTCAAAGCAAGACGACGGTCGCCCAAATCGTCGGTTTGGGGCCGATTGACCTGGCCCCGTACGGCCTCGAGATTCCAAAGCCCAGCTTTGTGTTGGCGACCGGCGACCTGAATGAGTTCGGCGGTGGCAGCGGCTGGTGGGAGGAATACCAGGCTTATTGGAAGGGAATCACCATCCCGGTGTTTCCACAACTGGGGAACCACGATAATACCTGGCGGTCCAATTTGAAGTCGCTGCGTGACGCCGGATTGGCCGCTTGCTATTCGTTCGACAGTCATACCTGCCACTTCGTTGGCCTGATGACGCCCACCCTGCAGGATCCCCGCCCGTCCGTCGGTGAAGAACAACTGCTCTGGCTCAAGCAGGACCTGGCGAAAGTCGGCCCCCAGCGACCGGTGTTTGTTTTCTTCCACCATCCGCTGCCGGGGTCGGAGTTTGCCAGCCGCTACGACTACGACCGGCTGCTGGACGTCTTGCACGGCTATAACACCGTGCTGATGATGGCCGGCCACTCGCACGGATATGCGCATCGCCTGGTGGAAGGCATAGACCAGACCACCGGCGGCTCCACTTTCGGCCCCAATGCGGGCTTCGCCGTGGTGTCCGTCAAAGAGGGCATGCTGCGCGTGGCCTATTGGAAAGCGGATGCCCCGGCCCCCGGATTGAAGCTGCTGGAAAAACCCATTCCGGAGCAAACATCCTACCCTAAAATCGAAATCATTTCCCCTGCTTTCCGGCAGGCCGGCGGCAGCTCCGTGAGCGTTTCCGCGCGCCTGTCCGGAGCCGTTGCCCTTGAGAAGGCTACTTACAGCGTGGATGATGAGATCAAGGGAGACCTCAAACTTTCGGGGACGGCGCCGAACTGGACTGCGGACGGCACGGTGGAGGTAAGCCGGCTATTGCCCGGCGCGCACTATCTGCGGGTGGAGTTCATGCAGGGCAGCGAGCGGTTCAGCCGCAGCACGCAGTTCTTTTTCGAGCCGGAACAACAGCCCACAGCCTGGCGGGCCTACCTGGGAGCTTCCAGCAAAGTCACGCCGGCCATCGTTGACGAGGTGGTCTATGTGGGGGCGAATGACGGCGCCCTGCGCGCGTTCAATGCCCGCACCGGCGCGGCGCTGTGGGAAGTTCGCACCGGCGCGGAAATCCTGGCGGAACCGCTAATCGCCAAGGGAACGGTCTATACCGCCAACGGGCTGGGAATCGTCTCGGCTTACACCACCAGCGGCGAGAAGCTCTGGTCGTTCACCGCCGGCGATGCGGTCTATTCCTCCCCCGTGCCGGCGGACGGCAAAATCATCTTCGGCTGCAATAACGGCTGGCTCTACGCCTTGGATGCGGGCACGGGCAAGCTCGCCTGGACCAACAAGGACGCCACCTACGCCATCGAGTCCAAGCCCTGTGTCTGGAACGACAAGGTCTTCTTTGGCGCCTGGGACCAGTATGTTCGCTGCGTCAACGCCCGGGATGGCAAATTGGTTTGGCAGCAACTGGGCGAAGGCTCACGCGCCGTCAAGGGCGCCAAACGCTATTACAGCCCCGCCGACGCCATGCCGGTCGTCGCCGAAGGCAAGGTGATGATTGCCGATCGCAATATGATGCTGAGCATCCTCGACGCTGAGACTGGCGAGCCCGCCGGCTCAATGACCGGGGTTTCGGCCACCGGCATCTCTGAGGATGGCCAGCACGTTTATCTGCGCAAAACCAATGGCGAACTCGCCAAGGTGGACAGCTCAGGCAAGGAAATCTGGCGGGTGGCGGCGCTCCTCGGCGCCATCCCCACCGCGCCAACGGAGAAAAACGGCGTCGTCTATGTTTGCAGCGGCAAGGGAGTTGTTTCCGCCATTGCTGCGGACAACGGCAAAATCTTGTGGCAATACCAGGCTTCGCCCCAGCTTTACGTCATGGGCTCGGTGGTTTCCGACGGCACCCACGCCTACCTGACCAGCTTCGACGGCAGCCTCACCGCCATCAAGTGTCCAGCGCAATGAGCGAGTGCCCGGGCGCGGACGTTCCGCCGGTTTAAGCGCTGCCGGGCAAACGCCTCTTCGCTGGAGTGACGCCGGGAGGTGGCCGGCTCGGTCGCGCGGCGGACCGGGCAGGGTCTGAGCCGTGGCGCTTTTGGAACTGGCAATTATGGCGTGCTTCGGTAGCTTAGGGCTGAGATATGGCGCAGCAATTTAATTCCATCGAAGCCGTCATGGCCGATTTGCGGCGCGGCAAGATGGTCATCGTCACCGATGATGCCGACCGCGAGAACGAAGGCGACGTGATCGCGGCGGCGCAATTTGTGACGCCGGCGGTGGTGAACTTCATGGCCCGGCACGGCCGGGGGTTGATTTGCGTGCCGACGACCTCGGAGCGCCTGCAGCAACTGGGCATCGAGCGGATGGTGCGCCAGAATCGCGAGAACTTCAAGACGGACTTTCAAGTCAGCGTGGACGCCGCGCGCGGAATCACCTCCGGCATTAGCGCCGCCGACCGGGCGCGGACGATCCGGGTTCTGGCGGACCCGACCGCTGTGCCGGAAGACCTGGTGCAACCGGGGCATGTGTTTCCGTTGCGGGCGCGGCCCGGTGGCGTGCTCCAGCGGGCCGGGCATACCGAGGCGGCTGTGGACCTGGTCCAGCTCGCCGGTTGCCGGCCCATCGGGGTGATTTGCGAGATCATGAACGACGACGGCACGATGGCGCGGCTGCCGGAACTGATGAAGTTTGCCCGCAAGCATCGGCTGAAGGTCTGCGCGATAGCCGATCTGATCCAATACCGCCGGGCCCGCGAGAAACTGGTCGAGCGCGTCGAAGTGGTGAAGTTGCCGACCGAATACGGGAAGTTCGACTTGTATCTCTACCGCTCGAAGCTGGAAGGGTTGAATCATTTGGCGCTCGTGTGCGGGAACGTGGCGGGGAAGCGGGATGTGCTGGTGCGGGTTCACAGCGAATGCCTCACGGGGGATGTGTTCAGTTCCTGCCGCTGTGACTGCGGGCCGCAATTGCGCCAGGCCATGCGGCAAGTGGCGGAGGCAGGCTGCGGCGTGGTGGTTTATATGCGCCAGGAAGGCCGGGGCATTGGCCTGGCCCCGAAAATCAAAGCCTATAAGCTTCAGGAGCGAGGATACGATACGGTCGAGGCCAACCAGAAACTCGGTTACGCAATGGATTTGCGCGAATATGGCCTGGGGGCACAGATCCTGGCGGACCTGGGGCTGAAGCGCATACGTCTGCTGACGAATAACCCGCGCAAGATTGTCGGGCTGGAGGGCTACGGATTGAAAGTCATCGAGCGGGTGCCGATCCAAGTAAAGCCGAACCCGCATAATGCCCGCTATTTGAAGACCAAGCGCGAGAAACTCGGCCACCTCCTTTAGGTCCGGGCCGTCTCGCCATCGTGAAGTGATATGCTGAAAACCATCAAGAAGAAGAAATTGCAGGCCAGCGGCGGATGCTTTGCCATCGTTGCCTCGCGTTACAACGGCCGGTATGTTGATTCTATGATGCGGGCCGCCGTTTCGGAATTGAAGCGTGCCGGAGCTAAACAGATCAGGATTGTGCGGGTGCCCGGCGCGTATGAGATTCCCCTGGTCGCCGCGCGTCTCGCCCGAAATTGCTCCCCTCACGCCCAGTCTCTCACCTCCTCCGGCATCCGCCCTGCCGCGATCATCTGTCTCGGGGTGATCCTGCGCGGCGAAACCGTTCATGCCGCTCACATCGGCGAGGCCGTCAGCCACGCACTGATGGAGGTTCAGGTGGCCTATGAAGTGCCGGTAATTCATGAAGTGTTGTTGCTGGAAAACGAGGCCCAGGCGCGCGCCCGCTGTCTGGATCCACAGCGCAACCGCGGCCGCGAAGCCGCCCAGACGGCACTGACAATGGCGCAGGTTATGGCGGGGTTGCGGGCGAAATAGCCAATGCCAGAGAGGGGGCGTGCTGCGGGAACGCAGTGGCAGGGGGATGAAGGCCAAAAACATTGTCGCTGACGAAGGGTTGGTCCTTCCGGTTCGCCCGGCAGGCCAGGCTGGCCGGCGGGACGAGGAAACCACTTTGCATCGGTCAAGCCATTGCGGACATTGATAGTGCCGGGGAATTGATAGCGGGAGGGTTTTAACGTTAGCTCGCTGCCGCAGGTCTTTGCGGCCTAAATTTCGTTTCGACCTGTCGCCGGGAACCGGCTAGGGTTAAGGGCGATGGCCAGCAACGCCCAACTCACGCCCATGATGGCGCAGTACCGCCGCATCAAGGGCGAATTGCCCAAAGACGCGCTGCTGATGTTCCGGCTTGGGGACTTCTACGAGATGTTTTTCGAGGATGCCCAAACCGGCGCACAACTGCTGAACGTGGCGCTGACCAAACGCGGCGTGGTGCCGATGTGCGGCATTCCTTTTCATGCCGCCAGCGCGTACATCGGGCGCCTGCTGAGGGCCGGCCGCAAGGTGGCGATTTGCGACCAAGTGGAAGAAGCCCGGCCCGGTCAATTGGTGAAGCGCGAGGTGACGCAAATCCTCAGCCCGGGCACGCATTTCGACGAACGCGTGCTTAAGGCTGAGCGGAATAATTTCCTGGGCGCGGTTTATGCCGTCGGCCGAAACTATGGCCTGGCGTTTGCGGACCTGACCACGGGCGATTTCATGGCGACCGAAGTGACGGGCGAGGCCGAAGTGTTGACGGAACTCCAGCGCCTGCGCCCGGCGGAATTGATTTATCCGGCCGAAGCCGGGGCGGTGAGGGATTTGCTGCAGGGCGCAAACCGCCCGGGGAAGCCAGGCGACCCCGCCAGCCCTGCCTTTCCTACCGGTCCCGCAAAATCAGGGTTGGCGAGGACGCCTGCTCCTCCTGCGAAAGCCGGCAGTCCCGGCGCGGAAGGGGTGGGATACGCGGATGTCGCCCCGACGGGATTTGGCTGGATACTGAACGGATACGATGGCTGGGTCTTCGCGCCGGAGACGGCTTTGTTCACCGTGCGCGAGCATTTCAAGGTTGCCTCGCTGGACGGGTTCGGCCTGAAGGATCGGACGGCGGCGATTGGCGCGGCGGGCGCCGTGCTGCATTACCTGACGCAGCATCTGCGGCGCGATGCGGCCAGCCTGACGCGCATTTCCTTTTATCAACGCAGTGACTACCTGGCGCTCGATTTTTCGACGCTGCGGCACCTGGAGGTTTTGGAACCGCTGCACCCGGATACGCCGCGAAATGCATCGCTCTACGGCGCGCTCAATCGCACCGTCACGCCCATGGGCGCGCGCCGGCTGCGCGATTGGCTTTCTCAGCCGCTGGCCAAGGTCGGGCCCATTCAGCGGCGGCAAGAAGCGGTGCAGACGCTGGTGAATCATAGCGCGGCCTTGGAAGAGCTGCGAGCGCAGCTAGCGCAAGTGCGGGACCTGGAACGCACGCTGGGGCGGCTCAGCGCAGGAACCGGCAACGCCCGCGACCTGGCCACGCTCCGTGCCGCGCTGGAGCGATTGCCAGACCTCAAGCGGTTGGTGCGCGAGTTAACAACGGGAAACGCGGCGGAGGAAGGCCGGCGGAGCGAAAGAGAGTTGTGCCTCCTTGCGCCGGCGGCGCCGGGAGAGCAAGCGCCTCCGCCCGTTCAAACATTATCGGAAGGCGAGGTTCATGTGGGAGGCCATCCTCTTTTGCTGGAGGACCTTGGCGGTCAGGTGACGGAGTTGCCGGATCTGGCGGAGTTGATAGCACGAGCCATTGTGGATGAGCCGCCGCTGGCTATAAAGGAAGGCGGCCTGATTCGCGATGGCTTCGACCCCGCGCTGGATGAACTGCGCGCGGCCATGCGCGAGGGCAAGGATTGGATCGCGAAGTTGCAGCAGGACGAGATTGTGCGCACGGGTATCTCGTCCCTCAAAGTGCGGTTCAACTCGGTCTTCGGCTACTACCTTGAGGTCACCAAAGCCAACCTGGACAAGGTGCCGCCGGACTATATCCGCAAGCAAACCATCGCCAATGGTGAGCGGTTTATCACGCCAGACCTCAAGGAGATGGAGGGGCGGATTTTGGGCGCTGAAGAGCGCGGGGTGAAGCTGGAATACGACTTGTTCCAGCGCGTGCGCGAGGCCGTGCTCGAACGGTTGCGCGAACTTCAGCAGACTGCGGCGGCACTCGCCCAACTGGACGTGCTGGGCGCTTTTGCCGAAACCGCGCGGCTTCACAACTATTGCCGCCCGCAGTTGGGCGAGGCGAGCGGCCTGTATATTCGCGACGGGCGCCATCCGGTGCTGGAGCAGAGCCTGACCGAGGAGCGGTTTGTGCCGAACGACACTTTCCTGGGGAGCGAAACCCAGATTGCCCTTATTACCGGGCCGAACATGGCGGGCAAGAGCACCTACATCCGCCAGGTAGCGCTGCTCGTGCTGCTAGCGCAGACCGGGTCGTTCATTCCGGCGGCGGAGGCGCGTGTGGGGCTGGTGGACCGCATTTTCACCCGCATCGGGGCCAGCGACGATCTGGCGCGAGGGCAATCCACGTTCATGGTGGAAATGTGTGAGACGGCAAACATCCTTAATAATGCCACCCCGCGCAGCCTGATTATCCTGGATGAAATCGGTCGCGGCACGAGCACCTTTGACGGGTTGAGCCTGGCGTGGAGCATCGTTGAACACCTGCACAACACGGTCGGTGCCCAGACGCTCTTCGCGACTCATTATCATGAATTGACGGAATTGGCCGGGCGGCTGCCCCGGCTGAAGAATTTCAACGTCGCCGTGCGCGAGTGGCACGAGCAGATTATTTTTCTGCGCAAGATAGTGGCTGGCGGCACTGACAAGAGTTATGGCATTCAGGTGGCGAGGCTGGCGGGGGTCCCCCGGAGTGTGTTGGAGCGGGCGAAGCAAATCCTGGTCAACCTGGAGGAATCCGAACTCACCCCCGAAGGCAACGTGCGCCAAGCCACGCGCCGACAACAGGACCGCGACCGGCTCAAGCAGCTTGCCCCGCCGCCACAAATGGACTTATTTGGTTGAGGGTGTGGGTGGGCGGGCGCCGGTGTTTCCATTCGGGAATGGCGGAGAGAGGGGGATTCGAACCCCCGATACGGCTTTAGACCGTATAACGGTTTAGCAAACCGCCGCCTTCAGCCACTCGGCCATCTCTCCCAAACCATCGCGGTTGCGCGACCTTGGAGCGGCTTTCCGGCGGGGCTGCCAGGGGCAACGAAACCGCCCCCCGCCGAACGCGCGCGCGCATTGCTCCATGTCTTTAATTGCAAACCTCATCCCTGTCAAGCAGTCGGTATCCTTGCATCAAACGGATTGACTCCGGACGGGAATTCGGGAGCATACCGCGACGCGATGAATCACATCCTCAAGGTGCTGCGCTTTGGCCTGCCATATCTGCGCCGTTATTGGATACGGCTGGCTGCCGGCGTGTTGTTTGGGATTCTATTTGGGGCGACGAGCGCGACTTTTGTGTGGGGCACCAAGACGTTGATCGGGCGGGTGGCGCCGGAAACGGAGGCTCGGGCGCACTTGAAAAAAGAGAAGCCTGGCCGGGAGCAGAAGCTGGACCGCATAAAGGCGGAATTAGATCGGCGAACCCGGGAATGGGTGGATCCGTGGCTGCCGTATGCGGGGCGGCCGGTGGATTGGCGGCAGGTGCTGGGGGGGCTGCTCTTGTTCCCGGCCCTGGTAGCGGTGCGCGGAATCATGGCCTACCTGAGCGCGTATTGCATGGCCTGGGTGGGCGAGCAGGTGGTGAATGATTTGCGAACCGACGTGTTAATCAGGCTCAGCACCCTGTCCCTGGATTATTTTAACCGCGCCACAATGGGGGACATGGTCACGCACGTAAATGGCGACACCGCAACGCTGCAACGCTGCCTGCGGGTGGGTTGCGCGGACCTGGTCCAGCAGCCGATGACCGCCATAGGCGTGCTGGTGGCGTTGTGCGTGATTGACTGGCGGCTGACGCTGGCGGCGATGATTTTTTTTCCGGCGTGCGTGATTCCCGTGGTGGTGATGGGTCGGCGGGCGCGCCTCGCCGCGCGCGCGAGCACGAAAGTGGGGGTGACTCAGGCGAGCTTGCTATACGAGATTCTGTCGGGAATCCGCGTGGTGAAAGCGTTCGGGCTGGAGGCGATGCAAGTGGAGCGGTTCCGGCGGTTTTCACGACAGTTGGTACGGCAAAACCTCAAAGGCGTGCGCGCCAAGGAACTGGTCAATCCCATAATCGAAACCGTGTCAGTGATGGGGTTTGGCCTGCTGGTAGTTTACATTACCTACCAGAATCGGCCAGTGTCGGACATGGTGGGTTTTCTGACGGGCCTGATTTTCTTTTATACTCCGGTCAAAAAGGTGGCGCAATTGCACGTGATGTTTGAACAGACCGCCTTTGGGGTGCAGCGGTTGCTGCAGATCATGACGGAACGGCCGACGGTCAAGGAGGCGGCGGCGCCCCGGCGGCTGCTGGAGTTTAAAAGCGGCGTTGTTTTTGACCAGGTAAGCTTCAGCTATGGTCGGGAACCGGTGTTGCGCGAACTGAGCCTGGAGATTCCGCGCGGCACCCGGCTGGGGGTGGCTGGCGAGAGCGGCTCCGGCAAGAGTACCCTGGTGAACTTGCTGTTCCGGTTTTTCGATCCGGTCCAGGGGGTGATCCGGATAGATGGAGTGGATTTGCGGCAGATAGCTAATGCCGACTTGCGGCAACTCATGGCCTTGGTGAGCCAGGACATCGTGCTTTTCGATATGACGGTGGCGGAGAATATCGCCCTGGGTCGGGAGGGCGCGACGCGGGAGCAGATAGAGGCCGCCGCCCGGGCCGCTTTTGTGCATGAGTTTATCCTATCGTTGCCGCAGGGCTATGAGACGCGGATTGGCGAGCGGGGAGTAACGCTGTCCGGCGGGCAACGCCAGCGACTGTGCATTGCGCGGGCTTTTATCCGCAACGCGCCGATTCTGGTGCTGGATGAAGCAACGGCGTCGCTGGACTCGAAAGCGGAAGCGGAGGTGCAAGCTGCGATTGACCGGCTGGCGGAGCATCGGACGGTGATCGCAGTGGCGCACCGTCTCTCAACGCTGGCTGCGATGGACCGGGTGATTGTGCTGGCTGAGGGGCGGATTGTAGAATCTGGCGGCTTTGATGAGTTATTGCTGCGGGGTGGAGTTTTCGCGAGCATGGCGGCGCGACAAGGCATCCTGCCGAGTGGCGGTTCGGCGGAAATAGTGGAAATCTGAGGCGGCCGCGCCACGGCCTCGGCCCGGCATCAAGCCGGACCGGGGGGCCTGGAAGCGGACGATGTTCCTGTCGGAAGATCGGTGGGCGGTTGCGGGCGGCGTTGGGCCAGCCGCTGCTGCTCCGCCAGGAACGCGTATTTGGCGAAAACCGCCAGAAAGGAAGAATAAGCGATTATCCATCCGCGCCAGCCATCCCGGAAACCTTGCTTCAGAATGAGACGCTTGCCCAGCGCGAACCAGGGCGAAATGACAAGATGATACCAGCAGCAGCGTCGGCCCGCCAGGGCCATAGTGTCCGCCGAGGTTCGGGCATAGCGCAGGGTGCGCTCCAAATGCTCCTGCAAATCTCCGTAGGAGTAATGAAGCAAATCGCCGGATAATTTGGCAGTGGCGCCCGTGACTGAAAGGGAGGGGTGGGGATCAGCTCCGGCCCAGCGCGCCGCTTCCCGGCGAACCAGGCGGAGGCACCATTCCGGGTACCAGGCATGCCAGATCCATTTCCCGAGGTAGCTGGTGCGGCGGTTCAACTCAAAGCCGTTGACGGAGGGCGGGGAAGCAAAGGCGCGCCGTATCGCCTCGGCCAGTTCGGGGGACACGGCTTCATCCGCGTCCAGGCACAGCGCCCATGGCTGGGAGCAACGTTCGAGCGCGAAGTTCTTTTGCCGGGTAAAACCCAGCCAGGGCTGGGCGATGAAAAGCGCGCCCATCTGGCGGCTGATTTCCTGGGTCCGGTCGGTAGAGCCGGAATCAACGATCACCAGTTCTGCCGCGAGGTCGCGGATGCTGCCCAGACAGCGCGGCAGGTTCACCTCTTCATTCAAGGTGATGACGGCGACTGAAAGCGGCAGACGACTCTGCATGCGCCATTGGTAAATGGGGCCGCGAGCGGCGACAAGGTATTTTTGCCTTTCGGCAAAGATATCCGAATCCAGGCCGCGAGGGAGTTAATAAAGAGATTGTGCCGGATGGCTGATTGTGGAAGAAAGAAGAGCCCTCCGGGCTTGTGGGGGGCCTGGTGGCCATGAATATCCTCCATCTGAACAACGAAAAGTCCTGGCGAGGCGGCGAACGCCAGACGCTGCTGCTGGCGGCTGGGTTGAGAGCGCGTGGGATTGGGTCCGTGATTGCATGCCGTTCCGATGGCCCGCTGGCGCGGAAGGCACTGGAAGCCGGGGTGCCGGTTCGCGCAATTCCGGGGAATAATCTGGGGGCGGGGCTGGCCTTGCCGCGACTCGCTAGGGAGTTCGACTTGATCCATTGCCACACGGGGCGCGGGCACAGCCTGGCGGCCTTGACTGCGCCCGGATATCGGAAGCCATTCCTGGCGACCCGCCGGGTGGACTTTCTGCCGAGGCGAGGCTGGTTCAACCGCTATAAATTTCAGCGCGCGGCGCAGGTGGTGTGCATTTCGCAGTTCATCGCCAACCAACTGGCGGCCTGGGGAGTTGCCCCCGAGCGAATGTGCGTGATTCGCAGCGCCGTGCCGATGCCGGCCCCTGGGCTGCTGACCCCCGTGCATCGGGCAGCGGTGCGTACCCGCTTGGGGATTGGCCCGGGCACCAAACTTGTGGGCAACATTGCGGCCCTGGTGGGGCATAAGGATCAGGCGACCCTGCTGCGCGCCGCCAAGGGGCTAATCGCGCGGCGGCGCGATGTGCGATTTGTTATTCTGGGCGACGGCGAACTGAGAGGAGCACTGCTGGCGCAGCGACGGGAGTTGGAGCTGGAAGAGGCGGTGTTAATGCCGGGGTTTATTCCGCAGGCGGAACAGTGGCTGGCCGCATTTGACGTGTTTGTAATAAGTTCGTGCATGGAGGGATTGGGCAGCATCGTGCTGGACGCTTTTGCCGCGGGCGTGCCCGTGGCGGCCACTGCTGGGGGAGGGCTGCCCGAACTGGTGCGGGATGGCGAAACCGGCCTGCTTGTGCCGGTGGGCGATCATGCGGGATTAGCGGAGGCGATGCTACGCCTGTTGGAGGAGGCCGAGTTGGCCGAACGGCTGAGAACCGCTGCGCGGGATTGGGTTCAACGCGAGCGTTCCGTGGAAGCAATGGTCCAGGCTTACCTGCAACTCTACGCGCGGTTGCTTTCCCGATGAGGCCCGGCGGGTGGGGTGAGGAAGGCGTCCCTGCCAGACCTTCGAATAGCCATCTGCTCTTGCACTACCGGAAACGAGCTGCTTCCTGGGCGGTTTGGATGACGGGGGAATTGACATTTTCGGCCTGGCGTAGTTTCATGCCCCGAACGCCCGGCGCTGTCGCCCTTGGAAGTCCAGGCGCGGGCGACGGAGTCGAAAAGCCTGCATGAGCCAAAGCAATGAAGTGATCCGGTTGCCGGATTTGAAGCCGTATCTGCTGCTGCAGAATGGCAATTATTTGTACAAGATACCGTTTCGCGAGGGTTGGGCCGTGTTGAAGGTTTATTACGGCAGCCGTAGTTGGTTTTCCTGCCTGGCCAAGAGCTTTGAGAACGTGGTGCTGGCCGGGCAGACGTCGTATTTGCCCAGGACCCGGCGGCGGGTCGAGGCGGAGTGCATGGCCATTTGGCGGAAACACGGCTTCCGCGTGTTTGGCACGTATCCTGAGGTCCGGGTTGAGGCGCCGGGATGCCCCGAGGGCGGATATATGCTGTTCGAATACGTGGAGGCGCCGAAGCTGGGCGATTGGATGAAGGACGAATCCCGCAGCGTGGAAGAACGATTGGCGGTTTACCGGGCCTGGTTGCTGGAGTGGAGTCGGCGGCACGATATTGCGGTTCGCGAGCGTGAACCGCGCCTGGCGCACGAGAATGGCGACGGCAAACACGTGATGCTGCTTCCGGGCGGAGAGTTCCTGTGGTTCGACTTTGAGATGACGTTTCGAAGCCGCCGGCGAGTGGCGGAGCACGTGTCGCACGAGATCATTCAATATTTGTGGTTCCTGTGGAAGAGCGTGCCGCCGGGAATCCGGGAACGGTTGATCCCGGAAACGGTGCGGCATTATCCGCAAAAAGAACGGCTCGGGCGGGCGTATGAGTACTTTTGGCGGCACCCAAATCTACTGCATCGTTTTGGACGTGCCTGCGAACGAGCCTTTAAGGCCAAAGCCAGGAGCCCGACGAGCAAATACAGCGTGGCACGCTTGCTCCGGGAAGAGCTGGAGCGGGCAAAAGCTTGAGCTCAAAGATTCCAGGGGCAGTATCCCGGGCTCTCCAACGCCATGAAACGATTACGACCAGAACCGCCGACGGGAGCGGAAGTGCTGCAGGCCGGCGGGCGGGGCCAAACCGGAAACCTGTTGTATTTTTTCCCCTCCGAGCAGCCGCCGCTGGTGCTCAAGGTCTATTGTTTTCGGCGATCCCGCTGGCGTGAGTTCTGGAAAGACGTTTCCGAACGGGTGTTCGAAGGCAAACGGGGAGCAACGGCTGCAACCCGGTGCGCCACCGAGAGGCTTATTCTGGATCTATGGGCGCGCGAAGGCTTTGATGTGGTCCGCCTGGTGGCGCGGCCGTTGCCTTCCGGGATGGAGAAGCCGGCGCTGTGGCTGGAATACTGCGCGGCTCCAGTGCTGGCGAAAGTGCTGGCCGATCCGAACCGGCCGCCAGGTGAAAAACTCGCGTGGGTGGAGTTGCTGGGCCAGGCGTTAAGCCGGCGGCATCGCCGGGCACTGGAACTTAACGATCCGAGGCTGGTTCATGAGCATGGGCAGATCAAACACTTCTTCGCGCAGGACAAACGGTTGATCGCGTTCGACTTGGAGCACGGTTATCGGTCCGGCTACCCGGTGGTTAGGGCTATCGGGCGGGAGTTGACGGGGATTGCCGATTCGTTGCTGCGGGCCGATGGCGGTGGTGGCGAGGAGTTCCTGCGAGCGCTTATGCGGGGCTACGCGAATCCGCCGCTGGTGCGGGCTGCGGCCCGGGAAGCAACTCAACGGGGGGGACTGGCGGGCATAATCCGCCGTTTACTGGGCCATTTGCGGGGAGGGAAAACTGACAAGATGCAGGTTATGGCCCGGCTGGTGAGATTGCTGGAGCCGGAGGCCGGGAGTCCGGCCAGCGCGCGAGGGTGAATGGCCCCGCGCCTTTTCCCAGGGCCAGAGGGCGGTCCTGGGGGAAATCCCATACCGTTCCCGGCGCAAGGGAGCGTTTCGTTTCCGTGATCACCCTGCCCGACTTGGCCTCAATCAGACGGAGGCGCACCCATTGAGGAGAAGCGCTTTGGTTCTCGACCCGAAGCTTTCCCGGGGCCGGGTTGCCGTGGACGAACAGATCTATGCCGTGCCGATAATTGATTCGCAGACGCTGCAGGCGAAGAGAGTCGAGTTCCACCCGAAGCGGACCCAGAAGCAGGGCCACCGGCTGGTTCGTGAGGGGCTGGGGTTGGTTGCCAAGGACCTGTATCCAAGGCTCTCCCGTTGGGGGCAGGCGCAGGATTTCATGAAGGCGATCCGCATCCGGCCCCATTTGTTTCCTCAAGCGATCCACATCGCGGACCACCACCAGCGCGCCCGCGCCGCCCCGCAGCAATGCCGCCGCTCGCTCGAAAGAGGCCGCCGGGCGAACATCGTTCAAGTAGAATTGCACGGCAAACGGGCTGTCCACATAGGTCAAGGGCGCCTCCGGCCCCAACTGTTCACGGATCAAGCGCGCCGTCTGCCGGGCGGCAGATGTTTCCGTCACCCGGGGGCTGCGGCGCATGAGAAAATGCCCATGAATGAAGATGCCGATTCCCATTCCGACGGCCAATACCGCTGCCAGGCGAAACAGTTTGCGATCGCTCCAGAGAGCAAGCAGTGTGGCAAGTTCGCGGCCGGCAAGGAGCGCGGCGAGGGGAAGCAGGGGCACAATCAACCGGCTCTGGCGATGTCCCCCCGCGCTAAAGACAATTATTCCCGCCAGCAGACTGCTGGCAAGGAAACGCTCAAAGCGGCGACGTGTTGGGTCCGCGTCCGGCCGTTTCCAGATGCGCCAAAACGAATACAAGCAGGCGAAGCTCCACGGCGCAAAGGTTATCAGGAAATCCCGGGGCGGTTTCAGGGGCCCCCAGGGCGATGGCCCGTCCTCAGCCCCCACCGCCGCGCCGATCAGTTCCCGCCCAATCATCTTGTTGATCAAGGGCTGGCCCAACTGCGCGTATGCCAGCAGAAACCAGCCGCCGCAGATCAGCAAAAACAAAAGCAAGCCGGGGAAATGATTGCCTCGCAAGGGAAGGCGCGAACCGGTGCGCCATTCCCAGAAATAAGCCAGCAGGCCCGCTCCACCCAACAGAACCGCCAGCGGCCCCTTGACCAGGGTGCCGGCTGCCGCGGCAAGCCAGAACCAAATCCAACCCGAACCGCAATGCCAGGCGCGGAAAGCCGCGAAGGCTGATAAAACGACCATGAACGCCAGCAAGCCGTCATAGCGCGCAGTGGCCAGTTGCGAGTAGCCGGCCGGAGAAACCACATAAATCATGGCGGCCAGAAAGCCGGCGCGTTCGCCAAAGCGGCTGCGTCCGCCGGCCAGCAGAGCCAGGGCCGTGGCGCACAGGGCAACCGCGGCGGGCAGATGAATGGCGACCCGGCTGATTCGGCCGGCCAGCAGCGTCGTCACCGCCGCGCACCAAGTGAGGAGAGGCGGCTTGGCCGCGATTTCACCGCCGTAATCCTTTTGGATAATCCAATTGCCATTTTGCACGGCGTCCAGGACATACGAGCCGACGCGAACATCATGCCGGCTCAGCAAGGGGTAACCAGTGGTTCTGATAACGAAGAAAAGCAGCACCGTCACCGGGATAAACAGAGTGGCTATTTGCGCGGCTTTTGCGCGGCGTCGCCCAGGTGCGGGCGGCGGCGGCAGCCGATCTGCTTGGGTCTCACTCATAACAATGCCAACCGGGTTGGGAAGATGGTGTGGATTTGGGGCAAACGCCAATCTCAATTCGCGAGCCTCAGAGGGAGGCGCATATGCCCAAGGGTAGAGTTTGAATTACGCTGCCGAAAGCACTCGGGAACGCTGGCGTCGGGAGTAAAAGTCGGCCAAGGCGACGGCTTGCGCGTCCAGCCGAAACTCTTTTGCGGCCTTGAGCGCCGCAGCCTCGCCCAGGCGGCGGCGCTGCGCCGGGTCAGAGGCGAGTTGGACCATGCAGCGGGCCAGGTCGTCGGCGGTGTCGTTGAAGATAAGCCCCGTTTTGCCGGATTCGTTCAATTCCGGCAGCATCCCGAGGTTGTTGGCGATGATCGGGCGGCCCAGGGCCATGGCCTCGCGCATGGCGCGGGCGGTGCCGTCGGAGCCGGCGATGAGAAAGACCATGCCGTCCATGCTGGCCAGGGCTGCGCGGTAGCGATCGGTAAGGTAGCCGGCCACTTTGACCCGCGGCTCCAGGCCGAACTGGCGAATCGGATCCAGAACAGTCTGCTGCATGTCGCCGCCGCGCCCGACCAACAGGGCCTTGAGTTGGGGGGCTGTCCGGCTGGCTTGGGCCAGCGCGGCGAGGAACAGTTCCATCCGGCGGTATTTCTGGAAACGGGCAACGACGCCCAGGACGACCTCGTCATCCCGAAACCCGAACTCCTCGCGCATTTGTCGGCGGGCCGTTTCGGGCACGGGAGTGAAGGCCTCGGGACCGAGGGCGGGGCTGATCCGGGCCACCCGTTCGGCAGCGAGCCCAAACTGCTGCCGCAGGCGTAATTGGGCTCGATCGGAGAAGGTCACCACGCCATCCGCCAGCCGGGTGAGCAGCCAGCGGTTCAGGAATCCGGGGGCAAAGGAGTCGCGGTAATGATCGGTGCGAATCACCACCACCGGGCGCGCGCTCAGGCGGGCGGCCAGTCCGCCCAGGAGGTGATCGTGCGAAAGGTGAGTGTGAACGATATCAAGGGGGTGGTGCCGCAGGAAGCGCGTGAGCCGCTGGAGGTCGGGCAGGCTGGTGCGCAGCACCTGATGGTGATTCAGTTCGAATTGGTGGCTGAGGTTGACTCCGCGATCCCGGGCGAAAGTAGCGATACTGCGGGATTCGCGCCCGGCGCGGGGCGGGCAGGCCAGGGTGACGGCATGCCCCAACTGCTGCAGGCCCCGGCACATGTTGAGCACGGGCTCGGAGGGGCCGGTCCATTTCCAGTCGCTGAACAGGTGTAGAATGTTCACAGCGCGCGCCGCCGGGGAGGGGGAAAGTGAAGCCGGGAGTTAGATTAACCGCGGCCCAGCCGTGAACGCACGATCGGGCAGCCGGGGCTTAGCTTCGCGCCATCTCCGGCTGCGGATTCGTAGAGCGCCGTGAGGATCTCCACGTTCTTGCGCCCTTCGTTTCCTTCCACGAGCCCCGGACGGTTATCGAGGATGGCCTCGGCGACATCACGGAGATAGGGAACATGCCCGTTGCCATACACGTTGGGGACGGCTTGCGATGCTTGCTGGTGAATGACCTCATCCCCCGGTTGCGGCTCCGTGAATTCCCAGCAGAGAATCTGGTTTACGGCCACGCCGCCAATCACCACCGTGCCTTTCTCGCCCAGAATGCTGAGGGAGCCTTCCAGGTTCCGGGGGCGGGCGGCGACCGTGGCTTCCAGGATTCCCAGCGCGCCGCTCGCTGCCTTGAAGATAGCCACGGCGGTGTCTTCCGCCTCCAACCGCAAGAGGCGATTCGCCGCCTGGCACTGGACGGACTCGATCGGGCCGAGAAACCATTGCAGCAGGTCAATATGATGACTGGCCTGCTGCGACATCACCCCCCCGTCCAACGCCCACCGGCCATGCCAGGCGTCCGCTTCATAGTACGACTGGTCCCGGCGCCACCGCACGCGCACGGTGACCAGCACCAAATTGCCAAAACGCCCGGCCGTGAAAGCGCGCCGGGCGGCTTGCACCGCGGGGTTGAAACGATTCTGTTTCACTACAAACAGCCGCCGCCCGTTCTGTCGGCAGGCCGCCAGCATCGCATCGCAGTCATCGAGGGTCAGGGCCATCGGTTTCTCCACCACGATATGCTTCTGGAAACGCGCCACCGCCTGTACATGCGCGGAATGATAACCCGTGGGCGTGGCGATATCCACGACCTCAATCTCCGGATGCTCCGCCAGCATGACCGAAAAGTCCGTGTAGGCGGGAACCCCATACTTGGCTCCTTTCTGCTGGGCGCGGGATGGATCAACGTCAGCCACAGCCACCAGGCGGGCCGGAACCTCCGCCGCGGTGAGCGCCGCCAGGTGGTTTTCCGACACCCGGCCGCAGCCGATGAGCGCAAAGGACAATTCCCGTCGCAGCGGCGCCGGAACGGAGTCCGGCGTGCCGGTGCTAAAATTGGCTGACATAATTAAAACGTCTCGAAAGGTAGGAGATCGCCAACCGGGCGGCAAGACGCCAAATAAAACCCACGAATCCCGAAAAGAACCTGCCTGCTCCCTCACAAGGATTAGCCGCGTTGCTTCCGGGTTCCGTCCCGGAGCGGACTACATCTGGCAAATGCACCCCCGCGCGCGCGGTCCCTGGCCGGCCTGATTAAAAAGCGTTGGGGCGGAGTCGCCTCGGGGCCGGGGCCGACGGAATCGTTTGCCGGCGGGGAGCGGGAGTCAAATCTCCTGCACTTGCCGATACTCGGGCACGAGGACCTGGGCCTGGGGCTTCATTTGCCGCAGGGTTTCGCCGAAAGCCAGGGCCTGCTCCTCTTCACCGTGAATGACGCTAATCTGCTTGATTTCGCCCGTGATATTCTCGACGTAGCGGCGCAGTTCGTGCTTGTCGGCATGACCGGAAAAAGAATCAATCGAGGCAATGCGGGCCCGGACTTCGTGCGGTTCGCCGAAGATATTCACAGGATTCCGGCCGGCCAGGATTTGCGCGCCCAGGGTGTGCTCGGCGCAATAACCGACGAAGAGAATCAAGTTCACCGGGTTGCCGATGTGGTTGGCCAGATGATGGCGGATACGCCCGGCTTCGGCCATGCCCGAGGCGCTGATAATGATCGCCGCCTCCTTCAGATCATTAAGCTTCATCGAATGGGCCACCTCGCGGATATAAGTCAGGTTCTCCATCCCGAACGGGTTCTGCTTTTCGCGCAGGAACTTGTAAGTGGCTTCGTTGAAGCATTCGGGATGCAGCCGATAGACTTCGGTCGCATTCACGCTCAGGGGGCTGTCCACGAAGATGGGAACGCGGGGCAATTTCCCGGCCAGGGTTAGCTGATGCAGCGTATAGACGACCTGCTGGGTCCGCCCCACGGAGAATGAGGGAATGATAACCTTGCCCTGCCGGCCGAGGGTTTCCAGCACCATCCGCTCGACGTCCGCGTTGGCGCGGGGTTTCGGCGCATGCTCGCGCGCCCCGTAGGTGCTTTCCACCTGAAGGTAGTCCACATCTTCCACCCGCTCCGGATCCCGGAGAATATCGTCATTGCCCCGCCCAATATCGCCGCTGAAAAGATAACGGTATTGGCGCCCGCTTTCACGGATGTCGAAGGCCACTTGCGCGGCGCCAAGAATATGGCCGGCATCGTGGAAGGTGACCGTGACGCCGTCGGAAACCGGGAACGGGCGATTGTAGTTCACGCTGACAAACTGCCGAACCGCCCGGTCCGCATCCAGGGCGGTGTACAGCGGTTCGACGGGCGGCAGGCCCCGCTTGGCGCGTTTCCTGGATACAAACGCCGCGTCATCCCGTTGGATTTGCGCCGAATCCTCCAGCATGATGCTGGCCAGGTCGCGGGTGGCAAAGGTGCAATAAATATTTCCCTCGAATCCCTGCCGGCAAAGGTTGGGCAGGTTGCCGCAATGATCAACATGCGCATGGCTGAGGACAACCGCGTTAATGGCTTTCGGGTCGAAAGGGAAGGTGCGGTTGCGCTCGATGGATTCCCCGCGCCGCCCCTGGAACAGGCCGCACTCCAGCAGGAGCCGTTGCCCATTTAATTCAAGGAGATACAGCGAACCGGTCGTGGTGCGCGTGGCGCCAAAAAATGAAATTCGCATGACCGGGAAGATGTTGGCTCCGGCGCGGATGTCGAGCCAAATCCGCCCCGGACTTGGCAAAAGCCGCGCGCGGGCAGGGCCGGCGTCGTTGGCGCCGGCGGTCAGCTATGGCGGAAGGTAATCCGCGCTTTGCCCAGGTCGTAGGGGGACATTTCGACGTTGACCTTGTCGCCAACGCTGATCCGGATGAAGTTCTTGCGCATCTTCCCCGAAATATGCGCCAACACTTCGTGGCCATTGGGCAAGGCCACGCGGAACATGGTGCCGGGCAGCACCTGTGTCACTGAGCCGCTTAATTCAATCGGTTCTTCCTTCGCCACGCTAAACAGTCTTTAATGTAAACCAGGTATTTTCCGGACTCCGGCCCGCGGCCTGTTCGTCACGCGTTTGGCCGCTGCCGGTTGTCCAAGGACGATAACATGCCGTTTCGCCCAACCAAAATCAAGCGGCTTCTGAAGTAAAAAAACAGGATGGACAAGTCCGGAAAAACCGTTAGAGTCGCGCCATAAATATGAAAAACAATCCTTTGCCCAGGGTGCTGCTGGGAGTGCTGCTGGTCAGCGCGCTCGCCTCGGTCGTGTTGTGCTGGCTTTATATTTCCAATACCCGCCAACTGCGGACGCTGCAGGGGCAGTTGAACATAATTAACAACAACCGGACGGTGATGGCCACCCTGGCCAATGACGCGCTGGAATACAGCAAGAAAAACCCCGCGATTGATCCCATCCTGGAATCCGTCGGCCTGAAGCCGGCTAAAACCGGGACTCCGGCCGCAACCAAACCCGCAACCAAGTAGCCGCTTATGGACTCCTTCGACAATAAACCCTCCTCCCCCGCCGAGGCCAACCCCCTGCAGGCGCAGTATGACGCGCTGCAGCACATGGTGGTATCCATCTTGATCCTGGTCATTGTGATTAGCGGGACGCTCAATATCTATTTTCTGCGGCAATGGCGAACCGTGAGCAAAGACCTGGCGGCCGTAAGCCCGCAAGCCACGAAAATGATCGCCGACTACCAGAAAACCAGCGCCCCGGCCATGAATGATTTCGTCAAGAAGATCATCGAATTCGGGCGCACGCATCCGGACTTTGCCCCGGTGCTCACCAAATACAATTTGCAGGTGGATACCTCCACGGGAGCGACTGTTTCGCCGCCGGCTTCTCCGGCTCCAACTGCCCCGGCTCCCGCGCCCAAAAAGAAGTAGGCCCCGCGCCGAATAGCATCATGCCCGGCGCTCGGCGGAGAGTGGCTGAGCGCGGCCCATACCCTTTTGCCCTCCCGGGATCGTAATCCGTTCGCCGGGAAGAAAGCTCCCTGCCGGTGAGACGTGGCTGGCGCCTGGCCGTCCGCCGTTGTTAAGGCGCCAATCCCGCGCGGATATGGCGGGGGCAGGGGAGTCCGGGCGGCCGAACGGAAGCGCGTGCCGACGGTTCGGGAAGGATTGCGCGGCAGAAAGTTTTGCGCCAGACTTGGGCCGTGAAAGCAGGCAAGACGAGCCATCAATCCGGTTCTCCCGGGGTTTCCCGGCGGAAGTTCATTGTGACGGGCGGGACAGCGGCGGCGGCGTTTACGATTGTGCCGCGGCGGGTGCTGGGAGGCGCGGGGTTTGTGGCGCCCAGCGAAAAAATTACCCTGGCCCTGATCGGTTGCGGCACGCAGGGGCTGCGGGAATTGCCAAGCCTGTTCGCCTTGCCCGAGGTTCAGATCGTTGCCGTGTGTGATCCGGTCAAGGACGGGCACGACTACCTGGACTGGTCCCGGGACGGTCATCGCGCGGCGATCGCCGAGATGCTGCGCCAGCCGGATTGGCGGCGCGGCCAGCCGGGCATCCCCGGGGGGCGCGAAGTGGCCCGGGAGGTGGTGGAAACCGTCTATGCCCGCCAGCGGTCGGAGGAGAAGTTCCGGGGCTGCACAGCCTACGCCGATTTTCGCGAGCTGCTGGCGCAGGAGCGGGATGTGAATGCCGTCAAGGTGATGACCCCCGACCACCTGCATGCGGCGGTGGCGATTGCGGCGATGAAACAGGGCAAGCACGTCATGATGCATAAACCGCTGGCCAACCGCCTGCTGGAGGCGCGGTGGGTGATCGAGTGGGCCCGGAAGACAAAGGTGGCCACGCATTTTCTCGCCGCCAGCGACGGCGCGGACATCCAGGAAATCAAGCGCTGGATTGATGGCGGCGCCATCGGCTCCTTGCGCGAGATTCATAACTGGTCTAACCGCCCCGTGTGGCCCCAATACTCCGCGATCCCGACGGATCAGCCGCCGGTGCCGGCCGGGTTCGACTGGCCGCTGTGGCTGGGGCCGTCGCGCGACCGGCCGTACCATCCCTGCTATACGCACGCCGTCTTCCGGGGATGGTACGAGTTTGGCGGCGGGGCACTGGCCGACATGGGGCATTATAGCCTGTGGCCGGTGTTCCAGCTCTTCGGCTTGGAGGCGCCGGTCCGGGTGGAATCATGCCCCACCCACGTCTGCACGGTTCGGGACCAGGTGGCCGTCCGAGTCCGGAACGACTACTCTTTTCCCGCGGCCTGCACCATCCGGTTCAAGTTTGCCGCCCGGGGCGCCCGGCCCGCGCTCGACCTGTTTTGGTACGACGGCTCGCTGCGCCCGCCCACGCCGGAGGAGTTGGAGCACGACAACCAGGCGCTGCCGTCCGAGGGGATGATGTTTGTGGGCGACCGCGGGAAGATTCTCGCGGGTTTCCGCGGTGAGGCGCCGAAAATCATCCCGGAGAAAAAGATGCGCGAGTTTCGCGCGGCGGCGAGCGCGCGGGAAACGGCGGAGGCGCAAACGCGGCCGCCCACCCGGCGTGACGCCGCGGCGGCATGGGTGGCGGCCTGCAAGGGAGGCCCCGCCACCGTGGGCGACTTTCTGCTTGCCGGGCCCATCTCGGACGCGTTCAATCTGGGCGCGGTGTCGTTGCGGTTGGGGGGACGGCGGCTGGCCTTTGACGCCGCCGCCGCGAAGATCGGCGCTGACGCCGAAGCCAACCAGTGCCTGGCGCGGGAGTATCGCGCGGGCTGGGAACTGGCCGGCCCGGCGGCCTAGGCGCCGCCCCTCCGCTTGGCCGCCGCGCGCTAACCGCACTGGCAGCGAGCTTTATGTCTGGATTGGTTCATGTTGTTTGCGCGACGCCGCCCACGCCCAACCCCGGCATGGGCTCGGTGGATTTGGCGTTCTACGGCCTGTGGCAGCGGCATTTTCCGGACGTGGACGTGCGCTTCTGCCAGTTGTTCACCGCGGACGAACAGCATCGGCATCGCTCCCCCCGCCAGCAGCAGGAATTTGCCGCGCGCGAAGCGCTGCCGTTTGCTTATCACTCCTGCCGCAACCGGCTTCCCGCGTTGGCCGCCGGCCGCGCCGTGATCTTCTGGGGCGACTTTCTGCACATGGCCCACTACCGCCAGCAACTCGCCCGGCGGTTGGTTGCCCTGGGAATCACGCCAACGCTCGCGGAAGGGATCGCGGCCGTGGATCAGCATTTCTTCCTGGCCGATTCGCCAGACGGGATGCTGAACCAGACACTGGCGTTTGGCGGAACCCTCATCTTTAACTGCGCGGCCGACCGCCTGGACCCGGCCTACGAAAACCTCTTGCGCCGCTGGGCGCGGCAGACCCGGGGGATCTGGATGCGCGACCTCTTCTCGGCGCGGCTGATCAACCGGCTGCGGAATGACTGGAGCCAGTCGTTTTTGGGCGTGGATTGCGCCCTGTTGCTCGAAGACGCAAGTCTGGCCGGCCTCCCGCGGCAGTGGGCCGCCGACCCGCGCACGGGAACGGACCGCGGCGTGGCGGGCCTTTTCCTCTCCCGCAATGTCGTGCCGCAGCGGTTGATGCTGGCGTTTGCGCGCGCGGTTTGCCGGGCGCGCGGAGTGCGGGCGGAGTGGCTGCCCTGGCGAAGCTCCCGGTTTCCGGAATGGCCCTCCCGGTGGGCGTTCCCCGAACTGGCGCGCCCGGTATCCACCGCGCCACCCGCGCTGGTGGACCTCCTGGACCGTATTCGCCGGTATGATTTCGTGATCAGCGACACCTATCATGTCTGTGTGAACGCCTGGCGGCTGGGGATCCCGGCGATTTGCATCGGCGAAACCTGGTCCCGCCGGGAGATGGATGTCAGTTGCGGGGTGGTGGGAGCGTGGCGCGACAAGCGTTGGGTTTTTTATGCCATGAATGAGGCCCTCGAATTCTACATCCACGCTGGCGAACTGACCCGTCGCCGCTGGCGTGAGCGGCGGGCCGCGGAGACGGCGGAACGGCTGGCGTCCCGCCCGCTGCTGGACCTGGTCCGCCACGGCATTCAGGAGCGCGCCGCTGCCGCCCGCCAGGCGTTCCTGGACGCGCTGTTTTCGCTCATCCGCTGAGGCCGGAGAACCGTCATGCCCACCCCAACCGTCGCCGTCATTATTCCCACCTATAACCGCTGGCCCCTGGTGGCGCGTGCGATCGAGTCTGTGCTGGCGCAATCTCATGCCGCTACGGAGTGCGTCGTCGTGGACGATGGCTCGACCGATGGCACCCCCGGCCACGTGCGCGCGCAGTTTGGCGAGCGGGTGCGCCGGATCGTGCTGCCCCAAAACGGGGAGAAGTCAGCGGCTCGCAACGCCGGGATTCGCGCGGCCACCGCGGAGTACGTTTGTATGCTCGACTCGGACGACGAGTTGCCCCGGCACTCGGTGCGGGATCGGCTGGGCGTTTTTCTGCGCGATCCCGCGTTCAACGGCGTGGCCTATGGCTTTACCAGCCTGGGGACCGATGCGGACGAAGCCCGCCGGGCGGGCCAGGCCGCTCCCGAGGGCGACGTGTTGCTGGCGTATATCCGCCACCCCTTCGTGCATAACAACGCATTTCTGCTCTCGCGTCCCAACATGCTGCAGCATGGCATGTATCACGAACGCCTCACCCATCGCGAGGACAAGGAACTGCTGATCCGCCTGGCGGCGAGCCTGGACTTCCGGTGCTGCGGCACCCTGGTGAACCGCTTCCACGCCGTCCGCGGCTCGGCGCGCATGAATTATCGCAAGGCGGCCGCGCAGGGCTTGCTGATGCTGGAGAGCCTGCGGGCGAATCCCCGGGTGCGGGAGCGGTTGGGCGCCAACTTCCGCCTCCTCGAACAGGCCGAGGTGTGGGAGCACCTGCGCGATCTCTACAAGGTGGGCCGCTTTGCGGATTACCGCGCCGCCTGCGCCCGTTCCTGGGCCCTGTTCGCCGGCCGGGGCAAGCTGCGGCGGCGGTTGCTCCGGCGCTGGATTGGCTCCTGGGTTCTGCAGGCTTTGGCCGTTGGCCAGGCGGATCGCGTCCCGCAAAACCCGGCGGCTGCGGGAGCCCTTGCTCCCCCTTCCAAACCCGACCGGGAGTAATCGGGAAACCTCCCGTGGGCGCTGCCACCCGGGGGCGGTTATCCCGCGCCAGCAGGTAAAGCGAGGCCCGCGGTTCCGGCGCGGGCAAGCAGGGGGATGACGGTGGCCGGCGGGCCTTTGCGCGCCCAGGGTATGCGCGATGAATAAGGGCTTGAGGTCTATGCCCGTTCCGGCAACCCTTTCCCCGTGGCTGTGGAGGCAGGGCGGCCCGGGCTGCAAGCTCACGTTGGGCTGGCAGATCCGCCGCGCTCCCGGCCGTTATGAGAAAGGTTATTGTTTATGAAGATAATGGATTCCCCTCGCACCGGAAAACTTGCTTCGGTGGTGTTTTATCCCTCCCGGTTCGGACAATGCGCCCGCACCCGCACGATCCCTCGAGACCCCAAAACGGAACGCCAAAACCGCATGCGCGCGATCTTCGGCTCCGCTTCCCGCAGTTGGGGCGTGGCGCTGAGCGAAGACCAGCGCCTGCGCTGGGTGGCTGCCGCCCAGGCCGTCCCGAGCCATCCCTCGCTTGCCCAATACTCGTACCTGAGTGGCCAGCAATTCCACGTCCAGATCAACAGCACCTTGCAGTGCATCGGCCTGCCGCCGGTCTCCGAACCCCCGGCTCCCGTCACCTTCGGCCCCAACCCTGTCAGCGACCTGGTAATTGACCACGACCCGGAAAAGGGAACGCGCCTGCGGTTGAATGTTGGCCCGGCCAGCGAAGACATTATGGTATTTGGACAGGCACCGTGCAGCGCCGGCCGAATGAAGCCCCGTCGAGTCTATTACCTCGGCCTGCTGGGCCCGGCGGCCGACGGTCAGCGCGACATCACAGACTTGTATACCGCCCGGTTTGGGCGTCCCGCCCCCGGCCAGAAGATTTTTATCGCCACCTGCCAAACTAAAGACGGCTGGAAAGCCCGCGAAAGCGTGTTCAGCGCCATCGTCCCGCCGGCCCCCTCCGTTGAAAAGCGGCAAGTACCTTTAAAAGCGACAGTTGCAGCATCTGCTCCCGCCGCCAAGCCCCAGCCCTCGGCCTCTGCCGCCAAGGTTTCTCCCCCTTTGCATCAGGCCATGTACCAGGGGAGTACATGGGATGTACCCCGGGAGAACAAGGCGCAAAAGCGTGGGCAGCTGACGAGCATCCCTGGTACACCCCTTGTACACGGCGTATGGGCAGCGCTGCGGCGGCTATTGCTGCCGGGAATGAGGGAGGTTGAAGCCTGATGCAGAACGCCAACGGTGCCCTGAGAGAGCGAAAAGAGCGCCATGAGAGATTGAAAGGTCCGGCTCCCGGGAGGCGGCGAAGGAAAGCGGCATGGGGCGCGCTTCTCCGCCTTTGGCTGGGGAGCGGGGTACTGGTGCTGCTGCTGTCCTGCGCCGCCGAGCCGCCCCCAGGCCGGTCGGGCGAGTATCAGCTCTTTGCCCGGACGAACCTGGCGGCTTGGTGCATTGTGCCGTTCGACGCCCGGGCGCGCGGACCGGAAGAACGGGCGGCGATGCTCGAGCGGCTGGGGTTCAAGCTGTTCGCCTACGATTATCGCGCGCAGCACATTCCGACGTTCGATGCCGAAATGGAGGCGCTCAAACGTCATGGCATCCGGTTGCTGGCCTGGTGGTTTCCATGGGAGCTGAACGACGAAGCGCGGTTGATTTTGGAGGTGCTCCAGCGCCACCAGTTGCGCGACGTCCAACTCTGGGTCAGCGGCGGAGGCCAGCCGACCCGGGATCCGGCCGAGCAGCAGGCGCGCGTCGAAGCCGAGGCTGCCCGCATCCGGGCCATCGCCCTCGCCGCCAGCCGGATAAGCGCCCAGGTCGCGCTCTACAACCACGGCGCCTGGTTTGGCGAACCGGAGAACCAGATCGCCATTATCGAACATCTCCGAACGCAGGGCGTCACCAACGTCGGCATCGTCTATAACCTGCACCACGGCCATGACCATCTCGACCGGTTCCCCGAGCTGCTCCAGAAGATGAAACCGCATCTGCTCGCGCTCAACCTCAACGGCATGACCCGCGACGGAGAGAAGCGCGGCCGGAAGATCATCCCGCTGGGGCAGGGGGACCTGGATTTGAAGCTGCTGCGCATCATCCGCGACAGTGGCTGGCGGGGCCCGCTGGGCCTTCTCAACCACACCGACGAAGACGCTCAAACACGCCTGCAGGATAATCTCAGTGGACTTGACCAATTGGTCGCGCAGCTCGAAGGCCGGGGAAAATAGCTTCCGGTTGACAGGGCGATGGGATGGCCCAGACTGGGCCCGGACTATGAGAATGAGCCATGCGCACCAGTCCGGGAACCCGCTTGCGAAGTTGGCGGCGGCGGTCGCGGAACGGAGAAGGACCCTTCTGCTTTGCCGAGACGGAAAGCCGGGGGCGGCGATGAAGGCTGTTGCGCCTGCGTATGCCCGGTTTGAACCCGGCTGGGCGTCGGGGGGCGGGCGCGTCCTTCGTTTTGACCCGGCAGAGCCGCCACGGGAAAAAGCCCGGCTGGGAGAGGCGCGATGATTCGGCCGGCTGCACCAGTGGTGACGGAGAACGCAAGCGATCTGTCCGCCCGTTCTCCCGCGGCGGCCAGGTTGTTCCGCCCCGCCCGGACAACCGGTGTTGCCGCGGTTCAGCAACTCTTCCTGTCGCAGTTGCCGCCCGGTTCAGCCATTGGCTGGCCCCCGGAGCGGAGCATTGCCTGGTGGCTGGGCTTTGCGGAATCGCCAACCGGCAATTTTCGCCAGCCAGCGGTTCTCCAATCCTCTCAAAGCGAAATATGACAACCCCATCATCGGAACCCTCAACGCGCCTGCTGGTCATCGGCTACGGCAACACGCTGCGCGGGGACGACGGGGTGGGCCCTCGGGCGGCTGAAGCCATCGCCACACTGGCCCTTCCCGGAGTGCGCGCCTTGGTTTGCCCGCTGTTGACGCCGGAGTTGGCGGAAGCGGTTTCACAGGCGGGCGTGGTGATCTTTGTGGATGCGGCCGTGGATGCGCCGCGCGAGGTGCTGATGCGCCCCTTAGCACCGGCGGTCAGTTCGCAAGTCGTGGCGCACGCGGCGAGCCCGGCAACCTTGCTGGCGCTGGCTCGGGACGTATATGGCCGCGTGCCCGAAGCCTGGTGGCTGACCATTCCCGTCGCGGACCTTGGCATCGGCGAAACGTTCTCGCCGCTGGCGCAGCGCGGCCTGGCGGAGGCCATCGCAAAAATCCAAAAATGCGCCGCCGAACTTCGTCCGCCGGAAACGCCCGCCGTCGCCCCCCGCGCCCCGCGGACTCCGCCGCAATAAGGCGCCAGCAAGACGCAAACAACCCTTGCCAGCCCCGGCGGGTTATGCTACAAATGAGCCTGGTCACTGAAGCGGGTGTGGTTCAGTGGTAGAATGCGGGCTTCCCAAGCCTGAGATGAGGGTTCGATTCCCTTCACCCGCTCCAATTCCACGTCCTCCTTGAAAGTTTCAGATTTTCCCGCTTTTTCGCCCCGACTCGCACTCAAAACGCATGATTGGCGCATAAAAGGACACCGGGCGGTCCATGCCGTTACGTAGAGTTGCTTTCGGGCGTTGTGGTACGAGCCCGAGCGGAGGGAGTTGTGCGCCTCAAAGGGGCAGGGTGCTTCGGCCCCATTGTTCGTTGGGCGTTATCTGACGGCCTCTCCGGGGCGCAGCGAGGGAATACCGCCCGGCGATTATGAAGCCTTCGGCAACTGCCGGAGCCAATCGTCTATGCGCGCCGTCCCCAGGCGCGCGTTTGGCCCGGGCACCAGGCTGCGTTCCTGCAGCACGGCCCCGAAATAGCGGGCGCGGGGGTCGGTCACCACGTTTCGGGCGTCATGCGTCGCTTTCAAAAAACGACGCGCCAACTCGTCCTGCCGGATCAGTTCCGGGCCGGCCAACTCCACGATGCCGTTCCGGGGCGCTTGCAATGCTATGTCGGCCAGCACGGCAACCACTTCGTCCGCGAGGATGGGTTGCATCCCCGCGGCGGGCAGCCGGACCGTTTCCCCGATCGTGGCCAGATCAATAATCGTCTTGATGAACTCAAAGAACTGCGTTGCGCGGACGATGGTGTACGGAATTCGCGCGGCCTGGACGAGCTGTTCTTGCGCCACCTTCGCCCGATAATGGCCGTTGTCCGGCACGCGATCCACGCCGACGACCGAGAGCAGCACGTGATGCGCAACGCCGGCGCCGGCTTCCGCGGCCAGGAGGTTGCGGGTGGTGGTGGTAAAAAATTCCATCACCGCCTGGTCCTCGGGCGAGTGCAAATTCAGCACGTCCACCACCACTTGCGCTCCGGCCAGCGCCGCCGCCAGCCCCTCCCCGGTGAAGGCGTTGACTCCCTGCCTGCGCGAGACAGGTGTTACGGAATGGCCTTGCTCCCTGAAAAACTTGACCAATTTGGTTCCGATCAATCCGCTTCCACCAGCAACAACAATTTTCATGCTGCCACTATTATAATGCCATAAGTTCTCGCCCGCCAGTTTAAACCTCCATCTCCGCGCGCCAGTTCCTGTATCCAACGCGTTGTATTCGGTTCGCCAATCCTGCCCGCCGCCCGGCTTGCTTCCCGAATAAATGGCCTGGCGGTTAAGCTAAATGCGCTGCAGGTTTGCTTGTCAGCATCGCGTTCTGATGGTATTGGCGATCTAGTCATGCTTAGCCGGGGCCAACTTTTGTCTGCCGTATTCAGTGCCCTGATGTGTTGTGGCCACGGGGCGTTGAGCGTTGCCGGCCAGTTGCCGGGCTCACCGGAGCATCTGATTGATGTTTGGGATACTGACAGTGGCTTGCCGCACAGCACTGTCACGAGCATCGCGCAAACCCCGGATGGCTACTTGTGGGTTGGCACACAGCTGGGAGGACTGGCTCGCTTTGACGGGGTTCGCTTCGTCACCTTTCACCCCGGAAACACAGCAGCCCTGCAATCGCTCGAAGTTCGGCAGTTGTTAGTGGACCCGGGGGAACCCTGTGGGTCGGCATGGTGGACGGGCATTTGCTGTCCCGCCGGCAGGGGAGCTTTCACCTGGAAAGCCAACAACTGCCTACGCCGTTGTCCTGGATCCACTCGCTTATCTTCAGCCGAAGCAACGAAGTGATGATTTCCAGCTTCGGCGGCTGGCTTTTTCATGGCCGTTCCCAATCCGGCACGAATCGCTGGGAGACGTTCATAGCGCCGGATGGCGACAGCCTCTCCGCGTTTTGCGAAGACCCCGAAGGCCGCATCTGGTATCGCACGCGAGATGCGTGGCTGGGGGTGTTCGCGAACCAGCAATTTAGCCGGATGCCAACCAACTGCGGCCTGGCCGGCCTGGTCATCAATGCGCTGACGCGTGATGCGGAGGGGCGAATTTGGGTGGGCACCGACCGGGAAATTGCCGTTTGGGATGGGCGGCAGTTTATCAACATGACCCCCACCAATGGCGAGCCGGAAATAGTTGTGCGTCAACTGGTGTTCACGGATGACCGCGGGTTGTGGGTGCGCGATGAGACTCGTCTGCGCAAGTGTTTAGGCCGGGCCTGGGTGGCCGCCGCGGCACCGTGGGATGGGCATTTTCAGCCGGCGGTCAAGCCGTTGGAAATGTATGGGGGCGCGCAAGGCGGCATCTGGGTGGTGCATTATAGCGACGGCATCTGGCACGTGGATCGGAGCGGCCGGGTGGCGCGCATTTCCCACAAGGAGGGGCTGCCGGCCAACCATGTCGAGTCCTGGTTCCAGGATCGCGAAGGCAACATTTGGGCCGGGTTGTCCGGCGGCGGACTGGTGCGCTTGCGGCGGCGCACCTTCCAACAGGTCTGGCCTGGCGAGAGCCTGCCTGAGCGGGCGGCGCGGTCGGTTTGCGAGGATGCGGCAGGCGCCATGTGGTTTGGCACTTCCGGTGATGTTTTTCTTCGCTGGCAGGAGGGTCAGTTTTCGACCCTGGTCCCGCCGGTGGAAACAACGTCGGGGCGCGACGGAACGGTTTGCCTGGATGCCGCCGGCCGCGTCTGGCTGGGCACGGTGTTAAATGGCGCCTGGGTGTTGGAAACCAATGGCCTGCGCCGGCCGTTTCCAGCCAGCGCCATTGGAACGGTGGTTCGCGCGTTGTTTGCGGATCGCGCCGGCCGCGTCTGGATTGGGAATGAGTTTGGGCTTTATTGCTGGGAGAACGGCGCGTTGAAGACCTTTTCCGCTCAGGAGGGGTTCGGGCCCGGCTTGGTGTATGCCATCACCGAAGGCAAGGATGGCACCTTGTGGTTCGGTACCGCCGAGGGAGAATTGCGGCAATTCAAGGGCGGGCGTTTCGTCACTTACCGGCCGCAAGACCGGTTTGGCGCCACCCGTTTCTGGGCGCTCCTGGCCGACCACGATGGCGTGGTCTGGATAGGCACGCTCGGCGGCGGATTGCTGCGGTTTGAAGAAGGCCAGTTTGTGCGCTACACGATGCGCGACGGCTTGCCCAATGAGCATGTGAGCCAGATCCTGGAAGCCCAGCGCGGAGATTTGTGGTTGGGGACACGAGCCGGCATCGCCCGCGTCCGCAAGATAGATCTCGATCAGTTTGCCCGCGGCGAAACGAAATCTGTGCCGTTCGTGACCTATGGCAAGTTCGACGGGTTGCCCAGCGTGGAATGTTCCGGCGGCTACCAGCCGGGTTGCTGGCGCAGTCGGAATGGGAGCCTGTGGTTTACCACGGCCAAAGGCGTCGTTTCTGTGAAACCAAAAGATATTCCTTTTAATCCCTGGCCTCCTCCGGTGGTCATCGAGGAAGTGCTCGTGGATGGCAAGGTTCACAGCCCTGCGGTTGAATCCCGGCGGCCGGAGGCGGCGAACGGCGCGAAGTTCGCTCCGCACCGCCCGTGCCTTCCGCGGGTAGAGATGGGGCCCGGGCGCCACTACCTTGAAATCCATTTCACCGGACTGAGTCTCATCGCGCCGGATAAGGTCCAATTCAAATACCGCATGGAGGGGGTTGATCCCGGGTGGGTTGAAGCCGGCAACCAGCGCCTGGCGATTTACAATTTCATTCCGCCAGGGGAGTATCGCTTTCGCGTGCTGGCCTGCAATAACGATGGTGTGTGGAACGAGGAGGGCGCCACCCTGGCGCTGGAGGTGCGGCCCTATTTTTGGCAAACGTTGTGTTTCAAAATCCTGGGGGGGATTCTGCTGGTGGGCGGTTCAGGCGGGGCGATAGGCTTCTACGAGCGGCGCAAGGCCCGGCGCAAACTCGAGCGCGTGCAACAGCAGCGCGCGCTGGAACGCGAGCGCGCCCGCATTGCCAAGGATATCCATGATGATCTCGGCGCCAACCTCACGCGCATCACCCTGTTGAGCGATTCGGTTCGGAGCGACTTGGGCGACACGGCCCAGGCCGAGGTCCACCTGGACCGGATTTCCGCCACGGCGCGCGGAAAATAAAGCGCGACTCGCGGCGGCCGCAAGGATCGTTTCCTTCTCGTTTCCGGCTCATTCCGCCGCTTTCACGCAGGCGGTTGGGGAGAGCCATCCATCTCGATCGCTGCGATCTGCCTGTGCCGGTTGAGGCCAGCGCATGCCGCCCGCGGCACCCAAGGTGAAATAGCGGCGCGTCGTTTGCCTCTGCGCTGGCTGCCCGGCCCGCCCCTGTTTCAGCATTGGGGTCGCGACGTTTCGGCTGTTGGGCGAGGCAGGCGCGGGCGGCCGAAGATGGCGGGCGCCGCCAGCTAGGAAGGGCGGGCCAGGACGGCGGCCAGGTATTGGCCGGTATGGCTGGCGGGGCATTGAGCGATGACTTCCGGCGGGCCCTCGGCGACGATTTGCCCGCCGGCTTCGCCGCCCTCGGGGCCGAGGTCGAGCACCCAATCCGCCGTCTTGATGACGTCCAGGTTATGCTCGATGACGATCAATGTATTGCCCGCGGCGCGGAGTTTGAAGAGGACTTCGAGCAGCTTGGCCACGTCGTGGAAGTGCAGGCCGGTGGTGGGTTCATCCAGAATGTAGAGCGTGCGGCCGGTGGCCTTGCGGCTGAGTTCGGCGGCTAGTTTGACGCGCTGCGCTTCGCCGCCGCTCAGGGTGGTCGCCGCCTGGCCGAGGCCGATGTAGCCGAGGCCGACTTCCGCCAGCGTGAGCAGCGGCTCATAGATTTGCGGCACGGCGCGGAAGAAGGTCGCGGCTTCATCCACGGTCATATCCAGCACGTCCGCGATGTTTTTGCCTTTGTAATTGATTTCGAGCGTTTCGCGGTTGTAGCGGCGGCCGTTGCAGCCTTCGCAGGTGACGTACACCGGCGGCAGGAAATGCATTTCGATCTTGAGCAAGCCGTCGCCCTGGCATTTCTCGCAGCGGCCGCCCTTGACGTTAAAGCTGAAGCGGCCGGCGCCGTAGCCCCGGATGCGGGCGTCCGGCAGGCGGGCGAAGAGGTGGCGGATGTGATTGAACATGCCGGTGTAGGTGGCCGGGTTGCTGCGCGGGGTGCGGCCAATCGGCGTCTGGTCAATGACGATCACTTTGTCGAGGTTTTCAAAGCCGCGGAGCGCGCGGTGGGCGCCGGGGCGTTCCTTGGACCCGAAGAATTTGCGGCCCAGCGCGCGCCGCAGGGTATCGTCCACCAGCGTGCTCTTGCCCGAGCCGCTGACGCCGGTGATGCAGGTGAGCGTGCCGAGCGGGATGCGCGCGTTGAGGTTTTTGAGGTTGTTCGCGCGCGCGCCGAGCACTTCAAGCCAGCCGCGGGCCGCGGACGGCTGGACGCGGCGGCGCGGGACCGGGATGGAAAGCTCGCCGCGCAGGTATTTGGCGGTGAGTGAATGCGGGTGGGCGAGCACTTCGGCCAGGGTGCCCGCGGCGACCAGTTCCCCGCCGCGCACCCCGGCGCCGGGGCCAAGGTCGAGCAGGTAATCGGCGTGCCGGATGGTGTCGGCGTCATGCTCGACCACCAGCACCGAATTGCCGAGGTCGCGCAAGCCGGCCAGGGTGCGCAGCAGGCGGTCATTGTCGCGCTGATGCAGGCCGATGCTCGGCTCATCGAGGATGTAGAGCACGCCGACAAGTCCCGCGCCGATCTGGGTGGCCAGGCGGATGCGCTGCGCCTCGCCGCCGCTGAGCGTGCCGCTTTCGCGATCCAGGGTGAGGTAGCCCAGCCCCACGTTTCGCAGGAAGCCCAGCCGGGCGCGAATCTCTTTGATCAGTTCCTGGGCGATCTTTTCCTGAAACTCCGACAGCTTGAGCGTCGCGAAGAACTCGTCGGCCTGCTCGACCGAAAGCGTGCAGACGTCCATGATGGAGAGGCCGGGCGGAGAGACGCGCGGGGAGGGAGGCCGGGGGACGGCTTCCGATTCGCGCCCGGTTTCCCGGCCCGCCGGCTTGAACTTCGCGCTCGCCTCCGCATCCCCCAGCGTCACCGCCAGGATTTCCGGCTTGAGCCGTTGGCCCTGGCAGGCATCGCAGAACTGCGGGCTCATGAAGCCTTTGAGCCGGTTGCGGGTGAACTCGCTCTCGCTTTCCTGGTAAAGCCGCTGGAGGTTGGGGATGACGCCTTCGAACGGGCGGGTCACTTTGCTGGTGGCGCCCATGCGCCGGAAGAGGAACTCGATTTGCGTTTCGCCCGAGCCCCACAGCAGCGTGCGTTGGAAGTCCTCCGGGAGCGTTTGGTAGGGGGCATCCATGCTTTGCTGGTAATGTTTGGCCACCCCTTGCAGCAGGCTTTTGTAGTAAAGCACCATCCGTTTGCCGCCCCGCCGCCAGGGCTGGATTGCTCCCTGTTCGAGCGACTTCTCCGGATCGGGCACCACCAGCCCCTCATCAAACACGAGCTTCTGGCCCAGGCCGTGGCAAACCGGGCACGCCCCCGCCGGGGCGTTAAACGAGAAATGCTTGGGGGTAAGCGGCTCGTAGCTTTTGCCCGTCGCGGGGCTGAGGTTGCGGTTGGAGAGAAGGGTTTCAACCCATTCCGAATTGGCGGGCGGGGCGGGCGAGGCCGCGCGCGGGCCGTGAGGCGCGGGCCGCGATTCGGCCCTGGCCGTCCGGTCTTCCGGCGGCGTTTGGTGCAGCGTCAGCAGGGTTCCCTCGCCCCAGCGCAGCGCGGTCTCCACGGAATCGCTCAGCCGGACGCGAATCTTCTCATCAATGACCAGCCGATCCACCACCGCCTCGATGGTATGCCGGGCTTTGGGGTCCAGTTTGAGGCGCACCCCGCCGCCCAGTTCGACCAGCAGGCCGTCCACGCGGGCGCGGACAAAGCCCTCGCGCGCCAGCCGCGCCACGACGTCGCGGAACTCGCCTTTCTGATCCCGGACCACCGGCGCCAGGAGCATCACGCGCGTGCGCGGGGGCAGGGCGAGGATTTTATCCACGATGTCGCTGGTGGTCTGCCGCAGGATGGGCACGCCGGTTTCCGGGCAATACGGCCGGCCGACATGCGCGTAGAGCAGGCGCAGGTAATCATAAACCTCGGTGGTGGTGGCGATGATGGAGCGCGGGCTGGAGCCGGAGCTGCGCTGCTCGATGGCGATCGCCGGCGACAGGCCCTCGATGAAGTCCACGTCCGGCTTCTGCATCTGGTCCAGGAACTGCCGGGCGTAGGCGGAGAGCGACTCCACATATTTGCGCTGGCCTTCGGCGTAGATGGTATCGAATGCCAGGGAAGATTTGCCCGAGCCGCTCAAGCCGGTGATGACCACCAGCTTGTCGCGCGGGATGCTCAGCGTGAGGTTCTTTAGATTGTGCTCACGCGCCCCGCCAATTCGGATGAACGCTTTGCTCACAGATTGCGATTCGGACCATTAGACATTACCCCGGGGCGCAAGGCAACTGTCCGCACCCGTGGTTTTTCCGGGAGGCCGGTTCATCCGCCGGCCGCTGGCCCGGCCAGCGGCATCGCCGGCCGTCCCGGGACGAGCGGGGCCGGCGCGCCGGGCGTGGCGCTGCCGTTCGGGGGCTCCGGCCCGCCCGGCCCGCGCCCGGCGCGCGCGCGGGCCGCTACAACCGCAAATACTCCGGCCTGATTTCGTCCGGCTGGCAGTGCAGGATGGCGGCGCTGCGCTCGAGGCCGAAGCGCGGCTTGCCGGCGTAGCCCGGATTGAAGAAGAGCGTTCCGCCCAGGCGCTGGCAAAAGGGCTTGTGCGTGTGGCCAAACACCACCACGTCCGGCCGCTCGCGGGCAAGCCGGGCGCGCAGGGGCTCGGCGGGCGCCTGCGGTTTGACAATGTGCTGGAGGAGAAACTTGCGGCCTCCCAGGAGGGCGATCGCCGTTTCCGGGTAGCCCAACCCGGGATCATCGGTATTGCCCCCCACCGCGGTCACCGGCGCGATTTGCTCCAGCTCCAGCAGGACGATCGGCAGGCCGATATCGCCGCCGTGGAGAATATGATCCACATCCGCAAAGAGGCGCGAGATGCGGGGGTCGAGGTAGTTGTGCGTATCGGAAAGAACGCCGATCTTCATAGAGCAGGGTGCGGGGCGCGCGGGGGGAGGCGCATTTCGTGAGGCTGGCGCTCGGGAAAGGGGCCGCGCCGGTTTCCGCTGCCGCCCGGCCGGTGATTGGCCGCTTAAGCCGGCGCTTCCTCCGGGGCCTCCTCCCCCTCCGGTTCCTCCTCCGGCGCCGGCTCCTTTTCCGACGCCGGCTCGGGCGCTTCGGTGAGTTTGAGCGCGCCGGCGAAAAGCGCCGTGAACAGGCCCCCGCTCATCAGGGTGTTGCGGAAGAACTCGAAGGTGGGCGGGTAGCCGCTCGTCCCTTTGGTCAGCGCGAGGATCCAGCCGGCCAGGTCTTTGGGGTATTCCGGATTGGACAGCCAGGAAGCGGTGTTGGTGAGCAGGTAGAAAAGGATCGCGCCGAGCAGGCCGCCCGCCAGCAGCCCCAGGAACCGCGAGCGGTGATTGAACCGGGTGCCGAGCAGAATGATCAGCGCATACGCGGCGTAGTTGACCAACTGCAGCGCGCTGACGGTCTGGTAGTAGAAATTAAGGGCAATATCCGTGGCCACCAGCGTGCCGAGCGGCAGCCACCAGCGGACGCGGCGCGGGAAGAACGCGCCGGCGCAAAAGGCCAGGCCGTAGAACGCGCTGAAGTTGGGAGGGAACAGCCCCGGCCAGCGCGACAACGCCGCAATCAGCAGAAAGAGATAAGGCAGCCAGGAATGCCACTTTCGGTTGGGTTCACCCGGCATAGGACGGAGGACGCAAATAGCGGATTAACCGGCAGCGTTCTACAGGAGCGCCGCTTTTTTTTCCGGCAACGGGACGATGGGGGGACGGCCGCGTTTGCCTTTCTGCCAGGGCCGGCTGCCGGACCGTTCCTGCTGGCGTATCCGGTCGGCAATATGACACGCATCGCACAAAATAGCGTAGTGGGTTCGCTCGGCGCCACAGCGGGCGCAGCGGTTCAGCGCGATTTGCTTTTGTTGCCAGCGGTACTGGCGTGAAGGTTTTTTCTTCATTCGTGCATTCAAACTCGCAGAAATAGCTGTTTTGGTCAAGTGTCTAATGCAAAAAAGACTCGCCCTCCGGCCCGCCGGCCGGAGCGGGCGGGGGCCTAGACATCGCAGATCTGAATGGCCTGCTTCAGGGAAGCCAGCGGGTCGGGCCGCCGGGGGACGAACTCCTGTCCCACGAAGCCCTTGTAGCCTGTGTCCACGATGGCCTGCATGATGGCCGGGTAGTAGATTTCCTGGGTGTCATCAATCTCGTTGCGGCCGGGGACGCCGCCCGTATGGTAGTGCCCGATATACGGATGGCTCTCCCGGATGGTATGGATAATGTCGCCCTCCATAATCTGCATGTGGAAAATATCGTAGAGCAGCTTGAGCCGCTCGGAGCCGACCTGCCGGCAGAGTTCCACCCCCCAGGCGGTATGATCGGCCATGTAATCCTTATGGCTGTGCTTGCTGTTGAGCAGCTCGAGGCAGACCGTCACCCGGTGCTTCTCGGCAATCGGCATCAGCCGTTTCAGCCCCTTGGCGCAATTCGCCAGGCCTTCCGCGTCGCTCATCCCTTTGCGATTCCCGGAGAAGGTGATGATATTGGCGAAGCCGGCCTGGGCTACTTTGGGGATGGCCACCTCGAACTTGGCCAGCAGGTCGTCATGGTGTTCCAGGCGATTCCAGCCGTAAGGGATGCTGTCCGGGCCGTTGCACATGGCGCAGGTCAGGCCGGCCTTTTTCACGGCGGGCCATTGATCTTCGTTGAGCAATTCCACCGACTCGAGCCCCAGCCGCTGGCAGGCGCGGCAGAAGTCCTCGAAGGTCATGGACGCCGGCTTGTCCTTGCCGGCGCGGAAAAGGCTGGCATAGCACCAGGCGGAGACGGAGTGCCGGATGCGGCGCTTGAGCGCCGGCGGGGCGGGTTCCTCCGCGGCGGCCCCCGGGGAGGGCAGGCGGGTGAGCGCCGCCAGGGCGGCGGTGCCTTCCGTCAACCGGCGCAGCGCGGCGCGGCGCGATAAGTTCCTGAACATAAGCCAAACCTTACACCCGCGGGCGTCCCGGAGCGAGGAAATACTGCGGTTGCGCCGGCGCGCTCACGGGCTCAATCGCACCTTGAGACTCAGCGTTTCCCCGGCGACAAGCGGAACGGTGAACCCCACCACGCTGATCCCCGGGTTGGGCTGATCGTAGTCCCGCGGCGGCGGGTTGGCCGGCCAGGACTCGAGGGTGGCCCGGGCGGGGGAAATAATCTCGAAGCGAAGCCGCTTCCCGTCCTTCTCCAGCCACGCGCGGCTGGGGCCGTCGGGTTTCAGTTGGGCCGGCGTGACCATTCCCCAGCGCACCTTCACGGGCTGGGCGCCGCCGGTGAGCTGGTCTTCGATCACCACCCGGCGGTCCGGTTGCAGCGTGAAGCGGCGGCTGGCGCGGGCCACTTGCCCGGCGTAAATCGCGCTCAGGTCCACCACGGCATACGCGTTTTCCGGGTCAGCCGAAAAGGCCGTGATGGGCGCCGTGTTGGTGACGACCTGGTCCGCGTCGTCAATGAGCAGCGTGCTATGCCCGCGGTTGTGGTAGCGGAAGAGGGTCCAGCGATCGGAGCCGGGCTGGAAATCCCAGAGCCGAATGCCGCGCTGTTCCAGGGTGTTATAGTCTTGCGCGCCCAGGTCCACCGACCAGCGCACGCCGTTGGCATCCAGCACAAACGAGCCAATATCCAGGTGCGCGTGGCTGGCCGCCGGCGTGCCGGCCTTGATGGCCAGAAACACCGCGTCGCGGTCCGTCCAGGAGCTGCGGAATACCGCCAGCGGGTTTTGGCCCTGTCCCAGCCAGTTTCGGGCGGCCGGTTGCCGGGGTTTCATCCCGGCTTTGGCCCACAACAGCACCAGCGGAAAGTAGCGCCCGCCAGACTGGCGGCCATGGCTGCTCCGGATGGACGCCAGCTTCTGCTCCAGCAACTCGTTTTCAAACCACAACAGTTCCGGCCGTTCCGTGCGCGCCGCAAACCACATCATGGCCGGCGAAAAGCCGGTGCCCGAGCCGCAGTCGCTGAAATTAAAGGTCCGCCGCGTGGGGCCGATGATGTTCAACATGAACTCGCCCGTTTGGAGAAAGCCCGGGCTGCGGCTGAGGCCGAAATCGGTGCCGAACACCGATTCAAGCATCGAGAGGAGCATGACGTTGAAACTCGTGCCGTAGTTCCAATAGCCCGGGCCTTCGGGATATATCCCATCCGGGACATACGCTTTCAGGGCATAAGGCAGGCCGGCAAGAGCGCGGTGGACGACTTCCGCCGCCTGGTCGGGATGATCTTCCAGCAGCGCCAGGGCGCCGGCCACCATCCCGGCATGGCAAACCTGGTTCCAGTTGTTCCGCCCGTGCTCCCAGCCCCGCCGGGTTTCGGATTCGAGATACGGAGCCAATCCCTTTTGCTCGATCGCCGTGCGGCTGGCCTGCCGCAACTCGGGAGTCAACTGGTCGAACAGCCAGTCATAGCCCACGGCGAGGGCCAGCGTCATTTCCGCCGTATCCAGAAAATGGGACGGGTTCCAATCCGGCATGTCCGCCATGGCCTTCATTTCGGCCAGCGCCCGGTCCGCATAGCGTTGGTCGCCGGTCAGGCGGAAGGCAAACCCCAGGTGCATGATGCGGTTTAGCGCCTCCTGCGAGCGCCCCAGCAGCCGCCGGCCGGTTTTGCGATAAACCACGGGGGAGGACGGCAGCATGGCTTCCGCCGTAATGCGCACCGCCTCTCCGATGGCGGCGAGCTGCGGGTCGGCGTTCATTTTTTCCCGCACGCCGGCTTCATCCCGGGCCGTCCAAAAGAGCCGGGGATGCTTGGGCGGCGGCGTCACTTTTTTCAGGATATCCTGACGCGAAGGCGGTTCGTCCCCCAACCCGGCAAAGGTTGCGGCCAGTAATGCTCCCAAAACAATCAGCCGGTGCGCCGAGACCGGCAGTACGCCAGAGACCAGTTTCATATTTAAGCCCATACGGGTACTTTGATTCGGTTTCGCCATTTAGACCAGCACTATCCGCCGGATTCCAGAAATCGAGGCGCCGTCAGAGCCAAAATAATGCAAAGGCATTAGCCCGATTCTCCCAAACCCGCTCCGAACTGTCCAATTATTGGACACTTTCCGTCCTCCGGCTTCAACTGTTATTCCGATCTCCATTTTTCGCCTAACCTCCATCATTTCAGGCATATTCATGGCTGCCCCCTGGCCGTGTACAAGGGGTGTACAAGGGATGCTCATCGGATGTCCAAGCTTAAAC
>JAAYVL010000051.1 GCA_012517205.1 Verrucomicrobiota bacterium
GGCCGAAGCATCCCAACGTCGCCAGAGACCTCAACAATCTGGCGACGTTGCTGTATGCCACCAACCGACTGAAGGAAGCCGAACCCTTGCTGCGGCGGGCGCTGGCGATCGATGAAGCCAGTTACGGACCGAAGCATCCCAACGTCGCCGCCGCCCTCAACAATCTGGCGTCGTTGCTGCAAGACACCAACCGACTGAAGGAAGCCGAACCCTTGCTGCGGCGGGCGCTGGCGATCGCTGAAGCCAGTTACGGACCGAAGCATCCCAACGTCGCCATCCGCCTCAACAATCTGTCGTCGTTGCTGCAAGACACCAACCGACTGAAGGAAGCCGAACCCTTGCTGCGGCGGGCGCTGGCGATCGCTGAAGCCAGTTACGGGCCGAAGCATCCCAACGTCGCCAGAGACCTCAACAATCTGGCGACGTTGCTGTATGCCACCAACCGACTGAAGGAAGCCGAACCCTTGCTGCGGCGGGGCTTGGAGATACTGGTGGCCTTCACCCGCGCCACGCGGCATCAGCATCCGCATTTGCAAGCCGTCGTGGACAATTACATTGATTTGCTCCGCGCGCTGGGCCGGAGCAAAGCGCAAATCCGCGCCACGCTGCGCGCGCTGGGGCCGGAGTTGTTCTCCGGGTGATTGACGGCATCATCAAAGAAGCAAGCCCGGCCTGAATACCTCTGCATTCAGGCCAAGCGGTGGAATAGCACAGTCGGCCGGCCGGAGATTCAGAGAAATGACCGTCCCGGGCGCCATTTGGCGGCTGGCCGCGGCTCGGAGGCGGCGCGCATGGTTTATTCAACCCGGCCGCCAGCTCTTGACGCGGCGGGGCGGCCGAAGCCGCGCGCAAACGGGCGCGCCGGGTTCTCAGCGCGCCGGGGCGGCGACCCGCGGGCCCAGCAGGGCGAGCGCCTGGGGGATGTCTCCCACTTTCAGCACATTGAGGTAGTCCGGGCCTTCCTGATGAGACGCCGGCAGTCCTTCGAGCTGGAGTTGTGTGATTTCCGGCTCGAACAGGGCCGCGTAGGCGGCGTTGACGCCCATCTGTTGCCGCGCGTTGATGCCCAGCGCCGCGGACTTGAATTCGGGCAGCGTTTTGAGCGCCTGGACGGCGCGCCGGATGTCCCACACCCGCATGCCATCCAGCGTTTGCCCCAGCAGCATGTAGCGGCGCCGGACCTGGCGGGCCAGTTTGGGGTCGGCCTGCCAGTTGGCGGGCTCGACCTCGCGCGGGGCGAAGAACGCCAGGGCCAGTTTTCCGGCCTGGATTTCCTGGCGCAAATGGGCGTCGGTTTCCGGGGCTTCGCCGCCCTGCCACAATCCTTTGGCGGGTGAATGGGTCCAGCGCTCCGCATCGAGCACGGTCAGCAGCACCTGCTCGGGGCGCCGGGTTTTGGGGGTCTGCAGCACCCAGAGCGGCAGCTTTACCGCCGGCTGGCTTTCCAGGACATAGACCCCGACGCGCAGGCCGGCCCGGTCCGCCCGCTCCCGCAGTTCCAGCGGCGGCGGCCCGCTCTCCGCCGGCCAGCCGCCGAACACCTTTTCGCGGAGCGCTTTCCGGTATTCGGCGGGCGGAGGTGATTTGGCCGCCCGGGGCACGAAGCTTTCCGGGATGGTGGTGTTTTTCTCGTCGGCGGGCAGCGAGTCGAAGACCCGGAGTTGCTCGGGGGCAAAGAACTTCACGGCCGCCATTTCGATGGGCGGCGTCTGGCCTTTGAGAAACCGGTTGAACCAGCGGAAGACCGGCACCTGCAGGTCCTGGGTGTCCGCGTGCGGGCCTTCGGTGATGAGGAGGCCGAGGTGGTTGGTTTTGCCGTAGAGGGCGTAGATGCGCCGCACCTGGTTATAGAGCCGCACCACGCCGTCCAGCGGGAATATCTGGTCTTTGTCGGTGTTGCCGATCAGCAGCGGCCGGGGCGCCAGCAGGGCGGCGGCCTGGGGGAAGTCCCAGCGGTAGGTGTTGACGTAGAACATGCAATCGCAGTGGCCCTCGACGCAGCCATCCACCACCTGGTTGCGCAGGTCGGTGATGCCCGCCACCGGGGCGGCGACCTTGACGCGCTCGTCCAGCGCCGCCACGGTCCAGGTGTAGGAGCCGCCGCCCGACCGGCCGGTCAGGCCGATGCGTTCCTTGTCCACCTCCGGGCGCGAGCACAGGTAATCCAGCGCCCGGATGCCGAACCAGGCTTCGACGCCGGCCGGGGTGTAGCCGCGCGCGTTCCACCACCATTGCCCGTCGCTGTAGGTGCCGTGATGCTGGCCGGGGATTTCGCCCAACTGCACCGTATCAATCACCAGGCAGACGTAGCCGTTGCGCGCAAACCAGGCGCCGTGGTGCTGGTAGCCGGCTTTGTTGCCGCAGCTCACGCCGTTGGTCATCACCCGGCTGTGGCCGCACAGGTAAAGGATGGCCGGCAGCGGGTCTTCCACCTTCCACGGGCGGTACAGGTTGGCCGTCACGTACAGGCCCGGCAATGCCTGAAAGTGCAGCTTCTCGACCGTGAAATCCAGTTGCTCCAGTTTTCCGGTGATGACCGGCCGGAGCTCCGTCCGTTCCGGCGCGGGCCACAGCCCCAGCATTTCCTGCAACTGCCGCCGGTATTCCCCGCGCCGCGCCTCCCAGTCCGCGAGCGAATGGATGTCGGCCAGGCAGCGCTCGGACAGCCGGGCGGTTTCAAGGCGGAAGTATTGCGCCAACGCCGGGTCGAGGCGCGCCCCGCGCTCCTCCGCGGGCGCCGGGTTCGGAACCGCCGCCGTCATGGTCAACACACTCACAAGCATAACCGCCAGGCAACGCATCTGGTGCATGGCGCAAGGATGGGCCGATCGGGGCCCGAATGCAACCGGTTCTTGCGGGCGCGGCCCGGGTTAGCTGACCGGGATCAGGCAGACCCGTTCGCCCTTTTCATTGCGGGTGATGCCTTGGGCGTGGGGGTCGAGAGTCAGGACGCCGTCCACCAGAAAGGCATAGCGATGGTGCCCATGCTTCAGCTCCACCGTCAGCAGCCAGGAACGATCCGGCATCTGTTTCATCGGCAGCGCGGCGGGGTCCCAGCCGTTGAAATCGCCCACCAAGCTGACCGCCCGGGCTTCCGGCGCGTGGCAGATGAAATTAACCGCCCGCAGGGGTTTTTGGTAAGCAAACGCGCGCATTATTCCTCCAGCAGATTGCGCAGGATGGAGATGGCCGTGTAGCGCACCTGGGTGGAGGTGCCGACCAGTTGGCGGTAGCGCTCGATCCAGTCCGGGTCGCCTTGGTGGTATTCGCGCCAAACGGATTTGAGCACCCGCTCCGTCCGCTCGACCTGCTGCATCGCCGCGGCCAGCGACTCCTTTCCCTCCGGCAGGTCCGAGATGTTGCCCACCGAGAACCGGCTGATGCCCCGATGGCCGCGGACCGCCTGCAAGAGCATGACCATGGTCTGCTCGTAGGGATACCACCGCTGGCACAGCGCCTTTCCCAGGAAGTCGTGGCGCACGGCGAAGAACTCCGAGCGGGGCCGTTCGGTGTATTGCCGGATTTCCCGGGCTTCGTCCGGGAACCAGTTGTAGAGCAGGGCAAAGGTGCCGTACGTATCAATGAGCTGCTTCGAGTTGGTGTAGTCGGCGGTGATTTCGCCGATGCACAGGTCCTGGTTCAGTTCGCGGACGATTTCCGGCAAATCATGCAACCGGCCGAGGACCTGGTGCCCCATCTTCGTGCCGTAGTTGAAATCGCCGGGGATCAGCCAGTAAACGTCGTGCTCCGCGCCCCGCTCAAAAGCCGCGCCCAGGCCCGCATACCACATCTGGCAGGTATCCACCGCCCAGACGTCCAGCACTTCCGAACTCCGCGAAACGACGAGCCGCCGGAAGTCCAGGTATTCCTTGTCGCCGCGCAGGGCATAGTGCGTCTTGCGATCGAGCACCGTGAGGGGCCGGGCGTAGCGGCGCTTGTCCGCGTCCAGGTACCGGACCAGTTGATACAGGGCCTGCAGGTCGGCGTAATCGCGCGCGGGCCGAATCGGGTAAATGACGACCGGGTGAATCCGCCCGGCGCTGGAACCGGAACGCCCCGGCGCCGGCCTGGTTTTAGTTGCCGTCCGACTGTTGCCACTTTTCCTCATAACAATGCTCTCCGGCCCGCGCGCGGCGGGTCCGCGCCGAGCCACCCTATCCCCGCGCCGCAACGCGGGCAACGTTCAAAGCGCAGGTTCCCCGGCTCTGGCGCTCCCGGGCAAGGCGCTTCTCAATTGAGCGACGGGTCCTCGGGCGTCTGCGCCAGCAACCGGTATAAGCCGCCCTTCCGCCGCAGGATTTCCGCCCAGAGCTGCTCGGGCGCCAGGTCGAATACCAGTTCGAGCGACGCCGGATGCGTCAGCCACGCCTTGCGCTTCATTTCGCCCTCGAGCTGGCCGGGGCTCCAGCCCGCATACCCCGCAAACACCTTGAGCTTGCGCGTCGGCGAAAACCCCTCGCCCAACTCCACCAAATCCTCCATCGAATGTCCCAGGCTCAGGTTCGGCATGACATTGGCCTCGGCGAGGAAGGTATCGGAGTGCAGATAACTCAAGGCCGACGGCTGGACCGGGCCGCCCAGGTAGAGCGGGCATCCTTTGAGCGCGTCCGGCAGATCGGCGACGATCATTTCGCCGACGTTGTTGCCCGTGGCGCGGTTGAGCACCAGGCCGAAGGCGCCCTCGGCGTCGTGCTGACAAATCAGCACCACCGTCCGCTGGAAGAACGAGCCCCGCAACTGGCCGCTGTCCAGGAGCAACTGCCCTTTCAAATATGTTTTCTTCTGCGCCATCGCGCCCAGGATGTCTATCGCTTGCGCTGCTCTTAATCTGGATTAAATTGTCCCCATGTCAAAGCTTTGTCTGTTGTTGATGCTGGCCGTCGCCCTGCTTGTGGCCACGGGCTGCCGGACTCATTCCGGCAGCCGGGATTTCATCCCGGGCAAAGGCTGGGTTCCGAACGACTGATTCCCGCCGCCGCCCGCCAGGGGTTGGCGGCCGCCGCGCCCCTGAGATTCTCCCGGCGGCGGGCGCGTTTCCGGCGTCGAAACCCGGTTTGACATGGCCGGCGGCTTGCGCCATTCTGGAGGCGCGGTGAGCCGAATACCAGTCATAGCCCCTGCTGTTGCAAGCGGCATTTCCTTCCGGCGGCCGGCCTCAGGCGGCGGCGCGGCGCTGGCGGGCGATCGGCTGGCCGCCTGGGCGCGCGCTATCCTTGTGAGCCTGGGGCTGATGGTTTTCTCCCTGTCAGGTTTTGGCGCCGGTGATGACCCGCCGGCCAGCCCGGCGGCGGGCGCCGAGGAGGCCAAAGCACAGGAAACGCTGCGCGCGTACTTGCAGCTTCAGGAGCAGCTTCACGCCACCGAACTGACCCTCGAACGCAATCGCAAAGCCGCGGAGGAAGCGGCGGCGGAAACCGCCCGCGGGTTCGAAGCCCGGCTGGACGAAATCCAGCAAACCTTGATGCGGCAGCGCGCGCAGGAGCTTGTGGCCCTGCAAAGCGCCAACCGGGCGATGCTGTTCGTGGCCGGCTCGTTTGCCGCCCTGGGGCTCCTGGCCATGGCATTCATCGCCTGCTTCCAATGGCGCGCCATCAACCGGCTGGCGGAGTTCTCCGCGGCGTGGCCCGCCGTCCCGGCGCTCGGGCCGGGCGCATCCCGGGCGGCGCTGGAGGCGGGCGAGGCGCGCGTGGTCGCCGAGGACCCGGTGGGACAGTCCAGCCAGCGGCTGCTCGGCGCCCTGGAGCGCCTCGAACAACGCATCCGCCAATTAGAACATTCCTCCCCGCCGCCGCTGCCGGATGGCGGCGCTCCGGCGCCCCATGCCGCCCCTGCCCCGCTCCAGCCCAACGGCGCGCAGCCGGCTCCGGAAGCGGCGCAGATCACCCTGCTGTTGGGCCGGGGGCAATCCCTGTTAAACCTTGGCCAGGCCGCCGAAGCGCTGGGCTGCTTCGAGCAGGCTCTGGCGCTGGAACCGAACCACGCGGAAGCCCTGGTCCGCAAGGGCGTGGCGCTGGAGCGGCTGCAGAAGCCGGATGAAGCCATCGCCTGCTACGACCAGGCCATCGCTGCCGATGCTTCCCTGACCGTTGCGTATCTTTACAAGGGGGGGCTTTTCAATCGCCTGGAGCGCTTCAACGAGGCGCTGGCCTGCTACGAGCAAGCCCTGCGCACCCAGGAAAACCGGCAGCGTTAACCCGGCCGGAGCCGCCCGCAGCCCGGGCGCCTACCAGAGGTACGAACGCTGTTCGCCCAGCAGCCGGTCGCCCTCCCACAGCGTCACCCGCCAGGCCGTAACCCTGCCGAAGTCCGCATATTCCCTGCCGACCAGGGCAACCCACGTCCACTGGCTGAACCACCCGCGCCGTTGCACCGGCGTTTCCAGCGTTATCTGCCGCGGGAAATCGCCGTGGGCGACGCCGCGCAGCTCGGCCCGCAGCTTGAGCGGCGCCGCCGGCTGGCCCCGGGTCTTCCATTGCACGTTGAATCGCATCCCGGAGCATTCGTTGGTGTGGTCGCGCAGGCGGGCCTGGTAGATGTCGCGCTCGTAAAGGCTGGGAGAAAGCGAGTTGCGGCCCTTCAGGTCGAGGAACTGCGGCAGCACTTTGATCACGCGCCCGGTGGCCGCCGGCGCGCCGCCCGCCGCCACCAGCCATCCGACCAGCCAAAACCAGATCCACGCCCGTCGCATACCCAACAAATAGCCGCCCCGCGCCCCGAACTCAACAGGCATTTTCGCCGCCGCCCCCCGCCGCCGCCCGCGCGCCGTCCCGGCGGCACGCGCCGCTTTCCGCGCATGACAACGCGGGAGAAATGCGGTAGAATGGAGATAGGCCAATCCCCGAAACCGGGCTCAAGCCATAACGGGCATTGTTTGACGGGAAGGAACGGGCTGCCATGAGAAGACGAATTAACGACGAGTTTGCGGATCTGCCGATTTCGCGGCAACGGAAATACCAACTGCGAATGCGGCGCGCGGGCCGCTGCGCGGAGTGCGGCGAGCCCGCGGTGCAGGGCTCCCGGTGCCTCAAGCACCTGGTCAAAGCGCGGGAGCGCCAGCGCCGCAAGCGGGGCCTGAAACGCCGCTACCGCGGCACCCTGAGCTACCGGCTGCAATCCGAGGCCCGCCAGAAGCGTTTGGCGGGGGCCGGGCTGTCCTCCCCGGCCCGGTCGGAGCCCGCCCGCTTATAAACGCCCGCTGAAAACGGGAATTCCCGCCGGGGCCCGCGCCGGGCTACCAGCCGCCTTCGGACAGCAACTCCACCGCCTTGCGGGCGAGGTCGGCGGCCAGCAAGGGCAGCGCCTGGCGCTCGCTGCTGCTTAAATCGCTCGTGACGCGAATCAGCGTCTTGCCCGTGACCGGCTGGTCGAGGATGACTTTGCCGGTGCTGCGCTCGCGCGCGGTGACCTGCGCGGTGAGTTCGATCCGGTAGTCCCGCACCGTGAGAATATCGTGCGCCGCAAAGCTGGCTTCATGCCGGACGTAGCGGATCAGCGACCCGCTCACGATGATGTCCCCGTCATCGTGGGTGGCCAGCCGGTAGGTGCCGTCGCGCTGCAACTGCTTGCGCAACTGCGCGTTGACCGCATCGCTCAGGCGCGGCTCGAGCGTCTGGTTGGTGAAGGGTTGGATTTCCACCGACTTCCCGCGCGGGGCCAGCCCATTGACGGGGCCCAGCCGGTATCCCGCGCACCCGCTTCCACCGAGCAGGGCCAGGCCAACCAGCAGCCAGCAAGAGGCGCGCATGTTATTTTTCCGCCCCGCCCTGGAGCCGCGGCTTCAGCAGGGCAATCCGCTCCCGCGCCTCCGCCGCGTACGGCGAGTTGGGATCCTGCACCAACACCTCGTTGTAGTAAATCCGCGCGCTTTCCCACCGCTTGCGCTTCTCATAGAACTGCGCCACGACGAAGCTGCCGCGCGCCTGCTCGCCCCGGAGGGCGGTGATGGTCTCCTGCGCCTGGGCCACGCGCGGGTCGTTGGGGTAGAGCGCCATGAAATCCGTGAATTTGGCAATCGCCCGCCCGGCGGTGGTTTGATCGCGCTCGGCATTGAGCGCCTGTTTCTGGCTGGCCAGGCCGGAACGGAAGATGGCCTCCGCCGCCACGTTCGGCTGGTCATAATAACGGTCCGCCGCCAGGTCGTATGCCTGGACGGCGGCGGGATAATCCGGCGCCTTGAACCCGAGGGCTTTGATCTTTTCGTAGGCCGTGCCGATCTTTAATTGCGCCTGGGGAGCAATGTCACTGTACGGGCCGGTTTTCACGATGTCAGCATACATGCCCGCCGTGCGCTCCATGGACCGGTAGGGAAACACCCGCCAGAGCTTGAACCGTTTGCCGGCAAGGTAAAGGTCGGTAATCTCGTATTGGCGCTGCCGGATCCGGGTGAAATCCGCAAACTTCGGCTGTTTTTCCAGGAGCTTCTGGTATTCCTTGAACGCCTTTTCCGTCCGCCCGAGGTTGTCATAACAGCGGGCCAGCAGGTGCTGCGCCTGGGGAGCGTAATCGGACGTCGGCCACTTCTGAACCAGGTAGCGCGAGGCTTTCAACGCGAGGCCGTAGCCCTGTTTGTCGAACGCGGCCTGGGCCACTTCCAATTGCTCCCGGGCCGACGACTGCTGCCACTTGCCCGTGCCGCCGTAGGGTTCGTAAATCCAGCCTTCGCCCGGGCGATAAATCAAGGGCGCGGGCGAGCGAACAGGGAAAGCCAGCAGGCAGACTGCCACCAGCACCAGACGAAAAGACCGGCTATTCATGGCGCCACGCTAACAATGCGCGCCCGGGGAGTCAAGGCAGCCCGCAGCCCGCCCCCCGAGCCGCGCGGAGGCCGCAATCCCGGCGGGACCGGACGGAGCCGCCCCGGAACGCCGGCTAGCCCCGGTACACGATCAGCACCCCGAAGTCCTGGAGCAGCTTTTGCGTGCCGATGTCCAGGTGGGTATAGACGATCGTCGTCAGGCTGATCATGTTCGTCTCGCCGATCTTGAGCAAAAAGTCCGACACCACCTCATCAAACCGGTCGCGCCCCACCTCGATGCAATCGGTGTGCTTGATGGTCTTGATGCGGATGCGCTTGTCGGTTTCCTTGGCGGCAACCTCCAGGGGCGGAAGCGGTTTTTCGATCAAGCTCTCGGTGGGCGTCTGGCGCACCGGCACGCGCAAGTTCATTTGCACCTTGGCGGCGGCGGACGAGGCGATGGGATTAATCGGGTTTACCTCGACCCGCGGCGCGCCCGCCGGGCTGTCCAGCCCGGGCCGGTTGGACACCAGCTCCGGCTCCGGAATCACCAGGGGCTCCCCGCAGGAGGGGCAGGGGATTTCCGTCCCGGCTCCCGCGCTGTCAACGGCCAACTCCTGTTCGCATTTCGGGCAATTAAATATTACGTCCATAACGTCTGGCCTTTCGTTCACTGGGTCCAGCCGTACGATAGGCATCCCCGGGAAAAGGGCAAGCCTAAAAACACCGCCTCAAACCGCCCCGCCCAACCCCGGACCGCCGGCGCTCCGGCCGCCTACTGGTAAGTCTTTTCGAGCTGCTTCATCCGCGCCCAGACGGGGGAGGACGCGGTAAGCCGTTCTTTGACGCGGGCAAAGACGCGCCGGGCTTCCGCCGGGTTTTCCCGGGCCACCGCCACGCAATAATCCAGCTCGATCCAGGCCTTGCGCGGATCCTCGACGCTCTGGCCGTGAACCTTCAGCCAGGCCTCCAGCCCCGCCGCGCCTTTTTTCTGCGCCACCTGCAGGCTTTCCTGGAGGTCATAGGGCAGGCCCGGCAATTGATCGCCCATCACCAGGGCCGCGGCGTCCTGCTTTTGCCGGGTTTCCTCCTCGTTTTTGACCTTCTCCCAGTACAGGAACAGTTCCCAAGTGCCATAAATGACCCCCACGATAATCAGCACTGCAATCAGCTTCGTCATGATTCTTCGATTCGCTCAATTCGCGCGCCCAACTGGCGCAGCTTGCCATCAATGTTTTCGTAACCGCGGTCCAGGTGATAAATGCGGTTGATCTGGGTGGTTCCGCGGGCGGCCAGCCCGGCGATGACCAGCGCGGCCGAAGCCCGCAAATCACTGGCCATGACCGGCGCGCCGCTCAACGGCTTGCCCCCCTTCACAATCGCACTGGGGCCCTCGATTTCAATATCCGCGCCCAGGCGCGCCAGCTCGCTGACGTGCATGAACCGGGACTCGAAAATCCGCTCCGTAATGATGCTGATGCCCGGCGTCAGCGCCATGAGCGCCATCATCTGCGCCTGGACATCCGTCGGAAATCCCGCATAAGGCAGCGTGGTAATGTCCACCGGTTTCAGGCGGCCGGGGCGGCGGATGGTGAGGTCCGCGCCGCGGCGCTCGATGCCCACGCCGGCATCCGCCAGCTTGTCAAGCACGGCGCGCAGGTGTTCGGCGCGCGCCCCGCGCAAGGTGACCTCGCCGTGGGTGGCGGCGGCGGCGATGGCGTAAGTGGCGGCCTCGATGCGGTCGGGGATGACTTCGTGCTCGGCCCCGTGCAACTGCTTCACGCCGGTAATGGTCAACGTAGGGCTGCCCGCGCCGGAAATCTGCGCGCCCATCGCGGTGAGGAAGCGGGCCAGGTCCACGATTTCCGGCTCGCAGGCGGCGCTTTCGATGATGGTCACGCCTTCCGCCAGGACGGCCGCCATCATCACGTTCGCCGTGCCGAGCACCGTCGAGCCGGCGCGCCCGCCCAGGAACATCGTGGCGCCGGCCAGCCGTTTGGCCCGGGCATGCACATACCCGCCCTCGATGGTGACCCGGGCGCCGAGCGCCTCGAAGCCTTTCAGGTGCAGGTTGATGGGCCGGGCGCCGATCACACACCCGCCCGGCAGCGAGACGCTGGCCTGCTTCAAGCGCCCCAGCAGCGGCCCCATGACGCAAATCGAGCCGCGCATCTTCCGGATCAAATCGTAATCGCCCGCGCCCTGGATCTTCCGGGCCTGGATGCGGAGGGTATCGCCCTCGCTGCGCACCTGGGCGCCCAGCCAGGTGAGGATCTGGCCCATGAACTGCACGTCGCTCAAACGCGGAACCCGCCGGATCACGCACGGCTCAGTCGTGAGCAGCGTGGCCGCCATAATCGGCAGCACGGCATTCTTGGCGCCGCTGATGGTGACTTCCCCACGCAGCGGCACCGAACCTTTAATCAAAAGACTGTCCATGCCATCAACCTCATACACCCGCTCGCCGGGCGATCAGAATTCTTGGCCGCTGAGTGTAGTCCGCCACGATCTCTTCCACAACCCAGTTCTGCGCCGCGTAAATCGCGCGCAGCCGCTCCGCCTGGCCGTCGCCAAACTCCACCATCAGCCGCCCCGCCGGCCGGAGCCAGCGCGCCGCTTCCGCCGCCAGGCGGCGCCCGAAATCCAGCCCATCGGCGCCCCCGTCCAGCGCGGCCCGCGGATCGTAGTCGCGCACTTCCGGCTGCAACCGGTCAATGTCCCCGCTGGGAACATACGGCGGATTGCTGATGATCAGATCAAAGACCGCGTCCGGCGGCAACGCCGCAAAGCCATCCCCCGGGAGCAACCGCAGGCGCGCCGCGACGCCGTGGCGGGCGGCGTTTTCGCGGGCCAGCGCCAGGGCCGCGGACGAAATATCCACCGCCGTGATCTCCGCCGCCGGACACTGGCAGGCCAGGACAATCGCCACCCCCCCGCTCCCGGTGCCAAAATCCAGCGCGGTGACGGGGCGGGGCGGGACCGGCGCGCACTGGCGGAGAAACATCCAGCCGCGCTCCGCCAGCAGCTCCGTTTCCGGCCGCGGAATCAGCGCCTGCCGGTTCACCGCCAGCTCCCGGCCGCAGAACGAGACGGACCCGATGATATGCTGCAACGGCTCGCGCCGGCCGCGCCGCGTGATGAACCCCCGCAACGCCTCCACCTCGCCCGCCGCCAGCACGCGCTCGAAACTCAGGTACAACCGCATGCGCGGCAACTGGAGCAGATGCGCCAGCAGCAGCTCCGCCTGCAGGCGCGGCGCGTCCACCCCTTTCTTCGCCAGAAACTCCGCGCTGCGTTGGATCGCTTCCAGGACCGTCACACGGGCGATGCTACGCCCCCGGGGCCGCGCGCAAAGCCCAAAACGCCGCCGCGCCCGGCCACGCCATCCCCGCCCGCGCGCGCCGCGCCCCGGCGGGCCGTGCCCGCCCGGCCCGGGAGCCAAATAAAACGGCGGAGGCCATTCCTCCGCCGCGATCATTCAAAGAATTCAGCTCCGCTTACTTGGCGCCCAGGATCGCATCCTTGGCGGCCTTGGCGATGCGGAACTTGACCACCCGCTTGGCCGGGATCTTGATTTGCGCGCCCGTGGCCGGGTTGCGGCCCATGCGGGCTTTGCGATGGACGAGCACCAGCTTGCCCAGGCCCGGCAGCGTAAAGCTGTTCTTCGCCTGCTTGTAGGCCAGCGCCACCAGCGCTTCCAGGCAGGCGCTCGCCTGCTTCTTGGTAATGCCAACGGTTTCCGCAATAGATGCGACAGTTTGTGATTTGGTTAATGCTTTTGCCATATATGTGCCGCTTGGTTAACAGCCCCGCGCCATAAACGCAAGCCCGAACTGCGCCCGCCGCCCCGGCCCGCAACGCCGGGGCCGGCGCCGGGGAAAGGTGCCGCGCGCGGCCTCGGGGAGTTGGCGTTTCGTTACGGAGTCTTTGTGGCGGGCGCTTTCGCCGGAGCCTTTTTCCTCGGGGGCGCTTCCTTGTCGAACTTGGCGGACGTAATAACTTCGGCGCCCGCCGCGTCCTTGTGGAGTTTCCCGTGCGCATAGTTGCCCGCCTTGACGTCGGCGAGAGTGGCGGCCTGGCCGTTGACGATGAGCTCAGACTTCGCATCCAGTTTCAACACCCGAACCCCTTGCTTCTTCTGCAAGGAAATGGTCCGGGCCTGCTTATCCACCGAGGCAACCGTGCCGTAAAAAGGATACCAGTCGCGTTTGGCGGTTTGCGCTTTGCCCGCCGCGGGTTTGGACGCCGCGGGCGCCTTGGCTTTGGTATCGGCCGCGGAAGCCGCCGAGCCGCCCACCAGGGCCAGCGCGAGCATCCCCGCGAATAACCGGGACAATACGGAGGTTTTCATAACGTGCATGGATTCGTTCTTTATTCTATTGGAGACTGTTTTCGTGCGCGCCCGCCCGGCGCACCCACGCCGGCCCGCCGCGCAGCCGACAACCTAGCAGCCCGCGGCCATTAATCAAGCCCGCCGGGAAAAAATCCCCCACCGGCCCCGCGGCCGCGTCCTCACCGGCGGCCGGCGCCGGCCTCGCCGCGGGCGGCGGGGCGGCCCAACCCTACCGCCGCCACCAACTGGTCTTGCTTTTAAGGCCCGTGCCCGCCGGCGGCTGGGTGTAGCGCTGCACCAGCAACTGGCTGCGCGCCGCCTCCAGCGCCATCCGGAACTCGTCGTAGCTGAGGTAGCGATCCCCCGGGTTCTTGGCCAGCACCTTCACCAGCGCATCGCTGGTGGGCTGGGTAATTTCCGGCAGCACCTGGTTGGGCGGGGTCACCGCCGTGGTGACGTGCGCGGCCACCAGCTCCTCCACGCTCGGCGCCTCGAACGGCACGTGGCCGGTCAACGCATGATAAAGCGTGCAGCCCAGGCTGTACATATCCGACAAAAACGTCTCCCGCTCGCGCTTGATCTTCTCCGGCGCCACGTAGTAGGGCGTCCCTTCCGTGACCGCGGCGGACTCGGGTTCGGCATCGGGACTGCGCGCCAGGCCGAAATCCACCAGCTTCGGCTCGCCATCCGCGTTAAAGAGGATATTCCCCGGCTTGATGTCGCGGTGGAGCAGGTTATGCTTGAGCGTCATATCCAGGGCGGAACACATCTTGTAGCCAATATCCAGCACCTCGAGCTCCGGCAGGCGCAGTTGCTTGTCAATGCGGGAATCCAGGCTGCCCCGGTCCGCCAGCTCCATCACGAGATAGCGCTGCCCCTCAAACTCATCGAACGAGTAGATGTGAATGATATTGGTATGGTTCAGCGCCGCGCAGGCGCGCGCTTCCCGGTAGAAACTCGCCAGCGCCTCCGGGTCGTGCTCTAGTTCCTGCCGCATCAGCTTGACCGCCACCAGGCGGGCCAGGACCGTGTCGAACGCCCGATAAACCTTCCCGTGCCCGCCCCCGCCAATCCGGCTGCGCAACTCGAACTGCCGCAACTGCATCGGCATCATGATCGGATAACCGCACCGTTTGCATGGCTCGGAAGAAAGCGGCGGCAGGTCGCCCGGAATAAAGACCTTGGCCTGGCATCCGCCGCACGTGACCATCTTCAATGGTTTATCGCCCATACTTATTATCCGCCCATCATAGCACCCCCGGAACGCGAGACAAGCCCCGCCGCCCCCGCCCGCCAAAAACGCGAACGCCCCGCGACCATTTGACAAACCGCCCGCGCCGGGTTAGGTTGCGCTCAATCGTAAATGATGAACCTGTTTGTCATTTGTCAATGTGGCCGGCGAGTCGGTGGGCAAACGCCCATCGCGCATCGCGGTCCCGGCATCGCGGGAGGAACTGGCTGATCCATTGTTTGCATTTTCCTGAAACCCGCGATTGCCCGTCAATCGCGGGTTTTTTATTGCCCCCGGGCCGCGGAAACGGGCGGCCGTTAGCGAAAGATAAACCGATATGAACGCAAACCAACAACCCGTGCCAACCCACTTCGCCCCCGAAGTGGCGTATGAAGTGGAGCCCGCCCCCCCGGCGCCGTTCCGGGCGCGGCAGGCCACCCAATTGGAACGGCTGAAAGCCCGGCTGCTCGCCGAACGGCTGCCGCCGCGCCCGGGCCTGCCGCTGGCCGCCTCGGTGCAGCGCGCGGCCCGCGAGGCCGCGGCGCTGGCCTGGACCACCCGCTACCCGCTGCTGGTGTTTCCGGAGTTGTTTGACGAGCTGGCCGCCGCCGCGCGGCAGCGCGTCGCGCGGCAGGAGCGCATCTTCCGCCGCAGCCGCGAACTGCTGGCCGCATGAACCCCGCGCGTTTAACCCGCGCCGCCCCGGGCGTTCCGCCCCGCGGCGCGGGAATCTGTTTGACCCGATTTTGCCCGCCCCGGTAGGGTAAGCGGAATGGATCATCCGTTCGCATCGCCCAATCCATGGATGGTTTTGCCTTTTGTTGCGCTGCTGGGAACCATTGCCCTGGCCCCGCTGCTCTGCCCGGATTGGTGGAGCCGGCATTATCCCAAAGTGGCCCTGTCGCTCGGCGCGACCACGCTCGCCTACTACCTGTTCGTGCTGCGCGCGTATGAGCGCGTGCTGCTGGGAGGCGGCGAATATGTCAGCTTCATCGTCCTGATCGGCTCGCTGTATGTCGTCTCCGGCGGCATCCACCTCCACGTCCGCGGCGAGGCGACGCCGCGGGCCAACACCCTCTTTCTGCTCCTGGGCGCCTTGCTGGCCAACGTGTTCGGAACCACCGGCGCCTCCATGCTGCTCATCCGGCCCTGGATCCGGATGAATAAATACCGCATCACCGCGCATCACATCGTCTTTTTCATCTTCATCGTTTCCAACGTGGGCGGCTGCCTCACCCCCATCGGCGACCCGCCCCTGTTCCTGGGCTACCTCAAAGGCATTCCGTTCTGGTGGGTGGCCGAGCATTGCTGGCCGATCTGGGCGGTGGGCGTGGGCTTCCTGCTAGCGCTGTTTTATGCCCTGGACGCCCGCAACTACCGGCGCGCCCCCCGGGCCGTGCGCGAACGCCTGGCCGAACCGCCCGACCAATGGCGCTGCGAGGGCCTCGGCAACCTGGCCTATCTGCTGGTCATCCTCGTGGCCGTGTTCATCTCCCGCCCGTTGTTCCTGCGCGAAGCCCTGATGCTGGGCGCGGCCGCCGGCTCCTGGCTCACCACCCGCCCGCGCATCCATGCCGCCAACCACTTCGATTTCCGCCCCATCCAGGAAGTCGCCATCCTGTTCATCGGCATCTTCGCCACCATGATGCCGGCCCTGGACTGGCTGCAACACAATGCCAGCCGGATTGGCGCCCCCGCCCCGGCCGTCTTCTACTGGAGCAGCGGCATCCTGTCCAGCTTGCTTGATAATGCGCCGACGTACCTCAGCTTCCTGAGCGCCGCCTTCGGCCTGTTCGTGGACCCCGAAATCATTGACAAGGTCCAACAACTCGTCCAGCAATCCGGCGCGGGCCTCGCCGCCCTCACCGGGCCGCAGGCCGAGGCCATCGGAAACACTTACGCGGCGCTGCAAAAATACCATGCGGCACACCTGGCCGCCGGGCAGGTGCGGGCGGAGGAAATCGAAGTGGCGTTTCTGCTGGGCAATACCGCCTATAACAACTATCTCCTCGCCATCAGCATCGGCGCGGTGTTCTTCGGCGCCAACACCTACATCGGCAACGGCCCCAATTTCATGGTCAAAATCATCGCCGACCAGCAGAAGGTCAAAACCCCTGGATTCCTCGGTTTCATCTTCAAATACACCCTCCCCTGCATGGGGCCCATGCTGCTCCTGATCTGGCTGCTGTTCTTCCGCGGCTGAAGCCCCCCGCCCCCATCGCAAACGGCAAATAAAACCGCCCCGGAAACGCCACCCTCAGCCGGAGCGATTCTGTGGCGCAGCCAACCCACGCGCTCCCCTGCCACTGGAGCCTGAAGAAACCCGGCCGCCCGGCCCACAGCCCCAATAAACCCTTTAATTGGCGCATTTAACGGCCTGGCCATTGAGCTCCCAATGCCTTTCCACTGTAAAATCAATGGTTTAGACATTCAGGAAAGAACGGCAGGAAAATAGCCCATAAATCGCTTAGATTCAGGCACATATTGACCGCGCTACCCTAATCCTTGGCCGTGTACAAGGGGTGTACAAGGGATGCTCACCGGAATAACATAGGATTTTAGCTGGTACATCCGATGGGCATCCCTTGTACACCCCTTGTACACGGCGTAGGGGCAGGGAAAAACCAAGGCATCTGAATGAAGGCACGCCCAGGCCGGAATAATTTGGATCCCACCCCGATTTCAACCCTCATCGCAATCGTAAATCGCTGATTTTACAGTCGAAAGCCAAAGTGGATTTGATGGTTATATCGTGAAAATCGCCAGTCAAGAGGACTGAGAAGGCTACGACCTGAACGGCTATGCCTCCCCAGATTCCGGTGAAATGACGACAAACCATTGTATTTCACAACTAAACCGCTCCAGTTTAGAGTACCTTTAACGTTAACGTTTCCTCAAACTTCGCGCTGGAAGTCAAAGATTACCCAAAATGTGTCATTTCCGCCCCGGCGCGCGGGCCTCCGGCCCGCTTTCAATGCTCAACAATCAGCAGCGGAACTACAGTCTGTAACCCAGAGAATTGTCCTTCCCCACAACCCCTAA
>JAAYVL010000002.1 GCA_012517205.1 Verrucomicrobiota bacterium
CCGATAACGTCCAGGCACTGGCACTGGCCGATTCGGCCGTCGCCACGTTGTCCCCGTTCACACCGCGCGCGGTGTAGCTGTACTGCGTGTTGGCCTCCAACCCCCCATCCGTAGTGGTCAACGCTTGCGCCTTGGCCAGGTCCGTGGTCCCATTGCGCTTGAAGATCACCCCCGAATTATCCGCCGCCAGATTGACCGGCCCGGTCGTCACCAGCGCAATGCTGTTCGTCGTAATAGTGTCAAACGTGGGGGCCGTTGCCGGGTTTTGCAGCGTGTACTTGCTCAAGTCCGCCGAGGCCGCCGTGTTGGGCGTCGGCACCGCCTGGTCGCTGACCGTGACGCGCAGCCCCGTGTATTTCGTGTTCGCGCTCAGGCCGCTCCAGATATGCGTCGTGCCCTTGCCCCCACTATCGCTCTTGCCGGTGCAACTGTAATTGTAGCCCGTGGCCGCATTCACCCCTGAATGCGCATCGGTGCCCGAGCCGGTCACGGCAATGCTGTCCGTCGTGACGGCGCCGATGGAGAGGCTCACCCCGGTTGGCGCCGTTCGATCCAGGCGAATGCGACGGTGCGAGGTGTTGGCGGCGGCCAGCCAGTTGCCCGCATTATCCTTGCTCCGCACATGGAGCCAATATTCCCCCGTGGCCTTGGGGCCGGTCAGCGTATAGCTCGTTGCGGTCTCTTCGTGGGTCTTGGTCTCCCCCGGCTGGGTGTCAGCGGTTTGGTCCTGCACGATAGCGTAGCCATCCAGGCCGCTGGTGGCGTCGGTTGCGGCCGTCCAGGTCCAAACCAAGTCGCCCGCACTATTATACCACGCCGTATCGCTGTTGCCGGGGCTGCTGGAACTGAAGTTAGAGATCGGGTTCGGTTGGGTGGCATCATACTTGAAGATGAAAGTCGCCACCCCGGATTCATTCAACGCGTAGTCAATCGTATTCACCTTGAAGTAGTAAGTCCCGTCAGTCCGCGCCCCCGGGGCATAGCTGGTGCCCGCCTGAAATGTGTCCGGAGTTCCGCCGCTGCTGGTGCCAAAATAATACTTCTGCCCGCGCACGCCCGATACGCCTTGTCCGCTGCCCTGGGAATCGGTGCCCGAAGTCCAGGTAAACGTCGGGCTGGAAACCGTGTTCTGCCAGACATCAGACGTGACGCCGGCCACCGCCAGGCCGGAGGGCGTGCTGGGGGCGGTCGCGTCGGTGGTGTAGAAGGTGCATCCAGAGCGCGCCGTACGGTTCGCATTGGCAAAACGCAGGTGCAGGCCGTAGCCGCCAACGCCGTTCTCCACCTTCACCAGCACGCGGTACCATGTGTTCTTCGTAAGGGTGAAAGGCCCACTGAAATCCTGGTCGGCGGAAGCACCACGCCCGTCACCGAGAAAAGAGCCCCGCAGCACTCCATTCACATAAATCTTGCAGTCGTCGTCGGATCCCCAGCCAATATAGGTGTCGCTGCTAGTGTCGCCGGAGTACCACATATAGACTGCGGCATAGGTAGTGCCGTTGTCCTTGCTGGCCGCGTTATAGAAGCCCGATTCCAGCAGGCTGACCACATCCGCGCTCCCGGTCCCTTGCTTCCACTTATAGGATCCATAGGAATTGCCATAGCTGTGGCCGGCCGAACCGTTGGCTGCATTGGGCGCGATGGTGGTCTCGTCCACGCTCACCCCCCCATACGTGCCCGCAACGTGATCCGTATTGATGCGCGTCACGTGGTCGCCAGACGAGCCCTGAGCGTAGTGCCCAAGATAGGCCCAACTCCGAATGTTCCCGTTGGCCGTGCCCGCCGGCGGGGTGTAGTTGACGGTTAGACGAGGATAAGGGCTGTTCGGCGCCCAGGCTTTCCGATAGCTTATGGAGGACTCAGTGTCTCCCTTGAACATAACTCCATAAGGAAAGTTTTTACCCGACCCTACGTTGAAGGTGTAAATAGTGCCATCCGCCGGCCAGACAACACTCTGTGAACTAGTGCCTACACTCCCGTAGTCCCCGCCAGGTGTTCCCCAGGGAGAGGTCCATTTCACGGTAGAGCGATCCCACGCCTTTGTGATCCTGTAAATATTAACCGGGCTATTTTGAGACGAGCTGTACGTCCCAACCTGCATAAAGGCAATGGTAAAAGAGGCGCTGGTACAAAGCGATGCATCCGGCATAGTCGCCATATAAGCATCAGCTGCTTTGAGTATGCTCCGAGCGGGTCCAGACGAGAAATAACTCGTTCTCAAAGCCCCGTTGTTAGCATCAGAAAATATGGAACAGGAAACGTCCAGATCATAGGGCCCCCAGCTAGCCGCCGATGCCGGCGAGGTATGGAAGAGAGCCAGACAGCAAATCAGGGCTACGCCGCCCATAACGGCACTGGTGGGCCTCTCGGCACCCGCTCTACGGATACTTTGGCGCACGGTGGTTCTCATTTCCGCACTTGAATCTTTCATACGCTCAATCTTTCGCACTCTTGGTTTCATCTAACAACGCATCCAACTATTACGCAGACAGTCAATTTTGCCTATACAGTGAACCCTGTAATTTGAGTATCGGCGATACTGTAGGCGCGCCGCACCAGAAGCCGCGCGCACTCGAACGCCGCCGCCGGATGAAGCCGCCCGTTGAATCCCGTCTGTTGGCCCATGGCACCACATAAAACGTTTAAACTTAGCCATCCGGAGGTCTTCTGTCAATGTTTCATTCAATGTTTTGCCGGTTCCGAATTGACTCCGGATAAATGTTACCGGGGCGGGGAGGCGGACGAGGTGTTCGCCGATACGTTGACTTAAGGAGAGGGCTCCGGGCCACCCGGCCGATACCCGCCAACCCGGCACTGTGGCCGTGGACACCGTCGCCCATTGCGACGACACCACGAGCGGCGATTACGTCAATTCCCTCACCTTTACCGACCTCTTCAGCGGTGGACGGAGAACCGCGCCGTAGGGAACAAAGCCCGCCATGCCATCCGGGATCCAATCCGGCAGCTGGAGCGCGTGGTTCCCTTTCCCCTGCGGAGCTTCCACAGTGACAACGGCAGTGAGTTCCTCAACTGGCCCCTCTACGAATACCTGACGGGCCGCCCGCTCAAAGTACCTTGGACGCGCCGCCGCGCCTACCGCAAGAACGACAATGCTCACGGCGAGCAAAAGAACTGGACTCACGTGCGCCAACGGTTGGGCTGCCAGCGTTTCGCGCATCCACAACGGGTGCCCTTGCTCAACGACTTCTATAGCAAGGAATGGAGCCGGTATCAGAATCACTTCCGCCCCACCTTCAAACGACTTCGCCGGGAACGGCAAGGGGGCAAGACCCACACCTGCAAGGCTGGAGCGCGGGCATCTTGCCCGCTTACAGCCTCCAAACGGGCTAAGCGGGCAAGATGCCCGCGCTCCGGCCTGCGGGTTTTTCGTGCGGGGCGTGAAATATCCCGGTTAAGACCTATGAAAAGAAACCGCACCCCCCTATCAGCGACTGCTGGAAAGCCCTCAAATCCCCGAGCCGATCAAGGCCCGGCTGCGGGCCCAACACGTCGCGTTGGGCCCTTTTGCCTTGAAGAAAAGGATTGAGGCCACGCTGAAGATCTTTCCCACGGTCCTGGGCAACCTGGATCGTGAGTCAACTCGCATCCTTTTCTGCAGAAATAGTTCACCCGCCGGAAGAAGACGGTCACCAATTCAAACTGAATACCTTGGGCGGGATGGCGGCAATGAGCGCCCCGACGAGGCGCTCACCCCCTACGGTGGGTTGGCTGCCTGAAACCCGTTTTCGCAAGGCCCGCAACTCCAGCCCGCCTCAATCTACTGGCAAACTTCGCCCGCCGTGCGCAGCCGGTAAAACGCCGGATTGCACCCCCCCGGCGTATCATCGTGCGTCACCAACCCCGCCGCCGTGCAGGTCAACGGCCCATACAAATCCGCCCAGGTGCCCTCCACCGTGCATTTGCGCTGAATGTAGTAATCATAACCCGGAATGCCGTAGAATGACAAAGTAACCGTCCCGCCCCCATCATGCCGCAATTCCACCTTCCCATAGTAAGGCTCCACCAGGATGTGAATCTTCGCCGTCACCACGCCCCCCCGCTGATCCTTCACCCGATACACCAGATAATCGTTGCAGTTGTGGTTCGGCGCATACAAATATCGGCCCTTCGACTCCGTCACCACCGTGCCCCGGTTGCTGGTGAAACTCGCCAGCGAGTCATAAATGGCCTCATCCCCACTATCCTTATCATCATCCACCACCCCGGCCATCAGCGCCGCGCTCAAGGTCGCGACGTTGATCTTCATCGAGGTGCCCGGCGCCCGCGTCAAGGTGTAATCCTGAACCCCCCTCGGCGCGCGGTTGACGATGATCGTGCCATCCACCGTCAGGTTGCCCGTGTACCAGTTCAGCGCCGGCGTTTGAGTCGCGAGCGGCGGCAGGTTGATGGTAGCAAAGCTGCCGCTGAATCCCGGGGCATCAAACAAGTCAAAAACTTCTCCGCCGCTGAGCGCCTGGCTCCCCGCAAGTTCGGTCACGGTCAGCGTGCCGCCGTAGTTCAGCACGCCCGAGGTCAAGTTGACTTTGTCGGCGGTGTAAACCGGCCCGGCCGCCTTATTGATCTGCATGGCCGCCGTCCCCCCCAGGCTCGGCGCCGCCCCCAGCGTCAACGTGCCGAGGATGCCAAGGGTAGCTCCGGGGGCGAGCATGCCGCTGGAATTGACCGTGACCTGGCCGCTGATGATACCGTTGCCGCCCAGCGTCCCCCCATTCACGGTGACCGTCCCACTGCCCGTGCCGCTGCCCGAACTGTTGTTTACCAGCAGCGCTCCGGCCTCCACGGTCGTACCCCCGCTATAGGAGTTGAGATTCCCGCTCAGAGTGAGCGCAGCCGTTCCCGTCTTGACAAGCCCGAGCGTCGCGGCGGCGCCGCTGTTCTTGTCACGAATGATACCCGCATAGGAACAATGGTCCGAATTATTCACCGTCAGAGTCGAAGCGGTAGCCGCTGTGGGGGCTTCCGAATGTTGAATGACGGAGTAAGTCTTGTCGGAAAAGATGCCTCCCACCGTCTCATTATAGCCGTTTAAATTAAACTTGCCGCTATTGCCGGTGGTCGCGCCGTTGATCTGCAGCACCGACGAGTCCGCAATCTGGTTATGGTTGTTGAGCGTAAGTTGATCAGTGCCCGAATCGTCGCCAATGGTCACGTTATGCGCAATGGCGTTTACACCCGCGGTTTTAGCAAGCACTAGCTCTCCCTCCCGAACCTCCGTGTAACTCCCCGAAGCGGTGTTGGCAGCCGTTCCGCTCAAGGTCAGCGTGCCCGTGCCGACCTTGACGAGAACATTGCCGCCGCTGGCAATCACGCTCGGCAGCGCGAGATTGCCTGCGCCGCCAATATAGGTGTTGCCCGTGAGGCTAATCCCGCTGCTGCAGGTGAGGGTGGAGGCCGCGGTGGTGGAACTGTTGATCAGCGCCCCGCCGAGATCGATGCCGGAGCCTCTGAGGGTCAGGCTTGTTATCTCCTCGCTCTGGCCGTTTAGGTCAAACACGGCGTCCTTACCCGCCGCTGGGGCAGCCGTAACGGTGGAGCCGTTCCACAGTTGGTCGCCGCCGGTGCCGCCCAATTGAAGCGTGCCGGAGTTGACGGTGCAGGCGCCTCCCAGCGCATGCACGGACGAACTGCTTGTCTTGGCCAACACCACCTTGCCCCCGTTCACTTCCACTCTGGCAGAATTGTTGTCCGCGGTGCCGCTTAACGTCAGTGTTCCAGTGCCGGTCTTCTTAATTGGATTGGCGCCCGGACAGCTCAGTTGACCGGAGTATGTAGTGTTTGCCGATTGATTTACCGTCAGGGTGTGGCCAGAAGCCAGATTGATGGTGCCACCGGAGCCTGACAACGAGGCAATGGTTTGCGCCGTATTGTTCAGGTTCAGCGTGCCTGCGTTTACGATCGCACTGCCGGTCGCACCGCACAGTGCCGCGCCCGAGTTGACCGTAACAGTGCCCGCACTCAGCGTGAAGTTGCCGGTGTAAGTGTTCACCCCGGCAAGGGTCAGGGTGCCGGAGCCCGTCTTGGTCAAGCCGCCCGCCCCGCTCATGACACCCTTATAGGTGCCGCTCCCATTGTTTCCACCCACGGTGAGAATCCCCGAAGCGCCGCCGGTGTCAATATTGATTACGACGGCATTGTTAATGTTTCCGAGTGCTTGGGCGGCATTTCCCAGCTTAAGAGTGGATGTCACACCTCCGTTGATCAGCGTCGGGTTGCCGGTGAAACGATTTGCGCCGTCCAGTACCACAGTTCCGTTCCGGTGCTCAAAATTACCGGTCCAATCACTTTCGCCGCTCAAGGTCAGTGTGCCGGTCCCCGATTTGGCGAATTGACCCGCGCCAGTGATCTTCCCAGAAAAGGTGGAGGATGGGTTGTCGGTATGAGCATTCACGTAAATCACAGAGCCCGACGGCAAGGACACCGTGCCGGATCCCGACAACGCATTAACGGTCTCTGATTTGCCATTCACGTTCAAAGTCCCGTAAACGGTAACATTGTTAGCGTTAGGAATCACATTCGACGCTCCGAGTTTGAGTGTTTCGCCCTGAGAAATTCTCAGTCCGCCCGTCCAATTGTTGGCAGTGCTACCCAAGGTCGTTGTACTAGACGTAGTAGATGCGCGCGCAATGATTAAACCGACACTTCCACTGATCTGCGAATTTATTATAACCTGTGAACTACCGTTAATACCCGTTAGAATCTGCGTGTCTTCAGAGCCAACGAATTTGATTGCTCCACCGGTAAATGTCGGTGTTCCCTCTTCGATACCGATTTGGGCGACCTCTATTGTGCCACTACCCGTCACAGTGAACGCTCCGGTGCCGTTGCTTGCGGCGGAGAAACGCGCTTTCCACGCGCCGCCAGGGTCGTTCACCCAAGCCGCCGTGGATGCAGTTCCGCCAGAGCTAGTTGCCCAATTCGCTGCAGAAGTACTCCAGGTGCCACTAGGGGAAGTGCCACCGCAGCCTGAAGTGGTTCCGTTAACATCCCACCACTTAGCTGTCGCCGCCGCGAACCCGGACAGCGGGAGGAAAGAAACCAGGCCCAGGGAGAGAGCCCGCACCAGGATGCGGTTACCGCGGCCCTTCCGGGCACGCCTGCCATCAGAAACGCCCGGCCACATCGCACCACAGATGAGAGGGTTGATCAGTTGGGTCGTTCTCGCGATATGGCTCCTTAGGCCCGTATCGCTTTTCATTCCCGTACATGAATCTTTCATACGCTTTCTCCTTCATGCTGTGGTTTTCATTTAGCGACACCTCCCCTTTGTCTCATGGACGACTAATTTGCATATCCAGCAAACATAGCAACTTGGCAACTCGCAGGTAGCCCTACTATGCCGCTACACCACGAAGTTAAATTAATATTAGCATATTTCCTCTAGAAGCGCAACTCAAAAATACCGAAAAATTCATTCCGCCCAAGCAGACTTCGGTTAGCGGGGCAGCTCGCCTTGAATTCAACAAGGCCTTGCTTTCAGGGCCGATCCAGACAACAGAGTTTCCAGCGCAACAAAACCACTCTGACCCCAGATACGGGCAATCCTTACTTTTGACACATGATGGAAGGCACTGTGGAACTCGGCCCCCCAAGCGAAGCTCGAAACAGGTCCTCAGCCAGGCGCTTAACCGCAACGATTCAATCGGACAGTTCAACCACCCGCCCGCGTTCCATCGGAGCCTGGGCGGGACTGACCGCCCAAGCCGCAAAACTGGCGAGCCCCCTGCTTGGCAAATTCAAGG
>JAAYVL010000005.1 GCA_012517205.1 Verrucomicrobiota bacterium
GGGCGTGCGCGTCGGCCCGGGGCTGATCCGCAAAGGCCGCATCGCCGAAGACCTGGGCTGGACCTGCCCCTACACCGGCCAGCCCTACGACGCCCTGGACCTCCTCCACCGCCGGGTGGATAAAGACCACATCATCCCCCGCTCCGAGCGCGCGAGCGACAGCCTCGATTCCCTGGTGATTACCTTCGCCGAGGTCAACAAGTGGAAAGGCCAGCGCACCGCCCGGCGCTTTATCGAGGAGGAACAGGGCAAACCCGTGCCGGGCCTGCCCCAACTGAGCCTCCGAACCCCGGCCGCCTACCAGCAGGCGGTCGAAAAGCTGGAATGCTTCAAAGGCCATGAAAACGACCAGCGCCGCAAGCGCAACCGCAAACGACTGCTCCTCCTGCGCCATTACGTCGAAAAGGAGTTCACCCCCGCCGATCTGACCCAGACCTCGCAGCTCGTCCGCCTGTGCGCGCAGGCGCTCCAGCGGCTCTGCCTGGGCCGCGCCCGCCCCCCGGTCGTGACCGCCCTGCCCGGCGCCGTCACCGCCGCCGTCCGCAAGGCCTGGAACCTCACCGGCTGCCTGGCCCTGGCCAATCCCCTGGCCCTCAACCCGGACGACCCCGACGACCACGGCCGGCCCCTTCCTCACAAAAAAACCGAGCTGCGCAAAATCACCCACCTCCATCACGCCCTGGACGCCTGCGTCCTCGCCCTGGCCGCGCACCTCCTGCCCCGGGACGGCGAAGCGTGGAGGCTCCTCCTCAAGCGCCGTCTGGCTCCCGACGAGCAACGCCGCGCCCGCCAACTGCTGGGGCGCGTGGCGGCCATCACCCCCCAGGGCGAACTGCGCCTCAACGATCTGCCGCCCGCGCTCAAAGAGCAGGTCAGCCGGCGCCTGCGGGAGCGGCGCGTCGTCCAGCACATCCCCGCCGACCTCTCCGGCCTGCGCTGCGAGGAAACCGTCTGGCGCGTCTTCGACCCCGCGGACCCCCACCCCAACGCCCGCCGCCTCGCCCGCTGGCTGGCAAATAAAAACATCCCCATCCCCGCCCCGGACGCCCCCACCGTCCTCATCATCAGCCGCAAACGGAACGGCGCGGACGCCGCCCCCGCCGCCGGCAAAGTCTTCCACCAAACCCCGGCCTGGCGCTGGGTCTATGAGATCAAAGACAAAACCGCCCTGCTGGGGCTTGCCCCGGAAGGCGACCCCGCCGCCGCCAAGCTCAAACGCCTCAAAGCGGTAAAAGTGCTCGGCGACAACTTCGGCCTGGCGCTGGACCCGGAGCCGGCCCTCATCCGGCCCCACAAAATCTGGCACCAACTCGCGGCCCTGCGCGCGCGCAACGGCGGCAAACCCCCGCGCGTCTTGCGCAAAGGCACCCTGATCCGGGTGAACCAAAAAGCCGCCCGTTCCGACTACCGCGGAATCTGGAGGGTGCGCGGCGTTCAACTTAATCAGCGTTCTGGTTATCTTGTGGACCTGAGCCCACCAGACCAGATTCATTATGTCAGGCAGCCCGGGAGCTTCCAGAATGTTTCCGTCGCCACCCTCCTCAAGTGTGGCTTGGAAATCTTAAAAACCCCCTTATCCGGCGTGGCCGCGCCGCGGTAGGGCGCGGTTTCAGCCCCGGCCGGGCGCGCGCCGGGCGGCCCGGCCGCCCGTTTTGGCACAGAACTGGCTCTTTTGCCATGCCGGACGGGTCGCATGTCGTACCATATTGTCAGCATCCACAGTCCGCAATGCGTCTTGAGCTGCCGGGACGGGCAACTGACGTGCCA
>JAAYVL010000096.1 GCA_012517205.1 Verrucomicrobiota bacterium
CCCGGTGACCAGATTGGGGCTGAAGACCACCGGGACCGGGGGTTCGCTGACGGGCGGCTGGCCGATGCAGTCCAGAACGCTGTTGATGCGGACATAGAATTGCTGGCCGCTGAGGGGCCCGTATTGACCCACCGACGGCCGGCTGGGAACGGTTTGCGCGGCGGCCACCCAGCGCTGGCGCTGGGCTTCGGTCAGGCTCCGGCCCCAGGCCTGGGAGCAGGCCGCGAAGCTGGCGCGGGCGCGGGCCTGGGCGGAAGACCGGGCGTCGCGGGGCATGGTTAACGCCCGGCAACATTGGCCGAAGGGCGTCGAGTAATAGACATAAGCTCCGAGCCGTCCGGAGCGCGGGGAATCGAGTAATTTCATAAGCGAGAAACTTCCATGGTTATTGTAATTCAAAGCCGGGAGTGCGGCCCGGCGGCCCGCGCGCGCGGGTCAGTTAACCGGGCAGCGGTTTATCCCCAGCCACCGGAAAAAGGGTATCAGGCCGGAGGCGGCGGTCAACGAAGATAGCGATTGGTCTGCCGCAATTCGGCCGCGAGGGGGGTAATTCGCGTCCAGGATATATTTCAAATAATAGCCCGGTGAAGTGGCAGGAGGATTGATTGGCCGATCTCCGCATTGCCGGACGATTCAGTCCGCAGGGACGGGCTTTACGTGGCGCGGCTTCCCGCTACTCTTGCCGCATGTCGAAACATCGTCAACTCCCGGTGGCGCTCACCATTGCCGGCTCGGACAGCGGCGGTGGGGCGGGCATCCAGACGGATCTGAAGACCTTTGCCGCGCTGGGCGTGCATGGCACCAGCGCGATTACGTGCATCACGGCGCAAAACCCGGAAGGGGTGTATGGCATCCAGGCGTGCCGCGTGGAAATCGTGCGCCGCCAGATCGAAGCGGTGTTCACGGCGCTGCGCCCGGCGGCCGCCAAGACCGGGATGCTGTATTCGGCGGCGCTCATCCGCGCGGTGGCGGAGTTTTTCCGGCGCGGCCCGCGGGTGCCGCTGGTGGTGGACCCGGTGATGGTATCCACGAGCGGCGCGGCCCTGCTCAAGCCGGCGGCGGTGAAGGCCCTGGGCGCGGAGCTTCTGCCCCTGGCCACGCTGGTGACGCCCAACCTGGACGAAGCCAAAATCCTGCTCGGCCGGAAGCTGGATTCCGTGCCGGACCTCCGGGACGCCGCCCGGGAGTTGCATCGGCGCTTTGGCTGCGCGGCCCTGGTCAAGGGCGGCCACCTGCGCGGGCTTCGGGAGGCGGTGGATATTTTCTACGACGGGCGCACGGAGCTGCTGCTGAGCGCGCCGTTCGTCCGAGGAGTGAGCACGCACGGCACGGGCTGCACCTATTCGGCGGCGATCGCCGGGTACCTGGCGCGGGGCGGCTCCCTGCCGCGCGCCGTGCGGCAGGCGAAGGAGTTCATCACCCAGGCCATCGCGCAAAGCCGGACAGCCGCCGGGCATGGGGTGTTGAATTGCTTCTGGCGCCCGGCGGGCGGCTGATTCAACAAGGTGGGTTAAAGGCGCGGCGGGCGGCTTTCGGGGGCCGACGGAAGCGGTTCCGGCCCCGCCGGAGCGGCCTCCCCGTCCCGGCCGGCTTTCCGGCTGGCCGCAAAGTGGTACACATGCACCTCGAACGGGCCGAACCAGTCGGCAAAACTGCCGTGTTGCGCGTCCACTTTCCGCGGCTCCTCGAAGAGCACGGCGCCCGCGCCCGCGCCGTGGATTTCCGGGGGCAGGCCGCGGAAGCGCACGTGGACGGTGGGGCCCTCTTTCTTGCAGGCCAGCACGTAGTAGTCATCGCCGGCTTGGCGCACCAGGCACTCGATGGCGCGGGCATCCGCCCCGGCCTCATCCCGCACGAGCCGCGGCGGAGACGGCGCCGGCAGATTCTGTTCCTCCTCCTTGCGGGCCAGGGCGCGCCGGGGCGGGGCTTCCGGCGCGACCGAGAGCTTGAGGCCGGCGTCGGGGGCCAGCAACGCCGGAAGGAGCGGCGAGCGGGGGCCGAGCTCCGCGAAGAGCGGGCGCATGACCCGGTCGAAGTACGTCCAGTTAAATCCCAGCGGCTGATCCCGCGAGTTCAGGGTCTGGGGCAGGCCGCCGCCGAAATAGGTTAAGCCGCGGGCGCCGTTGATGATCGCCTCGTAGGCCATAAAGCGCTGCTCCGGGAATGTTGGAAACCGCAGCGTTCGGCCGGGCTTGACGACGCCGGAGAAGGCGATTTGCAGGGTCATCCAAAAGGGCTTTTCGCCCGCCACCCGCTTCATCAGGCGGGTGAAGTCGCCCACCATGCTCAACTCTTTGTTTTTTCCCTCCGTATGCACGCCGGGCGGGTAGCTCACCGGGTAGATGTCCATGCCGCCCACATCCCAGCCCGCGTCGTAGCGCCGGAGCGAGGCCGCGGTCCCGCGCGGCGCCTGCACCAGCCAGATCGGGTGGGCGGGGTCGAGTTCGCGCAGGAGGCGGGCCACGTGCGCGACCTGCTCCGGGGTGGCCTGGGCGGGGTTGTGCGCGTTGCTCCAATCCGGCTCGTCGGCCCCCTTCCACAACCCCATGCCGGGGGAATCCTTGAACGCGGCAATCACCGTTCGCAGCCGGGCTTCCCGGTTCGCGTCGCCGGGGCTGAAGTTGGACAGATCCCACCCCAGCCACGGGCAGCAGCGCAGTCCGCTGGCCGCCGCCGCCGCCTGCATGGCGTGCTCGCGCGAGATCGTGTCGTCGTTCCAGGCCGGGCCGCCGGACCGCATAAACAGGACGCCGCTGTCGGCAAACTCCGCGTACGCCGGCCGGCCGTTGGGCGCCCGGGCGTCCGGCCCCGGCACAATCGTCAGGGTGAGGGGAAACTTCTTTTGCCCGTCCACCACCAATACCCCCGCCGGGTCAAAGGTGATCCGGGCCGGGCGCGTCAACGCCGCCCGCGCGGGGATGCCCAGGCTGGCTGCCAGCAGCAGGGTCGCGGCACCCGCCGCCGATCGTGTCCTGAATCGCTTCGCAATCATCGCCCGCGGTATCCTTGGCGGGAGCGCCGCCCGCCCGTCAATGAGAATGTCGGAGCCGGCGCGCGAACGGCCGCCGCCGGGGCCGGCCGCCACGGGCCCGCGCGCCGGGGC
>JAAYVL010000116.1 GCA_012517205.1 Verrucomicrobiota bacterium
AAGAAAGCGCCGGCGCTCGCGGTGGCGGCGTAGCGCGCGATTTTGCCCCCTGCGGCGGCGCCGCCGCAGGGGGCAAGCCAAGAAACACCTTGAGTGGAAACCATGATAACCAATTTGCTGAACTTGACGGACACAACTCAACCCGGAGAAACCCCGGGTTAAAATGCGCGATATTCCCGGGCTGCACATCCGTAGTCGCTGTTGTTGTCTTTGCCTCGCAAAAATGGTAAGTCTGATAGCCACGATAGCGCAGTTCCGACTGCGGAATGATGAATAATATCGCGAGCACGGGTGCCGGGGGTGCGGATCTGCTCCCGCGGGATGACCTTCCGCGGTCTGCCGGGAGGGAGAACGCGGTGCTTCCGGCGGCGGCGAACGCCTCGGCCCCGCCGGCCCGCCGTCCGCGCCGCGCCGAACCCGCCGGAGGAAACGGGCCATGAAAACCCTGCTGGTCCTGGGCGCACATCCGGATGTGACGGAAGCGATTCGCGCGGCCCTCAATCCCGACCTGTACCGGGTGCTGGACCGGGCGAACCTCGAAGAGGCGGAACCCTTTCTGGCGCACGGCCTGGCCGAGGCCTGCATCGTGGATTTTGAGCTGACCGGCGTGCAGGGCATCTGGCTGCTGGAAAAGCTGCGGCGCCGGGATCCCCGGTGCCCGATCATCATTTATGCCGGCGCCAAACAGCCGGAATGGGAAGAGGAAGCCTACCTGCAAGGCGCCACGCACATCCTGACCAAACCCGTCCGCGGGCGCCTCCTCGCCGCCCTGCTGGAGCGGTTGTGGCCGAAGTCCGCGGCGGCGCGCCCCGCGCCTTTGCCCGCGCCGCCGCCGCCCGAGGCCCCGGCGCCGATCGAGAAGGCAGCCCCCGCGGGCGCCGTTCCGACGCTGAGCGTCCTGCGGAACTTTTCAGGCATCCTGACGCACTCGCTGAACACCGAGGGCATGCTGCAGCAATTCCTCTTGCTGCTGCGCGAGATTCTCGGCCTTAACCGCGCGGCCATCTTCCTGCGCCCGCCGCTCACCGCCTTCGGCCACGCCCCCGCGCAGGCCGAAAGCCGGCGCCTGCACGCGGCGGGCTCCCTCGGCATCTCGCGCAGCTTGCTGCACCACTTCGAGCTGTCGCTCGAAGGCGGCATCGGCGGACACCTCCTGCGCCTCGGCCGCATCCTGCGGCGCAACAGCGAGGAGGCGCGCCATGACCCCGAAACCCGGAATGAGTTCGAGCTGCTGGGGGCGCAAGTGGCCGTGCCGATCCTGGACCGGGAGGCGTTGCTGGGGGTGGCGGTCTTCGACGGGCGCATCACCGGCGAGCCCCTCGTGAACGCCGAGCTGGAGCTGATCTTCCACCTGCTCGAACAACTGGGGCTGGCCATCAAGAACATCTGGCTCCACGACCAGTTGGCCGCCAACCACGAAGTCATGGCGGAAATCCTGCGCGAACTCAGCAGCGCGTGCGTGGTCGTCAGCCGGGACCTGGCCATCCTCCACGCCAACAAGACGGCCGTCCGCTACTTCGGCCGCCGCGCCCCGCGCCCGAGCGGGGAGCTGGAGTTCAGCGACCTGCCGTCCCCCCTCAGCGCCAAGGTGTATCAAGTCCTGCGGACCGGCGCCGCGATCGCCAGCTTCAAATTCGAGCGGGAAGACGCGCCGGGCGCGATCTACCGCGTCAGCATTGTCCCGTTCCAACGGCAGCCGGCCAGCCTGCCGGCCTCGGCGCTGCTCATGGCGGAAGACCTCACGCAAAGCGAACAGTTGCAGCACCTCGAAATCGAGGCGGCCAAACTGCGCCTGATCAAAACCATGGCCGACCGCCTGACGCATGAAATCGGCAATGCCATGGTCCCGCTGTCCACCCACCAGCAATTGCTGGCCGACAAATGGAAGGACGCCGAGTTCCGCGCCTCGCTCAACGCGGCCCTGGCCGACGGCGTCCGGCGCGTGACGCGCCTGCTGAATCAAATGCGCTTCCTCTCCCGCGATTCGCTGGGCGCGCAGGAAGCCTTCCCGCTTTCCCCGCTGATGGACGAGGCGTACCAGGAAGCCTGCAAACACCTGCCCGCCAAGGCCGCGCCGCTCAAACACGATCACGGCCGGACGCCCATCATCCTGACCGGCGACCGCCCGGCGCTCCGCCACGCGCTGGCCGAGGTGCTGCTCAACGCCCTCCAGGCCAGCCCGGCCCACCCCGGGGCGGAGGTGCGCTCACGGATGGAAGCCGCCGACAACGGGCAGCCGGGATTGCGGATCGAAGTGCGCGACCCCGGCGCCGGCTTTGCCCCGGACGACGCGCAGCGGGCAACCACGCCGTTCTACACGACGCGCCAGGTCGGCCTGGGCCTGGGCCTGACCGTCTGCCGCAAGATCATCGAAACCCACCAGGGCAAGCTGGAAGTCGTCGCGCCGGATTCCGGCCAGCCGGGCTGCGTGCGGATTTTCCTTCCCGTCCCCGCTTCCACTCCGCCCCCCGCCTGAGCGGCCCGTTGGGCCGGCGCGGCTCCCCCCGCGCGCGCCGCCTCCGCCGCGTCCCGCGGCAGCCGCCTCACCGCGCCCGGTAATAATCGCTCACCGCCGCCTGCGCGGCATCCGGATAATCGGTGGCGAAGCTGGCGCACCCCAGGTCCATCAGCCGATGGAAGATTTTGGCGTCTTTCTGCTTCCAGGGCAGGGTCTGGAACAGGATGCCATGCGCGCGCAACTCCCTCCCCGCCTCGCGCAGGAAGTCCTCGCTCGGGTAGAATACCCCCTCCGGGCTGGTGTTGACGTGAATCTGGAGCTGGTCAATGCCGGCGAAGTTCACCTCGCGGAGCGCTTGCAGCCGCTGGGCCAGCTTGGCCTGCGGGCCGTTGGGCGCGTCCGGCGGCCCGCTCATCCAGGCGGCCGGGCCGCCCATCCAGTGCAGGGTTCGGGATTTGGGGGCAACCTCCCGCCACAGCTTGATTTCATCATATTTCGTGCTGGCCAGGATCAACTGCGGATGCACCTCCGCCGTCGCCGCGGCCAGCTTGTGGAAATCCACCTTCTTGATGTCAATGTACAGCGACCGCTCCGGATGCGCTTTCAGAATCCCCACCATCTCGGCCAGGCTGATCACCCGCTGCCCCGCAAATTGCTGGTTCCGGAAGCTGCCCACGTCCAGTTCCTTGACCTCGGCAAACGTCAGGTCCGCCACTCCCTTCTTCTTCAACTCCTCCGGCGCGTTGGGCAATATCCGCGCAAAGTTGTTGTCATGGAAAGACACGATCACCCCGTCCCGGGTCTCCCGCAAATCCGCCTCCGGGATGCACCCCAGCTTCCACCCCAGCTCAAACGCCTCCTTCGAACCCTCCGGCGCCAGGTCGCCCGCGCCCCGGTGCGCCTGCACGGTGAACCGGGCCCGGGGAATATGGTCCCGGACGTTCCAGTCCGGCGGCCCGTTCCGGTAATACGCGCGCAGCGCGCGCAGCGCCACATCCGGCCGGTCGGTTCCAAACCCCTCGGTGCCCAGGTCCAGCAGCCGGGTGTAGGCCGCTTCGAGCTGGGGCACATTCCACGGCATGGTCTGAAACTCGATTCCCCGCGCGCGCACCTCCACCCCCGCGCGCCGGATGAAGTCGTCGCTGGGCACCATGCGGTTATTATTGGTGTTGAAATGGCAATGCACCTGCAGCCGGTCTATGTGCGCAAAGTTAATCTCGCGCAGCCGCGCAAACCGCTTTTCCACGTTCACATCATTCGTATCGCCCCAGGTGCCGACCCATAAAAACGCCTCGCTGCGCGGCGCCACCGCCTTCCAGGCCGCGCAATCCGCCTCCGAGCCGGTCGCCAGCACGATCTGCTCATGCACGCCCGCCGTCTCCCGGGCCATCTTGGCGAAGTCCACATTCTTGACGTCAATATACGCCGCGCGCCGCCGGTCTTTCTTCAGCGCCGCGCAAATCTCGGCCAGGCTCACAATCCGCTGCCCCGCAAACTGCGGCCCGCGAAACGCCCCCACGTCCAGTTGCTTCGCTTCCGCATACGTCAGGTCCTCCAGCCGCTTCTTCTTCATCTCCGGCGGCGCGTGGGGCATGATGCGCGCGAAGTTCTTATCGTGGAACATCATCAGGTGCCCATCTTTGGTGGTTCGCACGTCCAGCTCCGGAATGCAGCCCATGCTCCACGACAGCTCCAGCGCCTCCATGGTGTTTTCCGGCGCCAGGTCGCCCGCCCCGCGATGCGCCACCACCGAGACCCGCTCCAGCGGCTTGTCGCGAATGTTCCATACCGGCTCCGCCCCCTCGGCCCGCGGCAGCCCCGCCACCGCGCCCAGCACAACGCCGCCAACCAAACCATGCAATAATTTCATCCCCCCACAGTACACCACCCGCGCCCGCCAGGACAAGCGCTCAAGCCGGCAAATCTGTGGGTGGACAAACGCGCCGGACTTTGCCACACTGCGCGGGAAATGCCGGCGCGCGGCCGTTCCTGGCCGCGGCCCGGAGCCGGAAAACGTGAAACGCACAACGATCATCGCGAGGGCAAGCGCGTTCAGAGACAAAGGCGCCGCGCCGGAAATCTCCCGCCCCCGGAAGCCTTCGCCCGCCGCCAACCCCTGACCTGCCCGAAACCCTGTATGTTCATCGTCGAATCCTACCCGCTCGCCGTCGCCCTCTGCATCGTCACCATGCTCTGCTGGGGCTCCTGGGCCAACACCCAGAAACTCGCCAGCAAGGAATGGCGCTTCCAGCTCTTCTACTGGGACTACGCCGTGGGCGTGCTGCTGCTCTCGCTCCTCCTGGCCTTTACCCTGGGCAGCTCCGGCAGCGGCGGCCGCGGCTTCCTCGCCGACCTCCAGCAGGCCGAGCCCAAATGGCTCGGCTCGGCCTTCCTGGGCGGCGTCATCTTCAACCTGTCCAACATCTTGCTCGTGGCGGCCATTGACATCGCCGGGCTGGCGGTGGCCTTCCCCGTGGGCGTGGGCCTGGCGCTGGTGCTCGGCGTCATCACCACCTACCTCGCCACCCACCAGGGCAACGTCCACATGCTCGCCCTGGGCGTCGCCGCCATCGTGATTGCGATCATCCTCGATGGCCTGGCCTACCGGCGGCTCGCCGCCGGCGGCCAGAAAACCCCCGCCAAAGGCATCGTCATCTCCGTGGCCGCCGGCCTGCTCATGGGCTGGTTCTACAGCTTTGTCGCCCAGGCAATGGGAACGATTGACCCCGACACCCGCGCGCTGACCCCGGGCCGCCTCAGCCCCTACACCGCCATTGTCCTGTTCTCCGCCGGCCTGCTCCTCTCCAACTTCATTTGGAACAGCATCATGATGGTCAAGCCCTTCTCGGGTCCCCCGGTGGCCTTCGCCGATTACTTCACCAAAGGCAACATCCGCCTGCACCTCATCGGCATCCTCGGCGGCATGATCTGGAACCTCGGCATGGCCTTCAGCATCATCGCCAGCACCAAGGCGGGCGCCGCCCTGGCTTACGGCCTGGGCCAGGGCGCAACCATGATCGGCGCCTTCTGGGGCGTGTTCATCTGGAAGGAATTCAAAGACGCCCCGCCCGGCACCAACAAGTTCCTGGCCGCCATGTTCGCCTTCTACTTGCTGGGACTTGCCATCCTCGTTGCCTCGAAACTCTAAACCGCCCCCGCGCCTCCTCCGCCAGCCACGCTTGCTATGACCAAACCTTCCATCCTCGTCGTCGGCAGCTCCAACACCGACATGATTATCAAGGTCCAACGCATTCCCCAGCCGGGGGAAACCATCCTCGGCGGTGAATTTGCCCTGGCCGCCGGCGGCAAAGGCGCCAACCAGGCCGTCGGGGCCGCCCGCGCCGGCGGCGCGGTCACCTTCATCGCGCGCCTCGGCCGCGACATGTTCGGCGACCAGGCGCTCGCCGGCTTTGTCGCCGACGGCATCAATGTGAAGCATGTGGTGCGCGACCCCGCCGCGCCCTCGGGGGTGGCCTTGATCTTCGTCGCCCGGAACGGTGAAAACAGCATCGCCGTGGCCTCCGGCGCCAATGCCCGGCTGGCGCCCGCCGACCTGCAGCGCGCCCAAGCCGCCTTCCGCCGCGCCGCCGTGGTCGTCCTGCAACTGGAAACCCCGCTCCCGACCGTCACCGCCGCCGTCAAACTCGCCGCCCGCGCCGGCGCCCGGGTCATCCTCAACCCCGCCCCCGCCCGGCCTCTGCCCGCCTCCCTGCTCCGGCATGTGTATCTCCTCACCCCCAACGAAAGTGAAGCGCAGTTGCTCACCGGCATGGCGGTCAACAGCGAAGCCGCCGCCGCCCGCGCCGCCGACGCCTTGCTGGCGCGCGGCGTTCAGAACGTGATCCTCACCCTGGGCGCGCGCGGCGCGTTCGTCGCCGGCCCCCAGGCCCGCGGCCGGGTCCCCGGCTTCAAGGTCCGGCCGGTGGACACCACCGGCGCCGGCGATGTGTTCAACGGTGCTCTCGCCGTGGCCCTCGCCGAGGGCAAACCCCTGCTGGAAGCCGCGCGCTTCGCCAACGCGGCGGCGGCCCTCTCCGTCACGCGCCTCGGCGCCCAAACCTCGGCCCCCACCCGCGGGGAAATTGACCGGCGGCTCGCCGCGGCCCGTTCTAACTGAGCGGCAGCGGCGCCACCTGCCGTTGCCGCCGGGTAAAACGGCAGCACTGCGTGTAGCCCGCGCGGCGGGCCTGCGCCACCGCCTCCGCGAAATTCAGCCCCACCTCGTTCGGCGCGTGGGCGTCGGAGCCAAAAGTCAGGGGCACCCCCGCCTGCGCCGCTAATTGCAGCAGGTGGAAACCGGGGTAAAGCTCCCGGCAATCCTTGCGCAGCCCCGCGGTGTTGATCTCGATCGCCACCCCGTGGCGCCGGGCCGCCTGCAAAAACCGGTGATACAGCGGCGTGCAATCCTCCGGCGGATAAATGGCAAACTTCTTGCACAAATCCACATGCCCGAGAATGTCAAAAAGCCCCGACTCCGCCGCCTGCGTCAGGCGCTCAAAGTAAGCCGTCCACACCTCCAGCGGCGCGCGCTCCTTCCACCGGGCAAGCTGCGCCGGGTTGTCTATCGCCCACGACTCCGAAAGGTAATGAACGGACCCGATGAAATAATCCCAGGGATGGCGCCCCGCCAGTTCCCGAATCCAGTCCTCGCACCCCGGCAGATAATCCACCTCCAGCCCCAGCTTGATGACCAGTTGCGGATGATCCCGCCGCGCCCGCTCGACCCGCGCCACATATTCGCCCAGCTCGCCGGCCTTCATGCGCCAGTCGTCAAAGTCGTCCCGCGGCATCGGCCCGTGATCGGCAAAGCCAATTTCCGGCAAACCCAACTGCCGCGCCTGCGCGGCATACTCCCACGGCTCGCCGGTGGCATGGCGGCAGAGCGGGGTATGCATGTGATAATCTGCGGGCAAAACCATGCGCGAACTTAGAACGGGCCGCGCCCCCTGGCAAGGGCTTCCGCCGGCGTCCCGCGCCCGGAAGCCGGGAGACCGGCCCGGGGCTGGCGCGAACCCGCATCCGCCCGGGCGGCCCGGCCTCGCCTCACCGCTTACGGCGGCGGCCGGGTGGGCGTCCGGCGGACCAGCTCCTGAAGCTGGCGATGAACTTCCTGCGCCACCGCCTGCTGGGCTTCCGTCAATCCGGGGAGATGGACAATCTTGCGCGCCATCGCCTCCGCCTGCGCATACTGTCCGTAGCGCACCGCCAGGTGCACCCGGGAAACGCTGGTCTGCACTTCCGGCGCGGCGTTCAAAAATGCCTGTTGGAATTTGGCCAGGTCAACCTCCACTCCATTGATCACCGTTGGCTGCGGTCCCTTCGGTTTCTGCTCGCATCCCGCCAGCAGCAGCAAACCCGCGGCCAGAACCCAACTTGCGGCCGGAATAACGGAGTTCCAATGCATCATCTTCATACCGAGTTGCTTTGCTTTTGCCTGTCCTGTTCGCCCGCCCCGTCAGCAACGGGCCGCCGCCAGAAATGCCATAGCCGGCGCCCTCCGTCAAGCGTTCCCCCCGTCGCGGCAACAGGTTCCCGAACCAATCCCATCAATCATTCACCCTGCGCACATAGCCCGAAGATAAATCTCCAACCAACCTCACCCAACTCGGGCGAATACGCCGCCCGCGATGAGGGCAACGCAAGCAGTCGCTATGCGGCAACCTCCACCCGGGAGGGGAAATGTCCCCGCCAGCCTTGGCCCCATCCCGCCGAAAAACCAAGGCACGCGACAACACCCGGCCGCCCGTTCCGGCTTTGCCGAACGTTCGCGCCCTCTCCCTCCCGCCTTGAAACGT
>JAAYVL010000130.1 GCA_012517205.1 Verrucomicrobiota bacterium
CGTCATCCCCGTGACCGTCCGCGTCGCCACGTCGTCCACCGTGAACTTCAGCGTCGTCCCGTCCGCCAGCCGCTCAATCGAAAACTTGTGCCACCCCGGCGAACGCGCCCCACCCGAACTGTTCGTCTCACAGTTCATCCATCCCATGCTCGCCGACGGATACACCACCCGCAACTGATACTTGCGTAAATCATAAACCTCGCCCGGCGCCGTCACCGTGTTATATTTCCCCACCGCCAGCACCTGCGTCAGGCTCCCCGGATACGACCCGTTCGCATACGAACGCATCTCCAGGTAGGACTTGGTGCTCGCCCCGTCGTCATACCAGTAGAAACTCACCCTGGTATGCCCGCTATAGTTCCCAAAATTGTGATACATGTAATCGCTCGTATTGTCCTGCTTGGCGCTGCACCCGCCCCCGCCCGTGTGGTTCTGCTCCGACGAAGCCACCAGCTCCGTCGCCGGACTGGCTGCCGTCGTCCACTGCCCCAGGGTGCATCCGCTGAAGTTGTCCTGGAACGCGATCGCTCCGGTCAGCGTCAAGGGCGCTTCGGCGCTGGTCACCGTCCCGTAGGGATTGCTCACCACCACCGAATACATCCCCACATCCCCGGACTGAATGTTGCCCTTCGTGTAGCTGCTGGTCGTGGCGCCGCCGATATTCACCCCGTTGCGCCGCCACTGGTAAGCCAGCGGGGCTCCGCCGGTGGCGGCCACGCTGAAGGTCACGCTGGCGCCGCGGGCCAGCGTCTGCCCCACGGGTTGTGTGATGATTTCCGGCAGAGCGCGAACGACCAGTTCCGCTTCGGCGCTGGCCTGCGCACCGAACTGATTGGTCACCACCACCGCGTAGATGCCCGCGTCAGCCGGGGTGACGCTGCTGCGCGTCAGCGCGGACTGCGTGGCGCCCGCGAGGGGCGAGCCGTTGAAAAGCCATTGGTAACGCAAGGGGAGGGCCCCGGTGGCGGTCACGGTGAAGGTGACGTTGGAGCCGGCCAGGACCGTCCGGCCTTGCGGTTGCGTGGTGATCGTCGGCGGTGTGTTGAGAACCGTCAGCGTGGCGTTCGAGCTGAGCGTGGAGCCGAAATTATTGGTGATTACGACGGAGTAAATCCCCTCCTGCGCCGATTGCACATCCGCCAGCGTGAGCGTGCTGGCCGTGGCGCCCGCCAAATCCACGCCGTCCTTCCGCCACTGGTAGAAAAGCGGCGGCGCGCCGCCCGCACCCACGCTGAACGTCGCCTCATACCCGGCGGTGATGGTTTGGCTCTGCGGTTGGGAGACGATCGCCGGCGGCGAGGTCACGTAAAGCTGCGTCTGCGGGATGACCGCTTTGGGTTCGCTGGCGCTGGACCAGCTCAGCACCGCCGAAGCCAGGCTGCCCTGCTGGTAATAATCCATTTGAATGGCATAGGACTGGCCGGCCACCAGTTCCAGGGTCCCGCTCCATTCCGTCGCGGCCTGGTCCACCCACTTATCAATCAGCAACTCGCCGTTAACCCAGAGCCGCGCGCCGTCATCGGTCTTGGTGTAAAAAGTATAGGCCTGGCTGTAGCGGGGCTGCACCTGTCCGGTCCAGCGCACGGAGTAGGTGGTGTTGGCGATCGCGGGATCGGGCGAGCCGGTGCCCCAATTAAAGTTAATGGTCGCATCGGTTCGCGACAGCTTCGGATTGGTGAAATCCAGGTTGTCAAAATACTGGCCCTGGAGCCCCGTGCCCGTGCCCGTGGCGAAGGGCGTCGTGCTGACCACCAGTTGCGCCGGGGTGCTGGTGACGCTGCCGCCGGCGTTGCTCACGACCACGTCGTAAAAGCCCGCCTGGCTGAGCTGCGCGTTGGCAATGGTGTAGTCCCGGGCGGTGGCGCCCGGAACGTTCACCCCGTTGCGCCGCCACTGGTAGGTGAAGGGGGCGGTGCCATTGGGAAAGACGCTGAGCGTGGCGCTGCCGCCCACACTGGTCGTCTGCATCTGCGGCTGCTCGCCAATGGTGGGGCCCGGGATGGTCGCCGGTGTGGTCAGGTGCTCGACCAGGACCAGGTCAATGATCCACCGGTTGCCGTGGTTCGTCTGGTCCGGATCCACGCGCAGCCGGGTGATGTAATCCGAGTTCCAATAACCGTTTTGCCCCACGGGGAAATAGAGATCGGCCCAGCCATCCTTGGCCGTGTAATAGAGGGTGACGGATTTGGACTCGGAAAATTGGTTCTGACTGGCGGTGGCAAAGAAAATCTGCATGTCGTGGTTGGCGGTCGAGCCGCCCTGCGGGAAAACGCGCACCCGGAGGACATCATTGATGCCGCCCAGCATGTTCAGGTTGGCGGGGCTGACAAAGTGCGGATCGTTCCCGGTTTGATCGGCATAAATAATGCCCGGCCAGCCGCAGCAATCCGTCCAGTTCACCGGGGAAAGCGCGTTGAGGGAAGTCCAGCCTTGCGCGTTGCCATCGAACCGCCAGCGCAGGCTGGTCTGCGCGACAACGTGATTGATAATCCAGCGTGTGGACGAATTGACATTGTCCACGTCCAGCCGCAGGCCCGTAATCGTCTTGTTGAAATACTTCGGCCAGGCGGCATTCACGTCCAGGTTGATCCGCACCCATTGGTTCTGGGCCGTGTAGCTGACCATCGGTGAGGATTTGTCGGCGGTGAAGCTGTTCTCGGCGGAGGTGCGGAAAAACATCTGCATGTCGTGATTGGCGGTTGTGCCGCTCTGCGGATAGACGCCCACGTTAAAAGAACTGTCCCCCCCGCCGGTGTAGCTGGTGTCCGGGCTGTAGTACCAGGCGTCGTTGCCGGTTTGGTCGGCGTAAATAATGCCGGGCCAGCCGGTGGCGGTCCAGGCCAGGCCCGACATGCTGTTGCCGGAAGTCCAGCCCTGCGGGCCGCTGTCAAAGAAATACGGCGGATTCTGGACGCCCTGGACCAGCGCCATGTAATGCGACCAGTTCCAATAGGGGCCCGGGTCGGTATGGGTGTTGCAATACGGATTGATGCCCAGGTTCGCCGAAGCATACGCGCACCACGCCCCGTTCGATTTTTCCCCGTGCCCCACAATATGATTCCGGTCCTTGGCAAAGCCAAACTTGTCCGCAAAATGC
>JAAYVL010000126.1 GCA_012517205.1 Verrucomicrobiota bacterium
ACGTTTCAAGGCGGGAGGGAGAGGGCGCGAACGTTCGGCAAAGCCGGAACGGGCGGCCGGGTGTTGTCGCGTGCCTTGGTTTTTCGGCGGGATGGGGCCAAGGCTGGCGGGGACATTTCCCCTCCCGGGTGGAGGTTGCCGAAAGGTAGCTGCTTGGGTTGTCTTCAAAGCTGGCCGGTCGCCTTGAGTTGATAGAGGTTTTCATCCCGGTCCCCTGAACTCGAAAGGCGGCTTTGGATTTGGGAAAACCTTTTCTCCCGCAGCTACCGAAACGCAGGCACCGATCACCCGAGGCCCCGCGCCGGGTGCTGTGGCGCCCGGAGTTTTTCTTGATAACGCGGGTTCACCGTGCGGCGTTGCGCGGCGAAGCAAAGCTGTGCCGACAGCCAAAGCCCGCTCCGCAAAACCGCGAGCCGATATGAATTACCCCGGGCCGTTAAGACCATGATCGCGCTGAATGGTTTCCGGCGGCGCGTCTGCCGGCTCCGGGCGTTTACCCTGGTGGAGTTGCTGACGGTCATCGCCCTGATCGCAATGCTGGCCGCGCTGCTGCTGCCGGCGTTCTCCCGCGCCGAGGCCCGGACGCGCGAGGCCACATGCGCGACGAACCTGCGCTCGTGGGGGCAGGCGTTTTATCTTTACGCCCACGACTGCCAGGGATACCTGCCCCACCCCGACGACCAGGGGCGGAATACCCCGCCGTTCACGTTCGATCCCCGGCACCCGGAGCACGAATGCGGCTATGTGGATGTTTTGCCCCCCATGATGGGGTTGCGGGCCTGGCGCGATTTCCCCGACGGCCAAAAGCCGGCCGCCGGCGTCTGGCAATGTCCGGCCGCCCGGCCGCAGCCTGATTCCGACTACCAGCGCGCCTTCAAGCCATCCTCCCAGGGCTGGCACAGCTACGCCATGAATTCCTATCTCGCGCATGAGTTTCCGTATGGGCTGCCGTTCGGCGCCCGCCCGCAGCCCAGCTTTCTGAAGCTGGAGCGTTGCACCCGGCCCGCCCGGACGCTGCTCCTGTTTGAACAGACGCTGGATCCGCGCCCGGGCTACGGGCAGGCGGGCGGCTTGGATACGGCGGGGTGCTACACGGCCGAGGATCCGCGCGCGCTGGGCGAGCGCCATCCGCACCGGCGCGCCGGGCTCGCGGGCAATGTCCTTTACCTCGACAGCCACGTTGGCTGGCGCGAGGACCTGTGGAACCGCGCCCGCTGACGGCGCAACCTGGCTCACCGCTGACGGCGTCAACCCCTGGGCCAGCCCGGGTGGCGATTACGATTCCGCGCACCCGGTGGCGGGCGTCAAGGGCGGCATCCTTGACCCGGACCTCCACGACCGCTTCTTCTCCTGGGATATCACCGCGCTGCTCAAGGACCCCGCCACGCGGGCGGCGCTCCAGAATTGCGGCGCGCTCCTTAAAATAGACGAAACCCCTCCGCCGGCCAGCGGCACGCCCCGCGCGCCCTTCACCAGCGCGTATGACCCGGGCTACCCGTCTTCCCACTGGCCAACCCTTCAATACACGCTGGCCCCGGTGCTGGACGGCGTTGCGATTGCGGGCGGCGCCGTGTCGTTTGCGATCAACGGCCTCATTCCCGGCACCGCCAACCTCGTCGAGCGTTCGCTTGATCTCGCCGCCGCCGATTGGACTCCGGTGGCCTCGTTTGTCGCCGCGGGCGCTTCCACCAACTGGTCGGAACCCTTGTTGCCCGGAGGGAGCCAAGCCTTCTACCGCCTCCGCGGCCCGGAATGAACGCCCCCGGATTCCCCTCCCGCTCCCGGTTGCCGCCCGTGAACCCCGCTCCGCGCGAAGCGCCCATCGCCCGCCGCGCGCCGCCCGCCGCGCGCCTGGCCACCCGCACTGGGTTTTCATTGGCTCGATGGTGGCGCTCGATTTCGCCGCCGGCCAGCTTGCGAAATCCATCCTGCAGGCCCCGGGCGTGGGCGGCTTCATCCGCCTCGACATGCTCATCCCCGTCACGCTCTGGATGCTTACCCGGTTGGCGGTGGATCGCTTTGGCGTCCTGGCCGCCTACCAATTCGCCTGGGGAATGCTGGCCCTGTTCGCGTTTCCGGGCGCGATACTGCCCGGACCCCTCAAGCTTATTCCCGCCGTCCTCCAGGGCCTGATTTGCGACGCGGGCTTCTCGCTGCTGCCCCGCTGCCCGCGCGCCCGGGTCCTGGTCGCCGCCGGGGTCGGCGCCCTGGCCGGCAAAGTTATGATCGCCTTCCTGCGTGTCCAGGTGCTTGGCCTGCCCTGGACGCGGGTCACGCAGACGCTGTTCGGCGTTCAAGCCCTGACCTCCGTGCTGGTGAGCCTGGCCGCGGCGGGATTGGCGCTCATCGTATGGTCTCGCATCCGCCATTTGCACCTCACGCGCCTGCTGAGCGTCCGGGCCTGACCCTCACCCAACCCTTTGCCGGTGGCCTCCGCTGCCCAGTGGCTCCTCATCACCTCAGGGCAACCCCTCCGTCTTTGCCGGTAGAAACTCGCATTCCTGGGGCAAACATACCGCTCTTGAGTGCCCAAACAGGCGATTCCTGGGCCGATACCGCCCGTTTCTTGAGGGAACGCTCAGTTTGGCTCAGCCCCAGCCTTATGGCTCAGGAAGACCGAGCCACGCCAAAGGCAGAGACCCGAACCGGTAGTGGCAGTTGACGCTATTGATGTAGTCCAAGACGTCCTTGTACGCCGGAACCTTGAACCACTCCCCGAGGACATACACGTACTCCACCTTGAGTCCGAGGCCCTGAACGAGCTTGACGTATTGCTTGCGCTTGAAGTCACAGGTCTGGAGTTTCTCATCCACCGACCCGGGCACCTGCTGGTATTTGACCTCGATAATGAAGAGCGTCTCGCGCACGATGACCAACAGGGCATCGTCCGGCAGAAGCCGCTTCGACAGCTTCGAGCGCCAGTCCACGCCCTCTTCTTCCAGGAACTTGTAGAAGTCGTGCTTCCGAAAGCACCGGGCTACGAGCTGCCCTTTGAAATAGACCCCTTTGCCTGCCCTCCCGGCGACTGGTTTGACTGCATAACCGGGCTTTCTTGCAAGCAAATCTTGGAAATCCACCTCTCGTTCGAAGTTGAGTCCTGTCTGGGTATTCGCACCGCCGATCCCACCCTCCTTCATGCGAACAACTCTCCTTCCTTTTGCTTGTTAGCGGCATTCACTCTGCGAATGGAAAGGTTGACATGATTCTCGTCCGCTTCGATCCCGACACAGCTTCGCCCAAGCCGCGCGCAAGCTACTGCAGTACTCCCGCCCCCGAGAAATGGATCCAGCACCGAGTCGCGGTCGTTGGTGGAGGCTAGGAGGCAGCGCTCAATGAGGGCCAGCGGCTTTTGGGTTGGATGTTTGCCGAGTGCTTTCTCATCGCTTCCAGGTGCGCTGATAGTCCACACGGAGCCCAGATACCCCGGGTCGGGCGGGAATTCTTCCTTCCGCCAGACGGTCTTCATCTGCTTGCCGGAAATCCTCCGCATCGCTTGGTAGTTAAAGGTATGCTTGCTCTTGTCGGTCTTGGCAGCCCAGAGGACGGTCTCCGTCGAGTGTGTGAAGTAGCGGCAGGAGAGATTGGGGGGAGGGTTTGGTTTTTCCCAGGCGATGTCGTTGAGGATCTTGAATCCCAGTTGCTGCATCGCATAGCCGACCGAGAAGATGGCATGAAAGGTTCCGGTGACCCAGATGCTTCCGTTCGGCTTCAGGACGCGCTGGCACCGGCGCAGCCATTCCCGATTAAACTCATGGTTGAGTTCCGGGCCTTGGGATTTATCCCAGCCGCCCTTGTCAACTCGCACCATCCGGCCCGCATGGCAGGTGATGCCGCCGTTGGAAAGGAAATACGGAGGGTCGGCGAAGATCGTATCAAACCGGCCCTCCGGGTGCTTCGCGGCGATGGCGTCCAGCAGCTCCAGGCAGTTGCCGTGGTAGAGCCACAGGCCACGCTGTTCGTCTCGGTAAACGAGGCGCGGCGGTGATGGCGGGACCGGGGCGGGAGCTTCGGCCCGCGGCTTTGGCCGCACCCCATCAGATGGCGGCGGGCCACTGGCGAGAATGGTCCCGTCTTCCCTGAGTTCAAAGGCGTGAACTGGAACCGGAGCGGCATTGAGGATGTCGGCGGGCTTTGCCGCCGCACGGGCCGGGGCCGTCCGTGAATAGAGGCCCTTTCGCTTGCGGCGATTTGGTTTTTTCTGCACGGCAGATCGATCCGTGATCGCCATCTTAAGATCAAGGGCGAATTGGGGGTTTGAGCGAGCTTGGGAGGCGGATGTGGAAGAGGGACGAAAACGCGCCAAAGAAATCTTATGTCCACCCCGGTTCTCAATCCCAACTCGCCCGCGGACAATCTACCGCTCTCCTCCGGCGAATTGCGCGGGCAGCAGGCCGCCGTGCTTGCGGAGTTTGACCTCGCTGCCTGAGCAACCTACTGTTATTGCATGAATGCGGTTGAATTCACGCTGGAGTTGAGCGGCGCGGCGGTGTTGCCCATTCCCCGGGAGATTGCGATGCGCCTGCCCAAGTCGGGCAAGGCCCGCATCATCGAGCTGACGGACGACGCCACCGACGAGGCCGAGTGGCGCGCCGGAGCTTACGAACAGTTCTTGCGGGATGATGCGGCGGACCGGCTCAGGGACTTTCCGCCGCGCGGGCAGAAATGAAGTCCAAGGTTGACCCCGCACTCTGGCGGCGGTTTAACACCCGGCCGATGCGGGTGCGGCAGCTCGCCCGCAATCTCGCTCGGTTCCTCTTGATTGGGCCGATGTATCCGAGGGGCGCGGCCGGACCGCTGCGGCAGATCGCGTTTCGCTCGTGCCGCGGCTTCGACGATGTCTCCGCGGAGTTGGGCCGAGTGGACACCCTTCACGTTGGGCGCGACGCCGGCCAGGAGCCCGCGTTCGGAACCGTTTGGGCTCGGTTGCAAGGCCGCCCATCCCGCCTATGGTCTCGCATCCGCCATTTGCACCTCACGCGCCTGCTGAGCGTCCGGGCCTGATTTGCTGCCGGCAGTTGACCTTCCAGCCCGTCGGGGCTGATGCCCCGTCGCTTCAGGACATTTCCCTCCGCCGCGACGCGGGAGGGCGTGTGGGAATCATTGGCCCTTCCGGCTCCGGCAAGACCACGCTCGCCCTCCTTCTTGCCGGCCTTCACCCCGTCGCCCTGCCGGGCGGCATCACCGGCGGCAGCGCCTCGCTCTTCTTTGCTTTCGCCACCCCCAACTGATGCCAGAGAACCGCCTCCGCAGAAAGCCCGTTCTGCCCGGGTGCGGGCGCATTTCGGTTTGGGCCGCGCCCCCAGTTCAGCCTTGACCGCCGCAGGGAGGCGGCTAAGTTCGCCGGCGTGAGAGCTGGAGTGATAGCGGGTGCGATGGGCGTTGCCAGGCGGGCGGCGGAAAGCCAGCCGCCCGAGCCATGGCCGAGTCTTCCCTGAGCTTATGCGTGTCCTGATCTTGCTGATTCCATTGTTGGCCGGATGCGTGCATCCGCGGCCGCAGTCCGGCCCGGCGGATTTTCACTCGCCCAACCTCGAGCGCAGTCTGCAATACTGGACGGCAAATTACTCGACGCATCCGGTCAACCATTTCTACGTCTGCGCCACGGACCTGGACCAGGGCAACCTGGTCGAGGCCCTTGTGTATTGGCGGGAAGCGGGCCGGCTGCTGGATTATATGGAAATGTCGCCGGGGGCGGAAGCCCAGTCCTGGCGGCTGCGGCCCAAGGTGGACCGGGAGGCGCTCACGACCGATGAGGATGTCAGCCTCGGCAATCATGTCGTGCCCCGCCGCGTCTGGCTCCGCTGGGTCAACCAGTGTATCACTGACGGCAAGGCGTACGTCGTGCCGTTGAAGCAGGCCCAGGCGGTCTTTCCCAAACTCAAGCCGCCGTCTCCACCGGCCAACCGCCCTGAGTCTCCCTGATCGGCTGGCGGGGGGGTCACCCGTCCGCCCGGGCGCGGCGTGTTTCGGGTCTCTTCTGATTTGGTGCTCCCCGATTGGTTAAAGCTTGCATTTCACCAGGGCTCGCAAGCTGCGCGCGAGGCCGGAAAAGCATTCCCGAGGTTCTCTCTTTGAGCGGGCCAACCGCTCGCGTTGTTGTTTTGGCCGGTGCCCTAGGGCGAGCGGCCCGCCGGGTTGCGATGAGGGGAATTATGCAACCGGCTGCGGCGGAAGCTGTAGAAGAAGTAGATGACCAGGCCCGCGACGAGCCAGTAGAGGAAGCGTTTCCAGGTTTTCTCGGGCAACTCACGCATCAGCCAGGCGCAGGTGGCGATGGCGCCCAACGGCACCCAGGGCACCCAGGGGGTCCGAAACGGGCGCGGGCGGTTGGGCTCGGCGCGGCGCAATATCAGAATCCCGGCGGCGACCAGCACAAAAGCGAACAAGGTGCCGATGTTGCACAATTCGACGACTTCATTGATGTTGCTTACCCCCGCAAAGCCCGCCACCAGCACGCCCGTCAGAATGGTGGTGATGTGCGGGGTGCGGAAGCGCGGGTGCACCCGGGCGGCCCAGTCGGGCAGCAGGCGATCCCGCGCCATCGAGAAGAGAATGCGCGGCTGGCCGAGTTGGAAGACAAACAGCACGGAAGTGGTGGCGACGACGGCGCCGAGGGCCACAATCCCGGCGGCCCAATGAATGCCGCGCGCCGCAAAGGCAGTTGCCAGGGGTTCGGCGGTGCCGAGTTGCGCCGCCGGGGCCATGCCGGTCAGCACCCCCGCCACGGCGATGTAAAGCACCGTGCAAACCACAAGGCTGGCCAGGATGCCGATGGGCATGTTGCGCTGCGGCTGGCGGGTTTCCTCGGCGACCGTCGAGACCGCATCGAACCCGATATAGGCGAAAAAGATGATGGCCGCGCCCATGGAGATGCCCCGGAACCCATGCGGGGCAAAGGGCGTCCAGTTGGCCGGCTGCACATAGAACGCCCCCACCAGCAGGAAGAAGAAAATGATCAGCAGCTTGACGGCGACCATGACGGCGTTAAACCACGCGCTTTCGCGAATGCCCAGCACCAGGATGGCGGTTAGCAGCATCACGATCAGGAAGGCCGGCAGGTTGAAGACCAGGTGCAACCCGGCCACCTGCGGCGCGGCGGCCCATGCCGCGGCGGCAAACTGCACGTCCGGCGCCAGCGCGCTCAAATCCGCCTGCGCCGCCGATAATTCCGCGGCCTGGCGCGCCGCTTGCAGCGCGGTGCGGTAATCCACCCCCAGCCAGCCGGGCCAGTCCAGGTTCAACCCGCGCAGCAATTGCTGGAAATAACCCGACCAGGAAATGGCCACGGCCACATTTCCCACCGCGTATTCCAGGATCAGGTCCCAGCCGATGACCCAGGCCACCAGTTCGCCCAGGGTCGCATAGGCGTAAGTATAGGCCGATCCCGACGTCGGCACCATGGCCGCGAATTCGGCGTAGCAGAAGCCCGCCAGCGCGCAGGCCGCCGCCACCAGCAGAAATGACACTACGATTGCCGGCCCGGCGCCGACATGCTCCGCCCCGCCAGCCACCGCGGTGCCAATGCTGGAGAAAATCCCCGCGCCCACCGCCGCGCCCACCCCCATCGCGGTGAGCTGGATCGGCCCCAACACGCGTTTGAGCTGGTGCTGCGGAACAACCGTTTCGCCGACCAATTGGTCCAGCGACTTGCGGCGAAAGAATCGGGCAATCGGCATGTGCGCTTAAAATGGCCGGATGCCGGCCAATGTTCCGCAAAGCAGATTTTACCTTCGGCGGCGGCGCAAGCCTAAAAACCGGCAAATCGGCTCTTTTAACCGCCTGGCTCTAGGGCTAAACTTGGCCCATGAAAACTGAGGCTGTCGGCCACTGCCAGTTTGCCGGGGAAAATCATCCGCCCTCGTTCCGGGACATTTACAGGGGATTGAGGACCGTTTGCCGCGCGGGGAGTGCCCGCGTTTCCCGCCGACTCAGGAGCCGGCCCCGCCGCGTTCTTCTTGCGTTCGCCTGGCTGGCCGCCGCTGTCTTGCTGCTTCCGGGGACCGCGCTTGCCCTGGACGAAGCGCATTATGGCGTGGCGCCGGAGCCCTGGGAGGAGGGGCTGGGGAACCATCGCGCGGTGGTGCGCGTTGCGCAGCCGGCTGACGCGGTGGTGGTGAAGATTCCCTGGCGGCGGCGCGACCGGGATCCCGAGCGCAAGCAAATCATTGTGGTGGACAGCGCAACCCGCCAGCGCATTGCCAACGTGGCGCGCGGGCGTCTTGACCGATTCGAGGGCGTGCTGGCGTTCCAGCCGCCAACCGCGCCGGGCGAGTATTTCATTTATTACCTGCCGTTTCAGCCGCAGCCGGAGTGGGGCAACTACAACCACGATTACCTCCCGCCGCAGGACACCGCCGCGCCGGAGTGGAAGGCGCGGCTGCCGCAAGACTTCGGCGCGCTTCCGCAGGCCGCCGTTGTCCGGTTGGAGGCGCGGAAGGAATTCGACAGCTTCTACCCGATGGAAGTGGTCGCCACGCCGGCAGAAACGCAGGAGTTGCTTGCGCGCAATCCGGCGCCGTATCTGCTGTTTCCCGAGGATCGGCGGTTTCCCATTCGGATGACGGAGGAACTGCCGTTGCGGTGGGTGAAAGCCGGGCCGGGGACGGAATTCCATGGCGAGGCGCAGCGGAATGAGTTCTACGTCTTTCAGATTGGCGTCTGGGCCGCCCGGACGAACCTGACGGAGCTGGAGGTGGCGTTCGAGGGCGGGATGGCCGGCTGGCTGCGCTGCTTCAACACGGGCGGCACGAACTGGGACGGCCAGCCCTTCCACCGGCAGATCGAGGTTCCGCCAGGCAAGGTGCAGGCGCTTTGGATCGGGGTGGACGTGCCGCGCAAGGCCCGGCCGGGCGAACACCGCGCGCGGATGATAATCCGCACCCGGCAGGCCCCGCCGGTGGCGGTCTCGCTAACCCTCAAAGTATTGCCAGAGGAACTGGCTGACCGCGGGGACGGCGATTTATGGCGGCTGGCCCGGTTGCGCTGGCTGGATTCAACGCTGGCCGCGACCCGCTGGCCGGACCGCCACGATGCTGTATGGCGGGCCAGTCCGGCAAGGGACTTAACCGCCCGCACGGCCCTGGGCGCCATCGCGTTCCAGAAAGAACAGTTGCTGCCGGCATCCATCCGCGCGGGTTCGCAGGAGCTTTTGGCTGCGCCGGTCCGGCTGACGGTTGTTCAAAACCGGCCGTTATCGGTTTCGGCCGCAGCCGATGCCATAACTCACAGTTTTGCCCAGGCCACGGTGAATGGCGAGCGGGCTATTCGTTGGATTGCGGATGCGGTGGTTCGATGCGACGGCGCCGCGAAGGGCCTGTCTGTGCGGCATGAAGCGACGGTTGAAGCCGATACGACCCTCAAAGGCCGCCTGGTGGTGGCCGCCGACGGCGCGGGGGCTGCGGTGGCTTGCGAAGACCTGCGCCTGGAGTTGCCTCTCCGCCCCGAGGTGGCCACTTACTTCATGGGCCTCGGCCTGTCCGCGCGCAAAACACCGGCCAGCTATACCTGGCGCTGGACGGGACCCTACAACAGTTTTTGGATCGGCAACGCCCAAGCCGGCCTGCACGTCAAGCTGCTCGGCAGCAGCTACGAGGGGCCGATGCAAAACCTCTATCATCCCAAGCCGCCGCCGAGCTGGTTCAACGGCGGCTCAGGCGGCGTCACTCTCACGAACGGGCCGCAAGGCGAGGTTCGGGTTCAAATCTTTACCGGCCCCTTGGAACTGAAGGCGGGCGAGCAGCGTGTTTTCGATTTTGCCCTGCTCGTGACACCCGTAAAGCGGCTCGACCCCGCCACTCATTTCCGCGAGCGCTATTGGCACAGCACGGCCCCGGCTCCCGAGGGGATTAACGTCATCAACGTCCACCACGCCACCACGCCCAATCCATTCATCAACTATCCCTTCCTCGCCGTGGATAAGCTGCGCGCGTTCTGCCGCACGAACCAGGCGGCGGGCCGCAAGGTGAAGATTTACTACACCGTCCGCGAGTTGACGTCTCACCTGCCCGAGTTATGGGCCTTGCGCAGCCTGGGCGACGAAGTGCTCGCCGGCGGGCCGGGCGGCGGGTATCCGTGGCTGCGCGAGCATTTGGGCGCCAACTACACCACCGCCTGGTACACCATGGTGGAGGGGGGCGAGGTGGACGCCGCCATTCTCACGCGTGGCGCGTCGCGCTGGTATAATTTCTACGTCGAGGGACTCAACTGGCTCGTGCGCCACGTGCCGATTGACGGCCTCTACCTGGACGACGTCGCCTACGACCGCGCCATTCTCAAGCGCCTGCGCAAGGTGCTCGACCGCGCCCGGCCCGGGGGACTCATAGACCTGCATTCCAATACGCTCTTCTCCATGGGCCCGGCCAATCAGTACGCGGAGTTCTTTCCCTACGTGGACCGGCTTTGGTTCGGCGAGGGCTTCCAATACGACGCGATGCCGCCGGAGCAATGGCTCGTCGAGTGCAGCGGCATTCCCTTTGGGTTGATGGGAGACATGCTCGAGGGCGGCGGCAATCCCTGGCGCGGCATGCTCTTCGGCATGACCGCCCGGCCGCCCTGGCCGAAGTCCGACCCGCGCCGGGTGTGGCGGGTGTGGGACGATTTTGACATCGGGGCCGCGCGCATGATCGGGTGGTGGGATGAGGGCTGCCCCGTTCGCACTGGCCGCGCCGACGTGCTGGCGACGGCCTATGTCAAGCCGGGCAAGACGCTCATCGCGCTGGCCAGTTGGGCGCCGGACCAGACCGATGTGCGCCTGCAATGGGACTGGCCGGCGCTCGGATTGGACGCCGCCCGGGCCCGCCTCGTCGCGCCGGAGATACCCGATTTTCAGCCCGCGCGCGAATGGCGTTCGGACGAACCGATCCCCGTCGAACCCAGGCGTGGCTGGCTCATTTACCTGACCGGGTCGCCGTCGTCGCCGCCCGCGCCTCCGCGCTGATTCGCCCCGGCGTTTCCCGTCGGGCAGCAGCTCTGCTTTCCACCCGTTCCACTGGCGTGTGGCGGTCGTCTCGGTTGTTCTTTGCCCGGCAGTGCTTCGCACTGTCGCGTTCCGCTTCTTGTCTGGCCGGGAACAGTTCTCATTTTCGGGCGCAAATTCACTGCTCCGCGAAGGGCTGGAAGTATAGCCAGCATTCGCTATACTAACGCTTACATGTCATCGAGCCGCGCGCTACGAGAATTGAATGCCAGAGTGCAGCAGGCGGTTGCGTATTATTGGCGGACCCGCCGCAGCCAACGCCGCCGACAGGTTTGATGCAGGCAAGGTTGATCAGGGCCTGCGCAGCGCCGTGACGGGTGGAGCACAGATGGACGGATTTATTGACCTGTTCAGCGAGCTGATTACAGATGCCGGTATTCCATCTGAGTTTATTTTCCGCAAACGGGCAGTCGAGCTGCCGGGTTTTTTTCGCCCTACAAAAGAGTGGGATTTATTGGTTGTTAAGGGACGCAAGCTCATTGCCGCCATTGAGGCCAAGTCTCAGACCGGCCCATCCATCGGCAACAATTTCAATAACCGCGCTGAGGAGGCGCTGGGGAGCGCTCTAGACCTGTGGACGGCTTTTCGCGAACGAGCCTTCCTCAATAGCAGCCAGCCGTTCATTGGTTACTTCTTCATGCTGGAAGAATGTGAGGCGTCAAAACGACCGGTGATGGTGCAGGAACCTCATTTTGAGGTGCTGCCGGAGTTTCGGGGCGCGTCGTATTTGCGGCGCTATGAACTGTTCTGCCGCAAGTTGGTGCTTGAACGGCACTATACTGCTGCCGCCTTTCTTACCTCCGTCGCGGAGGATGGTCTGCGCGGTGGTTTTGATACCCCCGCTTCTGACCTTTCATTAGAGCGCTTCGTGAGAGTGTTGACCGCCCACCTTAGCGCCGAGATCTGATCTTGTGGAGCCAACCCTTCATAGACTTATTAACGGCGACGCCCGCGATCTTGCATTCCTGCCGGATGACTCGGTGCATCTGGTGGTGACTTCGCCGCCCTACTGGAATCTGAAGCGCTATCAGGAGAATCCAGACCAACTCGGGCATCTTCGGGACTATGAACAGTTTCTCGGCGAGTTGGCCAAAGTCTGGCGGCAGGTTTATCGTGTTCTGGTTCCTGGCGGCCGCCTCGTGTGCGTGGTTGGCGACGTTTGCGTGGCTCGTCGGAGCTTTGGGCGACATCTGGTTTTTCCGCTGCATGCGGATATCTGTGTTCTCTGCCGCCGTCTCGGCTTCGACAATTTGAATCCCATCATTTGGCATAAGATTTCCAACGCGGCTTTCGAGGCCAATAAGAGTAGCAAGTTTCTCGGCAAGCCCTATGAGCCGAACGCAATCATCAAGAACGACATGGAGTTTATTTTGATGCAGCGCAAGCCGGGCGGATATCGGCAGCCTACCCACCATCAGCGTGAGGCGAGCCGCCTCAGCAAGCGGGAATTTGATGAGTGGTTCCAGCAAATCTGGAATATCCCCGGCGCTTCGACGCAGCACCACCCCGCGCCGTTTCCGCTGGAACTGGCCACGCGCCTCGTCCGGATGTTTTCGTTTACGGGCGATACGGTTCTTGATCCGTTCACCGGCTCCGGCACCACGATGGTTGCCGCGCTCAGAACCCGCCGCAACAGCATTGGCGTTGAAATCGAGCCCGAATACTGCCGCCTGGCCGCCCGGTATTTGAAAGCAGAGAACACGGATTTGTTTGCCCCGGCACGGCTGATTTTTGAGAAAGCCACCGTCGGCGAGAACGTATGTGTGCTTGCCGAAGAACGCGCCATTTATTCTGTTCGTCCGGCTCGTAAGCGGCTCGAGTAAGCCACGCCTGTGGCCGGCTGCAGCAAAACCCGCGCGGAAGGAGTTTAAGCCGGAACGATTCAGGCTCTATCTCCATTCCATCCCTCCTTGTAAGCATAAATCGCTGATTTTACGGGCGGAAGGTGTTCGGAGTTTAACGACTATCCAACGGAAACATTCCGGCCAAGGCCAAAGCCACACCGCTTGGAACTGGGGTCTGGACAAGCCGCGGAGGGGGGGTAGTATAGGGGCAGATTTTGTGGTTGCATCGTTTACAAATCCTGGTAAGAGTAAGGCTCGTGGGCTTGGTTTTCGGGGCTGGATGGTTGTTTTTTGAACGAGTTCCGCTTGGGCGATTCTATTCCTCACGACCAAATGCGCGGAGTTACGGACTGATCGTGTCGGAATGAATGTACCCATTTTTTTAGCGGCAGCGGGTGTCAGGGCGAATGAGATGGAATTGCTTTATGTGTGGCGGCAGGCCACACCCGAAGGCAAGGGCGTTATTTATTGCCTCCTCGTTCTGTCTATCATTTCCTGGTCGGTCATGATTGCCAAGGTCGTGCAGATGCGCCGGGCCAAAAAGCTCAACCAGTATTTCAACGCCGAATACCGCACCCAGAAGAACGTTCTTGATCTCTTCGACCGCCGGGTGCAGGCGGAGGGGTGCCCGCTCTTTACGGTGTATCAGGCGGGCAGCCTGGAGTTGGATGCGCGGCTGAAGAATCCCGACGGCAACGGCCGCAAGCAATACGTTTCGCTCAAAGGCATGGAACACGTCAAACGCACGCTGGAGAATGCGGTGGCGCAGGAATCGCTCAAGCTCGAGATGGGGTTGATTCTGCTGGCGATTGCGGTGAGCGGCGCGCCTTTCCTGGGGCTGCTGGGCACGGTGTGGGGCGTTATGAGCACGTTTGGCCATATCGCGCAGCAGGGTGTGGCGACGATGGCGGCTATGGCGCCGGGGGTGGCGGCGGCGTTGATCACCACCGTGGCCGGGTTGCTGGTGGCGATTCCCTCCATGTTTGCCTACAACTGGCTGGTGCATAATTTGCGCGTGTTTACCGTTGAACTGGATAATTTCGCGCAGGAGCTGGTGTCGAAGATGGAGCGGGAGTACCTGGCGGAGGAGGATTAGGCAGACGAGGCCCGACCATGCGCCGCTTTTCGCAACGCAGTTCGCTGGTGACGCTCAGCGAGATCAACATCACGCCGCTGCTGGATCTGGCGTTCGTGCTGCTGATCATTTTCGTCATCACCACGCCGCTGCTGGAGAAGGGGCTGGAGTTGAAGCTGCCCAAGACCGAGGGCCAGGCCGATAAGACGGTGCGGAAGGAAGACGTGCGGACGGTGGAAATCACCGCGCAAGGGGTTTATGCTTTGAAGGGACGTCCGGTCAGGCTGGACCAGTTGATCCGGGAGTTGGTCGCCGATTTTCGGCTCAACCCCAACCTGGTGGTTTATATCCGGGCCGACGAAAACAGCCGGACCCGGGAATTGGCCGCGTTGATTAGCGGTTGTCAGCAGAATGGAATCACGCGGTATTCATTACGGACCCAACCGCCGGAGCGCCGATGAGCCGTCTGCATAAAAAGTGTTTGGCCGCGTCAAGCTGCCTGCATGGCCTGCTGGTGCTGGTCTTGCTGGTCGGCCCGGCGTTCGTCTCGTCCAAGTCCCGGACGAGCGACGTGCAGCCGATCACCTTCTTTCCGGACATCCTGATTGACGAACCTTTTGCGAGTCCGGGCGGTTCTCCCGGCCGGCTTCCTCCGGCGCCGACCCCCGCGCCGCCGCCACCCGCGCCGCCGCCGCCCCCGGCCCCGCGTCCGTCCCCGGCACAACCCCCTCGGGAAGAAGTCGCGCCTCCCCGGAACGAGGGAGAGTCGTTGGAAGTGAGCAAGGAACCCGCGCGCAGGAAGCCCGAGGTCAGCCTGGTTCCGGTGGTCAGGAAATCACCGGCGAAGAACGCCGCCAAGGCCCCCGCCAGTGATGACGGCCAGGAACGCCAATGGCAGGAAGCCCGGCAGCGGCTGGCGAACCAATTGGGCCGCGCGGCGAGCAATATCCGCTCCGGCACGAGCGCCGCCACCGCCGTGGAAGAAGGTTTTGGCTCCGGCAGCGGCCCCTCCTATGCCAGTTATACTTCCTGGGTCTGGAGTTACTTTGATCGCGCCTGGGTGCGGCCGCAGGATGCCTCGCTGGAAAATGCCACCGTCGAAGTCAGTGTGACGATCGCCCGCGACGGATCGGTCATCGCCAAACGCATTGTCAAGCGCTCCGGCGATGCCGCCGTGGACGCCTCGGTGCAGCGGACGCTGGACCGGGTCAACAGTGTTGAACGCCCCTTTCCCGAGGGCGCCAAAGATAAACAACGCACCTATACGATCCCATTCATTATGAAATCAAAGCGAGGCACGGCATGAAACGCGCTCTTACTCATTCTCTTTTTCCCGTCCTGTTGGCCGCCGTCAGCGTCCTGGGGCAGGAGGTGCTGCCGCCGATCACCGGCTTATTTGAGCCCGGCAATACCAGGCCCATCTGGGTGGCGGTGAGCGGGCTCACCGGCGAAGCGGCCGCGACGTTGCAGTTCGATCTGTATGTCCAGGGCTTTGCCTTCACCAACGCGGAGGCGGCGCAATACTTGATTACGGGCAGCAACAACGGCAATTTGCAGGCCCGGGCGACGGACCCCCACAACAAAAGCACGCTCGTTGCCAAGGTTTATTCCGGCGGCTCGTTGCGGCGGCAGGTGCATGCGTTTGCGGATGATTTCGTGCAGGCGCTGGGGCGCAAAGGCATCGCGCAAACCAAGATCGCCTTCAAGGCCGAAAACGGTTCGCGCAGCGAGGTCTATATTGCCGACTTCGACGGGCAGAACGCCCAGGCGGTGACGAAGGACGGCTCGCTGGTGTCGGCCCCCTGTTGGGTGCCGGGGCATCTGGCGCTGTACTACGTCTCCTACCAGTTCAATCACGCGGACATCTTCTATCACGATCTGTCCACCGGTGCGCGCCGGGTGTTTGCCCGGTATGGCGGGTCGAACTTGAGCCCGGCGGCCTCGCCCGGCGGCAGCCAGGTGGCGATGATCTTGAGCAAGGACGGCTGGGTGGATTTATACGTGGGCAGCGCCAGCGGCGGCGAGCCCAAACGGTTGACCCGTTCGGCGCAGGATGAGTCGTCGCCGTGCTGGTCGCCGGATGGCAAATGGATCTGTTTCGCGGCCAAGGAAAGAGAGCGCCGAACGCTGTGCAAAATCTCCCCCGCGGGAGGAACGATGCAGCCGCTGGGCACCAGCGGGATGCCCAGCCCGACGGAGCCGGATTGGTCGCCGGACGGCCAGTGGATTGCGTTCACGGCGCAATACCGGTCCGGCTTCCAGATCTGTGTCGTGCCGGCGGGGGGCGGCACCGCCGTGTCGTTGGTGGAGGGCGAAGACCCTTCGTGGGCGCCGAACTCCCGGACGCTGGCCTTTTGCCGTCGGCGGGGGGGAGGGAATTACGTACTCTCCCTGCTTGACGTGCCGACAAAACAAGTTAAAGATGTTTCCCGAATTTCGGGAATAGGCTCGCAATCACAACCCAGTTGGGCTAAATAAGCCCGCATAAAAGACAGGAAAAGATGAAACGGAACAAGTTTGTAAGTTTATTGGTAATCGGCTTGGTGCTCACGATGGCCGCCTCCGGCTGCCGCAAGAAGCCCGTCAACACCACCGCGCTGCCGGGATCCAAGGCCGGCAAGATCGGCGATGCTTCCCTGGGCGGCCTGAAAGATGGCGACCGTCTCAGGACCGGGGAAGGAGTCTCTGGCCTGCCCGGCGAGGGCATTCCTTTTGGTGACGCCGGCAGCCATCAAGGCTGGCTGGAAGATGCGCAAACCCTCAAGACCGAGACGGTCTATTTCGACTTTGACAGCTCGGCCATCCGGAGCAGCGAGAAATCCAAGATCAGCGCGGTGGCGGACTATCTGAAGGCCAACGCGGTCAAGGCCGTGCGCGTGGAGGGCAACTGCGACGAGCGCGGCACGGAAGAATACAATCACGCCCTGGGCGAGCGCCGCGCCCTGGCAGTGCGCGAGGAGCTTGTCCGCCTGGGCATAACGCCGACGCGTATTGATACCATCAGCTACGGCAAAGACCGGCCGGCGGATCCGGGGCACAACGAAGCGGCCTGGCGGTTGAACCGGCGGGATGAGTTTATTGTCCTGACCGCGCCGGGCCACTAAGCGGGCAACGGGACCGCGGTGCCGGCGAACCGGAGTGCGCTGAACCCGCGCGGCGGGCGCGGGCGGGCCTGCGCCTCTGCCAGCGGCGGCTGTGGGGGGGGCGCGGGTGGGGGGCGTTTGCCGCTTTACTATTGTTCGGGGCAAGGTTAGGCTACTTAAGCACTGTTTGCTAAGATATGAATGTGATGTTTGCAGGAATGCTCGGCGGCTGGGAAATTGTCCTGATCCTGGCCGTTGTGCTCATATTATTCGGGGCTAAAAGGCTGCCGGAACTGGCCAAGGGGCTGGGCACGGGCATCCGGGAATTCAAGAAAGCGACCCGCGAGGTCACGGACGAGATTTCCAACGCAATGGACGATACCTCGCCGCCGCCCCCCACCCGCCTGCCCGCCAGCACCACGCCGCCGTCGCCGCCCGAGTCCTCACCGTCCACCACCCCCTCTTCCACGTCTGGCACCCAGGCCTGAGTCGCTGAACGGTTCCAGCTATGGCGGAAGACCCCGAGGCGGAACGCCTTGATACCCCCGAGGAAGAGGAAGGCGGCCCGGTAAAATCTTTCCTGGAGCACCTCGAAGACCTGCGGTGGGTGCTCATCAAAAGCGTCGTCGCCCTGGGCGTGGGCATTCTGCTTTGCCTGATTGCCGGCAATTACGTTGTTTCCATCCTCAAATATCCGCTCACCAAAACCCGCGCTCCTCATTCGGGCGGCAGCCAGGTGGTGACGGTCTTCTTTGGCACGAATCGGTTGGGGGCGTTCCCGCTCAGCCCGGAGCAGCAGAGCGCGCTGGCCCTGGGCACCAACCGCTCCGTCGCGGTCCGGATTACCCCGGCCCTTCTGGGCACCAACCAGGTGCTCACGTGGCAGGTTGACGACCATCCCGCGCTGACCGAGCGGGCGCAGAGCATCCACGTTGACCTGATCAATCTCAGCCCGGCGAGCGGGTTCTTTGTGGCCTTCCAGGTAGCCCTCTACGGCGGCATAGTGCTGGCCTCGCCGTTCATCTTTTACTTTGTCGCCGCGTTTGTCTTTCCGGCCCTCAAGATGAAGGAGCGGAAATACGTCTATCGCGGGCTGACCTGCGGCCTGGGCCTGTTTCTCGTGGGCGTGGCGTTTTGTTATTTCTTTCTCATGCCCCTGGCGCTGGCCGCCTCGCAGAAATACTCGCAATGGCTCGGCTTCTCCGCGTTCCAATGGCGGGCCGACGATTATATCAGCTTTGTCTGCAAGTTCATGCTGGGCATGGGACTGGGGTTCGAGATGCCGGTGGTCATTCTCACGCTGGTCAAGATCGGGGTTCTCAATTATGCGATCCTGTCCAAGGCGCGCCGCTATATGATCGTCGTCAATCTCTTTCTGGGCGCGGTCCTGACCACGCCCGAAGTGATCACCCAGGTCATCATGTTTGTGCCCTTGCAGGCGCTGTTCGAGGTTTGCATCTGGGTGGCCTGGTACTGGGAACGGCAGGATAAGAAACGCGCGGCGCTTCAGGAGGCGGAAGCCGCCGTGTTGGAGACCTGAGGAGATTGCCGCCGTCCGCGGGCCCCGCGGCCCCGGCGAACCGGCAATCCGGAAACGGGGCGCCTGTTCGAACCGGCGGATCAGCCAGGCCCGCGCCGGTTGGGCGGCGGGTTATGCGCCAGGCAGGATTGGTTGCCGATTGCTCCCGCCGGAGCGGTGGGAGGCTTAAGGGGGCGGAGGACGAAGCGCGGCGCCGTGAAACCTGACCATGTGAAAATGCAGCCGCTTGGGATCAACCGGATGACCGCAAAGCTTGCACCGCACGGCGCCCGAGGCCTGAATCACCGGTTGCGGCAGCAAGGGCTCGTGTTTGCGTTTGCGGCTGCCCCGGCCTTTGCGCCCCTTGCTGTTGCGCGCGTTTTTGCCGCCCGGCGGCCGCGAGCGGCGGCGGCCTCCTCCGAAAGCGGAGCCCCCCGGCTCACTCATCAGCATATCTGGCCTTCAGCATCGCCGCGAACCGGGCCGCCTTTTCCTTGCGGCGCCTCTTGGCGCTGGGCTTTTCAAAACGCCGACGCATCCGGAACTGCTGCAACGTCTGCTCGCGGTCCAGTTTCTTCTTAAGCCGGCGAATGGCTTTTTCTACCGGTTCGCCTTTCTTCAGTCTAATTTCGGTCATAATTAACAATCATTCCACGGCCTGCCTCTGCCGGGCGCCAAATCCTGCTGTCTGTTATGGCCCGGAGATTTAAGCAACCCCAAGCTAGCAAATCCCCAGGCGGATGCCTAGCTCAATCTGCGTTCTTGCGCCAGGCCAGGCAGAGCCCCTTGTTAGCAGCGCCTGGGTTTCGGGAGATGAGGGAGAAACGATATTTCCCAACCCGCCGCCCCAACTGCCCCGGTTCCTGATCCACACAACCAACGCCCTTGAACAGGTTCCTGAACCCATCCCGTCAATCATTCACTCGGCGCGCATAGCCTGGGAATAAATCTTCAACCAGCCTCATCCCAACCGGGCGAATACGCCGCCTGCGATGGGGGCAACGCAAGCAGTCACCTTTCGGCAACCCCCGCCCGGGAGGGGAAATGCCCCCGCCAGTCTTGGCCCCATCCCACCGAAGAACCACGGCGCACGACAACACCCCGCCGCCCGTTCCGGCTTTGCCGAACGTTCGCGTCCACTCCCTCCCGCCTTGGAACATCCTTTTACATCATCCGCGACTCGTCCATTCCTCCATTCCGGCTCAGGCCCGCGCCCAAACCCGCCCCACCCGCCCCAGCCAGCCTAACGCTCCCATTAGGCTGTGTACAACGGGTGTACAAAGGAGGCTCAAAGGGGACTCATGCTTATTTTCCATGTACTCCTGCCGGGCTCCCGATGTACTCCCCTTGTACATGACTCGAAAGGACGGAGAAGGAACGGTCTTGTGGGCGGCGGTGGATGCCGGGGCGGCGGCGGGCTTCGATTTCTTAACCCTTGCCGTTTCAGCCGCTTGCTGAGATTTCAACAGCGGCGGCGGCGGAACGATGGCGTTGTGAACC